>NZ_JAFCMC010000008.1:0-229458 GCF_018130085.1 Bradyrhizobium sp. AUGA SZCCT0169 | reverse complement strand
CCGAAGTGTCACAATATGAATCACACAAAATGCCGATTCGGGAATCCCCGACATCAGATGTGTGCATGCCCTAGGGCGAACGCCGGGACCCATACCGCGTGATCTATCGGTCTAAAAAAGCTGTTCGACGAGTCTTCGTAACCACCAGCATTTGTGGTTATGGGTCCCGGCCTTCGCCGGGACGACGAAAAAATCATGCTAGAACCCCCTCATGATTCCCTGGGAAAAGCTCGACACCGCACATATTCCCGGCACCGACGCGGAACTGCGCCTGATGCGGCGCGGCGCCGAGTTTTCCATCATGCTTGGCACCAACGAGCTGATGAACAGCCGGCTCAGTGGTTCCGAAGCCGCGCTCGCCACCCTTGCGGTCAAGAAGCTGGAAGCGAACAAGAAGCCGCATCTGCTGATCGGCGGACTGGGCATGGGCTTTACGCTGCGGGCCGCGCTTGCGGTGCTCGGTGCTGGGGCGCGGATCGTGGTGGCTGAACTGGTACCGGCTGTCGTTGCCTGGGGGCGGGGCCCGATGGCGGAGATTTTTGGCGGCAGCCTGAACGATACGCGCGTCAGCATTCAGGAAGTGGACGTCACCGAGATCATCCGGTCTTCGCGATCGAAATTCGATGCCATTCTGCTCGACGTCGACAACGGCCCCGAAGGTCTGACCCGCAAGGCCAATGATGGGCTCTACAGTTCAGCCGGATTGGGCGCGGCATATACGGCGCTGCGGCCCGGCGGCGTCCTCGCGGTCTGGTCGTCAGGTCCGAATCCGCCGTTCTCAAAACGGCTGCGTGCCGCCGGCTTCGATGTGAACGAGGTTGCCGTGCGCGCCACCGGAAGAGGCGGCGGCGCGCGTCATGTCATCTGGATCGCAACGAAGAGCTGAGTTTCGATTCGTAGGGTGGGCAAAGCGCAAGCGTGCCCACCATCTCTCCAGGTGATCCAAATAGCGAGGTGAGCACGGCGCAAGCGCGCCTTTGCCCACCCTGCAGCCCGCCCTCAGAACATCGTGTTGTTGTTTGCCGGATTCTCGGGGATCGGCTGGACGACGTCCCAATGCTCGACGATCTTGCCGTTCTCGAGCTTGAAGATGTCGATGATCGCGTTCCCTCTCGTGCCGGGTTCGCGAACGGCGTGGACATGCAGGATGACGTAATCGCCGTCCACGAACGAACGCTTGATCTCGCTGCGGGAGTTCGGGAATTTCTCGCGCAGGAATCCGATGAACTTGCGAAAACCCTCGGGACCGTCAGCGGCATTCGGATTGTGCTGGACATAGCGGTTGCCCATATAGGCGATCGCACCGTCGGCGTCTTTTTGGTTCAGGCCCTTCTCATAGAATTCGAGCACGGCTTTTCTGTTGGCTTCCTGCTGCGGCGAGGCGGCGTAGGCGGCGGGAGCGGCAAGGGCCAACAGAATGACGGCGGCTAACGCTGCGCGCGGCCGGAAAGCAAGATCCATGTTCGGGCTCCATGTGGCGATATCGGTGCGCCGTCTATAGGCCTCGGCCCTGTTGTGCGGAAGAGGGCACCCCGCGCTCACGAAGTTACCCGGAAGTAACCTGATCAAGCCGCCTTCGCCGCCGCGCCATGTGCGTGCTTGTCGATGGCATCGATGATCTGCGGCCACATCGGGATCGGCAGCGCGTGGCCCATGCCGTCGATCATGACAAGCTTTGCGCCGGGAATGGAGGCCGCGGTGTCCTTGCCGCCTTCAATCCGCACCAGCGGATCGACGGTGCCGTGGATGACCAGCGTCGGCGCTTTCACGGCACCAAGCCGCTCCTTGCGGCTGCCGGAGGCAAGCACCGCGCGCAGCTGGCGGCCGACGCCGGCCGGGTTGAGGCCGCGCTCGTAAGTGCGTTCGGCGCGCGAGCGGTCGGCCGCTTCGTCTTCCGGGAACGAGCCGACGCGCAGGATTTTCCAGGTTTTCGCAAACCGCTCGAAATACTCTTCCTTGGTCGCGGGCGGCGGCGCCATCAGCATGGCGGCGGCTTCGCGCGTCGGCCCCGGCACTTTTGGACTGCCCGTCGTCGACATGATCGAGGTCAGCGAGCGCACCCGCGCCGGAAACGAGATCGCGACTTCCTGCGCGATCATGCCGCCCATCGATGCGCCGACCAGATGCGCCGAATTGATGCCGAGCACATCCATCAGGCCGACCGTGTCCTTGGCCATGTCGATCAGTTTGTAGGGCGCGGCGACCGGGATCTTCAGGAATTTCAGCTTGAGCAGTTCGAGCGCGGTCAGTCGCTTGCCGCCGGTCATCCTTGAGGATTTGCCGATATCGCGGTTGTCGAAACGGATGACGCGAAAACCGCGCGCGGCAAGCTGGCGGCAGAAATCATCGTCCCAATGGATCATTTGGGCACCGAGACCCATGATCAGCAGCAGCGGTTCCGCGCCGGAATCGCCGAAGACTTCGTAGCAAATGTCGATGCCATTGGCGTGGGCGATCTGCGGCGGCTGATGGGCAAGCGTCACGGCGGCGGTCCTTTGTATCAGTCCTGCGATGGTACCTTGTTGGGGTCTTGTATGGCACGGTTTACCGCATCGCAGAAGGCTTTGCAGCTCACTGTTAACCAGTCCCTTGTTTTGGGCGCGTTTCCAGACGCGAACCGCTATCCACTTCGCTTGAAAACGCCATGTCGCCCGGTTGACCGCCACGCCGCAACGGTGTGGTATGGCGGAACAATATCCGAGGCGTGGCAAAGCGCTCGTAACCAAGGGAGGGCGCCTATGGCCGACAAGGGCAACGATCCTGCCGTGATCTGGCAGACGATGATCGGAGAGATGGAGAAGGGGTTCAACTCCTTTGCCAACCAGGCGATGGCTTCGCCCGAATTTTCCAAGGTGATGAACCAGGTCGGCGGCGCCACGGCGGGCGCGCAGAAGCAGCTCGGCGAGCTGATGGAGAAATATCTCGTCAGCATGAACTTGCCGAGCCGGGCGCAAATGGTCGGCATGGCCGAGCGCATCCAGGGCATCGAAGGCCAACTCAGCGAGATCAAGGCGATGCTGCACCAAATCCATCACAATTCGCTGGCGCCCGAGGGCGGCTTTGGCGCGGCGCGGCCACCGCGCACCAAGCGTCCCCCGTCGGAGGGAGAGCAAAAATGAACGCGCCCGCCGCAGCCCTCGATCTGGCGTCGATACCCGAGCGGATCCAGTCCGAGGTACAGCGCGCGATCCAGCGCAGCATCAAGGGCGTCGAATACATCTCCTCGTCGGGCCCCGCGCTGGGTTCGACGCCGAAGGACGTGTTGCTCAGCCGCGGCACGCTGAACCTCTATCACTATCGCCCGATCGCGGACGAAATCTACCGCGTGCCGATCCTGATCGTGATGGCGACCACCAATCGCGGCTACATCCTCGACATGGTGCCCGGCCAGAGTTTCATCGAATTCCTGCTCAAGCGTGGCTACGACGTTTACATGATGGACTGGACCGCGCCGAAGCCGGAGGAAAAATCGCTGCGGATGGAGGACTACGTTCTCGACTTCATCCCGGATTGCGTCCGCCGCGTGCAGCAGGATTCCGGCGAAACGGACGTCACCGTGATCGGCTATTGCTTCGGCGGCGTGCTGTCGCTGCTGTACGGCTCGATCTTCAACGACGGACCGATGAAGAATCTGATCTGCTTCACCACGCCGATCGACTTCCGCGAGATGAAGCTGTTCTCGAATTTCTCGAACCGACGCTATTTCGACGTCGATCGCCTCGTCGACAGCATCGGCAATGTGCCGCCGGAAATGATCCTGTCGTCGTTCGAAATGCTGCGGCCGGCGTCGCGCGCCGTCAGTCAGGTGAATTTGTGGGAGAACATCTGGAACGACGAATACGTCAAGGCCTACCGGATGATGGATCGCTGGGGCACGGACACCTTGCCGCTGGCCGGCGAATATTTTCGCGCCATTACCAAGGACCTGATGTGGGACAACAAGCTGTTCAACGACACCATGAGCGTCGGCGGCCGTGCGGCCAAAATTGCCGACATCAAGGTGCCGATCCTGCATGCGGTCGCCGAGCACGATCACATCGTGCCCTATGACGCGGCCAAGCACCTGATCGCCAAGGTCGGCTCGTCCGACAAGGAAGAGGTGATCCTGAAGGGCGGCCATGTCAGCGTCGTCGCCGGCGCCAACGCAATCAAGCGGCTGTGGCCGAAACTGGACAACTGGTTAGGTAAGAGATCAACATGAGCGAAACACGTTCCTATCCGCGCCACGCCAAGACCCACGCCGGCGAGATCGAATTCCGCCTGATGTCCCGCGCCGACGAGGCTGCGGTGCTTGCCTTCGCGCAAAAACTGCCGACCCATGATCTCTTGTTCCTGCCGCGCAACATCAGCCAGCCCAAGGTGCTGTCGGCCTGGATCAACGAGATCGAGCGCGGGCAGATCACGAGCCTCCTGGCGGTGAAAGGCGACGCGGTGGTCGGTTGCGGCACGCTGGTGCGCGACCCGCATTCCTGGTCCCCGCATGTCGGCGAGATCCGGATGGTGGTGTCCCAGGACGTGCGCGGGCAGGGCGTCGGCCGGGCGCTGTCGCAGGAGACCTTCGCGCTGGCGCTGGGTGCCGGGCTGGAAAAGCTCTCGGTGCAGATGACCGTCGACCAGCAGGCGGCGATCGCGCTGTTCGAGAGCCTCGGCTTCAAGGCCGAGGCCCTGCTGCGGGACCACGTCCGCGACGTCGGCGGCAAGAAGCACGACATCGTCGTGCTCGGGCACAATGTGGCGCAGGTCCGGGCGCAGCTGGAAGCCTTCGGGCTCCCAGGCGCCGTCCAACACTAAGCGCGCCGTCCAGCACTAGAACCGGCCGTCAAGCACTAAGCCCGCCGTCCAGCCCGGACTCAAAATCGGCGTGGGGCCTCGGCTATTCGTACGAGGCTAAGACTAAAGTGGAACTTTTGCCGGTTCCCTAGGCAAACCGCCTATCATTGAGGCTGATCACGTATTCGTGATATCGCGATGCAACATTGATGTTGCGTCGCACCATTAACTATGGCACAACGATCTCGCCCCGGGCCACTCCGGACGGGGTGAGCCCATAGCTCAAACCTGAGGATGGAGAGACCCCAATGACCACCGAAACCAATTCCGTGCTGAACACCGTCAAGGAAGCCTTCGCGCCCGTCACCGAGGCGTTCACCAAGCTCCAGAACCTGGAAGTTCCGGAAGCTGCCCGTGAGTTCGTGAAGAAGCAGGCCGAGACCGCGAAGGTTCGCGCCGCCGACATGCATGCCGGTTCCGAGAAGGTGACCGCCGCCATCGAGACCGCCGTTGCCGGTTCGGTTTCCGAGGCTGCCAAGATCAGCCGTAACATCCAGCAGGCGTTTTATCAGGACGCGGAAGCGTTCTTCGCCGGCATCGACAAGCTCGCTTCGGCCAAGTCGCTGAGCGAAGCCGCCCAGATCCAGTCGGACATGGTCCGTGCGCGTGGCGAAGTGTTCGTCTCGCGGGCGAAGGCCACCACCGAATATCTCGGCAAGCTCGTCGCCGACAGCGCCAAGACCGCTCAGGACAACTTCTCCAAGGTCTACAGCAAGACCGCCTGATAGCGATCTGCCAACTGCCCTTTTGGAAGGCCCGCTTAGGCGGGCCTTCTTTTTGTCTCCCACAGTTTGCGTTCCCCGGACGCAGTGCAGCGCGCACCGGTGCACTGCAGAGCCGGGGTCCATCGCCTGTGCATGGGTCCCGGCTCTGCGGAGCAGCGTGAAGAACGCTGCACCGCGTCCGGGACACGCAACTGCCGATGTGCGCAGCAGTTGAAAACGCTAAGCTTCGATTTCATTTGGAAGCTGTGATGACTGTCCCCGCCAAATTTTCATTCGACACGCCTGCCGACGCGCTGCGGGCTGCCGAACTGCGCCGTGTAAAGCTGCTGGCGACGCTGGTGCTGGCGGCGACGTTTGCGATCTTTATTGCGGCGAGGGCGCTGCTGCCGATCCATCCGGCGTTCGGCTTCGTCGCAGCCTTTGCGGAGGCCGCCACCATTGGCGGGCTGGCCGACTGGTACGCGGTCGTGGCCTTGTTTCGCAGGCCTTTGGGGCTGCCGATCCCGCACACCGCGATCATCCAGAGCAACCAGCACCGCATCGCCGACAAGCTCGGCGAATTCATCGAGCAGCATTTTCTGGAAGCGGCCCCGGTCGAAGCAAAACTCCGGCAGATCGATTTCGGTTCGTTCATCGCCGACTGGCTGCGCGACCGCAAGCGCAGCGAGGATCTCGCGCGCTTCGCACTGCGGCTGTTGCCCGAGGCGGTCGCGGCCACGGAGAATTCCGGCCTGATGACCTTCGTCAGCCGCCGCATCACCTCGCAATTGATGTCGATCGATCTTGCGCCGCTCGCGGCTGGCACGCTGCGCACCTTCGTGAAGGAAGGCCGGCACCAGGGCCTGCTCGACGACATCATGCGCGCGGTGCATCAATCGCTGACGCAGGCCGAGACCATGGCCATGATCCGCGAGAAGATCCGCGACGAATTGCCGACACTGCTGAAACTCTATCGCGCCGACAGGTTTCTGGTGAACAAGATCGTGGCGTCGGCGACCGCCTTCTTCGAGGAAGTGCGCAACGATCCCAAGCATCCGTTCCGCGACGAGTTCGACCGCATGGTGCTCACCTTCGTCGACCGGCTCGGCAGCGATCCGGCCTATGCCGAGCGCATCCAGGGGCTGAAGCGCGATCTCCTGGCGCGCCCCGAACTGAACAGCCTCGCGCGCCACATCTGGGAGAATGCGCGATCGTTCTTCGAGCGCAGCGCCTCAGGCGAGACGCAGGTGCTGGAGCAATATCTCGTGCGCATGTTCGTAACGGCCGGCGAGGCGCTGGCCGCCGACGCCGAGATGCGCGCCGAAATCAATCAGGGTCTGGTTGCGGTGCTTCGAAGTGTGGTCGCCGAACAAAAGAGCGGCGTTTCCACCTTCATCTCCGACCAGGTCAAATCCTGGGACATGGGGCAGTTGATTTCGCTGATCGAAATCAACATCGGCCGCGACCTGCAATACATCCGCTTCAACGGCTCGCTGATCGGCGGGCTTGCAGGATTGGTGCTTTACACCCTCGAGTACCTGCTGCGGCTCGTGTGACTATTTGATCACGTCTGCGCTTTTAATTGTCACAAGTGTGAAGTGGGCCGTTGAAAGAAGAATTCCGGTTCCTTAGCTTTTTACGAAATAATGTTGCGTTGCGGAACGATTCTACGAGGTGAGCATCTTCCCATTGAACCCTGGCCTGGCTGCCGAGACGCAAGGGGCTTGGCCTGAGAAGGAGATACGATGTCCGTTGCTACGCAGACGCTTCGTCCGCCGTCCAGAACCCTGATGTTTCTGGAGGGGCGGGCGATTTCCGAATTGGGCGCTTTCCTTGGTGCCTTGCCGCTCCTGAGTCTGGCGCCGAGAGGCGACGGGCATCCGGTGCTGGTATTGCCCGGCCTCGTTGCCTCCGACACCTCGACGCGTCCGCTGCGCAGCTTCCTCAGGAGCCGCGGCTACGCCGTCAGCGGCTGGCGCCAGGGCCGCAATCTCGGTCTGCGCCAGGGCGTGCAGCACGCGATGGTCGATCTCGTCCACGAATTGAACGACACCCACGGCCGCAAGGTCAGCCTCGTCGGCTGGAGCCTTGGCGGTCTTTACGCGCGTCAGCTCGCCAAGATGATGCCGGAGCGCGTGCGCTCGGTGATCACGCTCGGCAGCCCGTTCGCGGCCGGCCCGAAGGCGACCAACGCATGGCGCGTCTATGAGATGGCCAGCGGCCGCCGCGCCGACGAAGAGGACACGCGTTTCGGCGGGTCGCTGGCGGGCACGCCGCCGGTGCCGACCACCGCGATCTTCAGCCGCACCGACGGCATCTGCGCCTGGCAGGGCTGCATGGAGCAGACCACCGCGACGTCGGAGAGCATCGAGGTCGAGAGCAGCCATTGCGGCATGGGTCACCACCCCGCCGTGGTCTATGCGGTCGCCGATCGCCTGGCACAGCCGGAAGGCAAATGGGCGCCGTTCGACCGCAGCGGCTGGCGCAGCATGGTTTATCCGAACCCGGATAGGTAGTTGCTTCCTTACCTCTCCCCGCGCTTGCGGGGAGAGGTCGGATTGCGAAGCAATCCGGGTGACCCTCTCCCCGCAAGAGCGGGGCGAGGGGGAGGCGCGCACCGGCGTTTTCGTGAATCTGCAAAACGCGCTATGCCTTGACGCATGCCGCAGCCGCTTGCCCGCATTGTCGAACAGCTCAAGCGCGAACCGTCGCGCACCGGCTCGATCGTCATCACCGTGTTCGGCGACGCCATCGTGCCGCGCGGCGGTTCGGTGTGGCTCGGCACGCTGCTGGAGTTCTTTGCCGCGATCGACATCGACAGCGGCGTCGTCCGCACCGCGATGTCGCGGCTGGCGAGCGACGGCTGGCTTGAGCGCAACAAGGTCGGTCGCAACAGTTTTTACCGGCTCGACAAGAAGGGGCGGCAGACCTTCGATACCGCCACCAGGCACATCTACGATCCGCCGCCGTCCGACTGGACCGGGCGGTTTGAGCTGCTGCTGATCGGCAATGGCGGGGACCGCGATGCATCGCGCGATGCGCTGAAAAACGCCGGCTTCGGCAGTCCGCTGCCGGGCGTGTGGGTTGCGCCGTCAGGCGTGCCGGTTCCGGAAGAGGCCGCGGGTGCCATACGTCTGGAAGTCTCCGCCGAGGATGAGAGCGGCCGGCGTCTGCTCAGCGAAAGCTGGCCGCTTGAGCGCACCGCCGACGCCTATCTGAAATTCATGAAGACGTTCGAGCCGCTGCGCGCTTCGCTCGGCCGCGGCGAAGTCCTCTCCGACACCGATGCCTTCACCGCGCGGATCCTCTTGATCCACCATTACCGCCGCGTCGTGCTGCGCGATCCCCTGTTGCCGGCGCCGCTGTTGCCCAGGGACTGGCCGGGCAGGGCGGCAAGACGGCTCTGCGGCGAGATCTATCGCGGGCTGCTTTCGGCGTCGGAACAATGGCTTGACGACCATGCGACCAACGAAAACGGGCCGTTGCCGAAGCCGGGCGGGGCGCTGGCGCGCCGGTTCGACGGGACGTAAACATGTTACAAAAATAACTTGCATTTTGTTTTTTATGTTATATGTTGGAGGAAAGAACATACGGGGAGGTCGGCCATGTACACGCAGGCGCTCAATACGTCCGATGGCGATATCAGCCACATCGAGGACGCCGCACGTTCCGCAAACTTCCAGGCGCGCATCGATGCCGACGAGCGCATCGAGCCGAACGACTGGATGCCGGCGGCCTATCGCAAGACGCTGACGCGGCAGATTTCCCAACACGCGCATTCCGAAATCGTCGGCATGCTTCCCGAAGGCAACTGGATCACCCGCGCACCGTCGCTGCGCCGCAAGGCTGCGCTTCTCGCCAAGGTCCAGGACGAATGCGGCCACGGGCTTTATCTTTATGCCGCCGCCGAGACGCTCGGCACTTCCCGTGAAGAGCTGGTCGATTTGATGCTGGCGGGGAAAGCAAAGTATTCCTCGATCTTCAATTATCCGACGCTGACCTGGGCCGACATCGGCGCAATCGGCTGGCTGGTCGATGGTGCGGCGATCATGAACCAGATTCCGCTGTGCCGCTGTTCCTACGGACCCTATGCGCGCGCGATGATCCGCGTCTGCAAGGAAGAATCCTTCCACCAGCGCCAGGGCTTTGAGATCATGGTGACGCTGTCGAAGGGCAGCGAAGAGCAGAAGGCGATGGCGCAGAGCGCGCTCGATCGCTGGTGGTGGCCGGTGCTGATGATGTTCGGCCCGCCCGACAAGGCAAGCCAGCACAGCGACACTTCCACCAAGTGGAAGATCAAGCGTTTCTCCAACGACGAGCTGCGGCAGAAATTCGTCGACGCCACGGTGCCGCAGGCGCAGTTTCTGGGTTTAACGATTCCCGATCCCGGCATGAAGCAGAATGCCAACGGCAACTGGGAATACAGCGCGATCGACTGGGAAGAGTTCAATCAGGTGCTCGCCGGCAACGGCCCCTGCAACCGCGACCGGCTGGCGGCGCGGCGCAAGGCGCATGACGATGGCGCCTGGGTGCGCGAGGCGGCGCTGGCCTATGCCGAAAAGCGCAAGCAGCGCATGCACGCGCAAGCCGCGGAATAGGGAGAGCGCCATGGCCACGCCGAATACGCCGCTCTGGGAAGTCTTCATCCGCAGCCGCAACGGGCTCGCGCACAAGCATGTCGGCTCGCTGCATGCCGCCGACACCACGCTGGCGTTGCAGGCCGCGCGCGACATCTACACCCGCCGCGGCGAGGGACTCTCGATCTGGGTGGTGCCGTCGAACGCGATCACGGCATCCGATCCCTCCGAGAAGGGCATGATGTTCGAGCCCGCGGAATCCAAGATCTATCGGCACCCGACGTTTTACGACGTGCCTGACGAAGTCGGGCATATGTGATTGTCATCCGTCATTGCGAGCGCAGCGAAGCAATCCACCGCGCCGCAAAGGGATAGAATGGATTGCTTCGCTGCGCTCGCAATGACGACGAGAGTATCGCGCAAGCAGGATAGGCAAAATGGCAGTCGCATCCATCTCAGTCTCCGAAACCCCGCTGGTGCTCTACACCCTGCGCCGCGCCGACGATGCGCTGATTTTGGGCCATCGGCTGTCGGAATGGTGCGGCCACGCCCCTGCCATGGAAGAGGACATGGCGCTCGCCAATATGGGTCTCGACCTGCTCGGCCAGGCCCGCGAGCTTTATGCTTACGCCGCCAAGGTCGAGGGCCGGGATAACGACGAGGACAAATTCGCCTATCTGCGCGATGTCAGGCAGTACCGCAATCTGCTGCTGCTGGAACAGCCGAACGGCGATTTCGCGCGGACCATGGCGCGGCAGTTCTTCTATGCGGCCTTCGCCGATCTCTATTGGCGCGCGATGATGCAATCCAGCGATCCGACGCTGGCGGCGATCGCGGCGAAGTCCGAAAAGGAAAGCGCCTATCACGTCAGGCATTCGTCCGAATGGATGGTGCGGCTCGGTGACGGCACCGAGGAAAGCCACCGCCGCGCGCAGAGCGCGATCGACGATCTCTGGGCCTATACCGGCGAGATGTTCCATTTCGACGACAGCGAGCGCGGTCTGATCGACGCCGGCATCGCGATTGAGCCCGCCAAATTGCACGCGCCATGGCTCAAGACCGTGTCCGGCGTCGTCAATGAGGCGACATTGGCGTTGCCGCAGAACAATTGGATGCAGCGTGGCGGCCGCGACGGCCGGCACAGCGAACATCTCGGCCATCTGCTCAGCGAATTGCAGTCGCTGCCGCGAACCTTCCCGGGGGCGAGATGGTGACCGTCATGCTCCGCGATGCCGATTTGCGCCGGCGCGCCTGGGATGCCGCCGCGCAAGTGGTCGATCCCGAGATTCCGGTGCTGACCATCGCCGATCTCGGCGTGCTGCGAGAGGTTGCGGTCAGCGACGGCCATGTCGAGATCGCGATCACGCCGACCTATTCCGGCTGCCCCGCCATGAACATGATCGCGCTCGAAATCGAACTGGCGCTGGAGCGCGCCGGCATCGCGCGGCCCAAAATCCGCACCGTGCTGTCACCGGCCTGGACCACCGACTGGATGAGCGAGGAGGGCCGGCGCAAGCTCCGGGAATACGGCATCGCACCGCCGCAGGCGTCAAGTTCGCGCCGCGCGCTGTTCGGTGAGCAACAGGTGTCGTGCCCGCAATGCGGCTCGGGAAATACGGAGTTGTTGTCCGAGTTCGGTTCGACCTCCTGCAAAGCGCTGTGGCGCTGCAAGAGCTGCCGCGAGCCGTTCGACTATTTCAAGTGTCATTGATCATGTCCCTCACACCCCGTTTCCATCGTCTTGCCGTCAACGACTTGCGCCGCGAAGCGTCGGATGCGGTGTCGCTGACTTTTGCGATACCTGCGGAGCTGACCAAAGATTACAGCTTCTCGCCCGGTCAATATCTGACCCTGCGCACAACCATGGACGGCGAGGAAGTCCGCCGTTCCTATTCGATCTGTTCCGGCCCCGACGACGGTGAATTGCGCATCGCGGTGAAGAAGGTCGATGGCGGTGCGTTTTCGAATTGGGCTGCGGATGAATTGAAAGCCGGCGACGAGCTCGACGTGATGACGCCGACCGGCCGCTTCGGCGTCGCGCATGCGCCCGATCAGGCGCGGATCTATGTCGGCTTTGCCGCGGGATCGGGCATCACGCCGATCCTGTCGATCGTCAAGGGCGTGCTGGCGCGCGAGCCGAACAGCCGCTTCTTCCTGTTCTACGGCAACCGCTCGACATCGAGCATGCTGTTCCGCGAGGCGCTGGAAGAACTGAAGGACCGCTTCATGCAGCGGTTCTCCGTCTTTCACGTGATCTCCGGCGAGGAGCAGGACATCCCGATCCTGCACGGCCGGCTCGACGGCGAAAAGGTTCGCGTGCTGCTGCGCTCGCTGGTGCCGGCGTCGAGTGTCGATCACGTCTTCGTTTGCGGCCCGCTGGGCATGAGCGAGGACATCGAAAACACCTGCCGCGAGATAGGCATTGCCGAGGATCGCATTCACGTCGAGCGCTTCGTCTCCGAGTTTGGCGGCAAGCCACGCGCCAAAAAGATCGTCGAAACAACAGCGCCGCCGAAGGCGCTGGCCTCGCTCGTGATCGACGGGAAGCGCCGCGAGGTGCCGGTCGCCGAGGACGAATCCATTCTGGACGCCGCGCTCCGCGCCGGTATGGACCTGCCGTTCGCATGCAAGGGCGGCATGTGCTCGACTTGCCGCGCCAAGCTGGTCGAGGGCGATGCCCAGATGGAAGTGAACTATTCGCTGGAGCCGTGGGAGCTGAAGGCGGGGTTCATCCTCACCTGCCAGGCGCGGCCGGTGTCGGATAGGGTCGTGGTGGATTACGACCATGTGTGAACAACGCCGTCGCGTTTGACGGTGCGACGGCTAGACTACCCGAATGAAAGAGGCCGGTTGCAACAGGCCGACGACAGGGAGACCGCAGTGAACGTCAATGCCACGCTTTCGCCCGACGACCTCGCGCGCGCCTGTGCGGACGCGATGTGGAAGGAGGACGACGCCAGCAAGGGCCTCGGCATGCAGATCGTCGAGATCGGGCCCGGCCGGGCGACGCTGTCGATGACGGTCAGGCCTGACATGGTCAACGGCCAGCGCATCGCCCATGGCGGTTTCATCTTTACGCTGGCGGATTCCAGTTTTGCCTTTGCCTGCAACACCCATAACGAGCGCGCGGTCGCGGCGCAGTGCCATGTCACCTTCATCCGGCCCGGCAAGCTCGGCGATGTGCTGGTGGCGAGCGCGCGCGAGATCTCGCGCAGCGGCAGATCGGGCATCTACGATGTGCAGGTCACCGCCGGTGGCGTTGTGATCGCGGAATTCCGCGGCCATTCCCGCACCATCGGTGGTGCGTGGTTGCCCGGTACCACGATAAAATAACAAAACGATCTTTGAGGAAACACGCGATGGCTTCGAGCAAGCTTCATTCCAGTGCAGGCGGCTACCGCGCCGAGTTGGACGCCGCGGAGCGCGCTTCCCGCGATGAGATCATGGCGCTGCAAACAAAACGTCTCGCCTGGTCGCTGGCGCATGCCTACGACAACGTCGCGCACTACAAGAAGGCGTTCGACAAGGCCGGCGTGCACCCCGGCGATTTCAGGCAACTTTCCGATCTCGCCAAATTTCCGTTCACGGTCAAGACCGACTTGCGCGACAATTACCCGTTCAACATGTTCGCGGTGCCGCGCGAGAAAATGGTCCGCGTCCATGCCTCATCGGGCACGACCGGCAAGCCGATCGTGGTCGGCTACACGCAGGCCGATATCGACGTGTGGTCGGACGTGATGGCGCGTTCGATCCGCGCCGCCGGCGGCCGCACCGGCATGATCATGCACAACGCCTATGGCTACGGCCTGTTCACCGGCGGCCTTGGCGCGCATTACGGCGCCGAGAAACTCGGCTGCACCGTGGTGCCGGTGTCCGGCGGCATGACCGAACGGCAGGTGCAACTGATCAACGATTTCAAACCCGACATCATCACGGTGACGCCGAGCTACATGCTGGCGATCCTGGACGAGTTCAAGAAGCAGAAGCTCGACCCTCGCGCATCCTCGCTCAAGTTCGGCATCTTCGGCGCCGAGCCCTGGACCAACGCGATGCGCGTGGAGATAGAGCAGGCCTTCGACATGGACGCGACCGACATTTACGGCCTGTCGGAAGTGATCGGCCCCGGCGTCGCGCAGGAATGTGTGGAGACCAAGGACGGCCTGCATATCTGGGAAGACCATTTCTACCCCGAAGTGATCGACCCCGAGACCGGTGCGGTGCTGCCGGATGGCGAAAAGGGCGAGCTGGTGTTCACCTCGCTGACCAAGGAAGCCTTTCCGATCATCCGCTACCGCACCCGCGACCTGACGCGGCTGCTGTCGGGCACGGCGCGCCCTAGCATGCGGCGGATGGAAAAGGTCACGGGTCGCTCCGACGACATGATCATCCTGCGCGGGGTCAACGTGTTTCCGACCCAGATCGAAGAGGCTCTGCTCGCGACCGACTGGTGCGGCGGACATTTCATCATCGAACTGACGCGCGAGGGCCGCATGGACGAAATGACTGTGCTGGCGGAAGCCCGTCCCGAACATTGGGACGGCAGCGGTCTGCCCACGCATACGGAGAAAGTCGCAACCTTCATCAAGAACACCATCGGCATCACCGCCCGCATCAAAGCCGTCGCCCCCGAGACCCTGGAGCGATCGCTGGGAAAGGCGAAACGTGTTTACGACAAGCGCCCGAAGGGGTAGCTCTTTCTCCTCATGGTGAGGAGGCGCCCTGGCGCCGTCTCGAACCATGAGGCCCGGATGGTGGCCTCGCCCTTCGAGACGCGGCGAAGACGCCGCTCCTCAGGGTGAGGGGTGAAAGCGGTGAATGGGGATCGGCATGGAAGAGGGCGCCTTTCTTTATATCCTGCGTTGCTCTGACGGGAGCTTCTATATCGGTGTAACGCGCACGACGCTGGATATACGTTTGGCTCAGCATAACGCCGGAGCATTGGGCGGCTACACCGCTACTCGCCGGCCGGTGTCGTTGGTATTCTCGCAGTGGTTCGACCGGATCACCGACGCCATCGAGAACGAGCGCAAGCTCAAGAAATGGAGTCGGGCGAAGAAGGAAGCCCTTGCAAGAGGTGATTTCGCATCTTTACGGCAACTTTCAGCGCGCAGAACGCCGCATCCTTCGAAGCGACAGCCGACAACGTGCTGACAATTCTCTTGAACTCAGCATTCAGTCCGGTAGTCATGGTGCCTGTTCGGCGCCAAAGAACGCGCTCAAATGAAAAGACGCTGGAGTTCCTGTTGAAATCTGAAGGTCAATCGATCAACGCCCGCTGCGTCC
Organism: Bradyrhizobium sp. AUGA SZCCT0169; assembly: GCF_018130085.1. NCBI lineage: Bacteria > Pseudomonadati > Pseudomonadota > Alphaproteobacteria > Hyphomicrobiales > Nitrobacteraceae > Bradyrhizobium > Bradyrhizobium sp. AUGA SZCCT0169. The sequence continues at coordinate 214,064 of NZ_JAFCMC010000008.1, read as the reverse complement.
GTCTGCCGGCGAAAGTCGCCGACGCTGCCTCGCTCGCGCCCGTCGTCGAGACCCACACGCTGTCGCGCGGCGCCAATGATCTGCTGATCGAAGTCAAGGCTGCCGCCGTCAATCCGTCCGACGTGAAGGCCGCCACTGGCCTGATGCCCTATGCGGTGTTTCCGCGGACGCCGGGCCGCGACTATGCCGGCGTCGTGATCGACGGACCCGCGGGATCGATCGGGCGGGACGTGTTCGGCTCGTCCGGCGATCTCGGCATTCGCCGTGACGGCACCCATGCCACGCATCTCGTGGTCGAAGCCGATGCCGTGGTGGAGAAGCCCAAAAGCATTTCGTGGGAGGAGGCCGCCGGTATCGGCGTTCCCTTTGTGACCGCGATGGAAGGGCTGCGTCGCGCCGGCATTCCCAAAGCCGGCGAGACCGTGCTGGTCATGGGCGTCAACGGCAAGGTCGGGCAGGCCGCGGTGCAGATCGCAAGCTGGCACGGCGCGCGCGTGATCGGCGTGGTGCGCAAGGACGAACTTTATGAAGGCCACGCCAATTCGAAGGTCGAAATCATCAACGCTTCCGTGACTGACGTCGCGGCGCGTGTGCGCGAACTCACCGACGGCAAGGGCGCCGACATCGTGTTCAACACCGTCGGCGATCCCTATTTTCAGGCGGCGCATCAATCGCTGGCGCTGCGCGGGCGGCAGATCCTGATCGCAGCCGTCGACCGCATCGTGCAGTTCAACATTCTGGAGTTCTATCGCGGCCAGCACACCTATGTCGGCATCGATACGCTCGGCCTGTCGTCGGTCGCAACCGGCGCGGTGCTCAGGGAAATCGGACCCGGCTTCGCCAGCGGGCATTTAAAACCGTTCCCGATCAAGCCGGCGGCGATCTTTTCCCTGGAACAGGCCAGGGCCGCCTTCATCGCGGTGGCGGGTTCGTCGCGCGACCGCGTGATCCTGCGGCCGGTGTAAATCCTTTCGGCCAGATATTTTTCCTCTTTATCGCGGGAACGAAACCAATCGCATTCCAGTTGGAATCGATTGTTTTATTCTCTCATTGTCGCACCGCGCGGAAGCTTCATTCTTTGTTGTCCCCCGCCGTGGACGCGCCCATGCATGCGCCGCTATAGCAGGGTGAAATCTGTAGCATATTTATGCTGTTGCGGCTGATAACGCCGAACGCTCCAAGGGAAAATGCCGTGGAAGGCCCTGCCAATATTGTCGTGCTGAGCGGATTGCTGATCGGCCTCGTCTATGGCGCGGTCGCTCTGTTGAGCGGCTTTTGCATGCTCTCCAGCCTGCGCGGCTGGTGGGCGGAAGGCGATGGCCGCCTGGTCCGTACCTATGCGCTCGCCATCGGCGTGAGTGTTGCAGCAACGCAGTTGCTGGCGGCCGCGGGCCTCGTCGATCTCGGCAAGTCGATCTATCTGCAACCGTCATTCTCGGCGCCGCTGATGTTTGTCGGCGGGCTGTTGTTCGGCTACGGCATGGTGATGTCGAACGGTTGTGGTTCGCGCGCGCTGGTGCTGCTCGGGCGCGGCAACCTCCGCTCCTTCGTGGTGGTGATGGTGCTCGGCATTTTTGCAATGATGACGCTGAAGGGCCTGATCGCGCCGGCGCGTATCGCGATGGTGCAGGCTTCGCAGACCACGACGACAGTGAATTCGGTGCCGGCGCTGTTGTCGGCGCTCGGCCTCAGCGAAATCACGGCGCGCATGCTGGCGGCGTCCGCCGTCAGCGCGGCGCTGATCATCTTCGCGTTCGGGCACGCGCCATTCCGGAAATCGCCGGGCCAGGTGGCTGCCGGTTTTGTGATCGGCATTCTGGTGGCGAGCGGCTGGTTCGCGAGCGGCTATCTCGGCGCCGATGATTTCAATCCGACGCCGGTGGTGTCGCTGACCTTCATCGCGCCGATCGCGGATGCCTTGCAATATGTCATGCTGTCGACGGGATCGACGCTGAACTTCGGCATTGCCACGGTCGGCGGCGTGCTCGCCGGCAGCCTGATCACGGCACTGGCGACCGGACGTTTCCACCTGGAAGGTTATCAATCGCCGCGCCACATGCTGCGCTCGGGCGGCGGCGCCGCGCTGATGGGCGCCGGCGGCGTGATGGCGTTCGGCTGCTCGATCGGGCAGGGACTGACAGGGTTTTCGACGCTGGCGCTGGCCTCGTTCATCGCGGTCGCCGGCATCCTGGTCGGCACCGCGCTAGGCTTGCGCGGCGCGCTCCGTGTACGTCCGCTGGCAACGGCTTGAAAATCGATGTCGTCCCGGGATTGACCCGGGGCCCATACGCCGTGTCCTTTCGGTGAGAGCACCGGCGTTAAATACCTTCTTAATCAACTAAAGCCACGGCGTATGGGTCCCCCGATGCGCAATTGCGCATCTGAGCTCAAGGCCGGGACGACGACTTCGCTTTTTACTCCGCAGCCTTGGTCACGATCCGGATTTCCGATGTCAGCGTCCGGTGCACCGGGCACTTGTCGGCAATTTCCATCAATCGCTTGCGCTGATCGGCGTCGAGCGCGCCCTCGATCGAGATCACCCGGTCGATCTGGTCGAGCATGCCGACGCGGGTTTCGCATTCGGCGCAGTCTTCCGCATGGATCTTCTTGTGCTGCAGCGTCACCGTGACGCGATCGAGCGGCAGCGATTTGCGGTCGGCATACATCCGCATCGTCATTGAGGTGCAGGCGCCAAGGCCCGCGAGCACGAAATCATACGGCCCGGGCCCGGAGTCCTCGCCGCCGGCGGCGACGGGTTCGTCGGCCAGCATCTGGTGCGACCCCGACGTGACGGTCTGCTGGAATTTGCCGGCGCGGGTCTCGCGCACCACGACATTGCGCGGTACCTCGCCGCGTTCGGCGGCCGGTTGAGCTGGAAGCGGTTCGACATAGCGTTCGGCCCAGGCGGCAATGACGTCGGCGACATACGCGGAATCGCGCTTGTTGCTGAGCAGATGATCGGCGCCGAACAGCGACACGAAACTTTTCGGATGTTTTGCAGCGACAAAAATATTGGTCGCGTTATCGATCCCGACCGTGTCATCGGTCGGCGAATGCATGATCAACAGCGCCTTGTGCAATTTGGCGACATGCGCCATCAGGCCATGTTCGGCGATATCGTCGAGGAATTCACGTTTGATGTGAAAGGGGCGTCCGGCGAGCTGAACCTCGATCTTGCCCTGGGTGCGAATGTCCTCGACGCGATCCTTGAAGAAATGGGTGACGTGTGCGGGATCGGAGGGCGCGGCAATGGTGACGACCGCCCTGGCATCGGGGATTTGTCCGGCGGCGGCGAGGATTGCGGCACCGCCGAGGCTGTGGCCGATCAGGATCGCCGGAGCCTGCCGGGTGTCGCGCAGATGATCGGCGGCGTGGACGAGATCGGCGACGTTCGAGGTAAAGGTCGAGTTGGCGAAATCGCCTTCGCTGGAGCCCAAGCCTGTGAAGTCGAACCGCAGCACGGCGATGCCGCGAGCGGTGAGCGCAGTCGCGATGCGTTTGGCCGCCAGCACATCCTTGCCGCAGGTGAAACAATGGGCGAACAACGCATAGGCCTGGATGGCGCCGTCGGGTTTGTCCAGCGCCGCGGCAAGCTGATGGCCGCCTTCACCGGTGAATTGAAAGCGTTCGGTCGGCACGGGCATTCTCCCTTGGCTCTAAGGCGTCAATCGCTGGAATAACGCTGCTCCGCCCACGGGTCGCCGCGGTTGTGATAGCCGCGGACTTCCCAATAGCCCGGCGCATCCTTATCGAGGAATTCGATGCTCTGCAGCCATTTGGCGCTCTTCCAGAAATAGAGATGCGGCACCACCAGCCGCACCGGGCCGCCATGGTCCTGCTCCAGCGGCTGGCCGGACCAGCTGTGGGCGAGCAGGGCATCCTCGGCGGCGAAATCTTCCAGTGCAAGGTTGGTGGTGTAGCCGTCATGCGAATGCAGCACCACGAAACGCGCCTCGTCGCGCGGCCGGCACGCCATCAGCAGGTCGCGGGTCGAAAGCCCCTCCCATTGATTGTCGTAGCGCGACCAGGTGGTGACGCAATGAATGTCGGACAGGAATTGCGTCTGCGGTTGCGCGCTGAACTCGGCAAAATTCCAGAAGATCGGGTTTTCGACCGCGCCGTAAACGTCGAGCCGCCAGCGCTCGCGCGAAATGCTCGGCGTCAGGCCGAGGTCGAGCACCGGCCAGTCGCGCGTCAGATGCTGGCCCGGCGGCAGGCGCTGGTCCTCGGGACGGGTGATCTTTCCGGTAAGGAACTTTCCTTCGCGCGCCCAGCGTTCCTTGCTGCGTGTCAGCTTGCTCTCCGGCGGCGGCTCGGGGTCGTCGGTCATATCGGAACCTCATTCGTGACGATGCATCGACGATTTGAGGGAGAAATACATTACCTCGGCGCGCGCGGCTCGATCGGCGTGGTGCCGCGCACGCCCAGAATGTCTTCCAGCACCTTCGCGCCGGCGAGAAGTTTTGCTTCGGCCCGTGGCTTGGCCACCATCTGCAGTCCGACCGGCAGGCCCGAGGCCGTAAAGCCGCACGGCAGCGACAGCGCGGGGCAACACACCAGCGTGATCGCGTAGACGATGCCGAGCCATTCGACATAATTGTCGAACTTTTTGCCGGCGCATTCGGCGACGTAGCGGTTCTCGACCGGGAACGGCGCCACGATGGTGGCAGGCGCCAGCAGCAGATCGTACTTGTCAAAAAACTCCAGCGTGCGCGCGGTCATCGCGACGCGCTGCGCTTCGGCGCGCTCGAGCTGCTCGACGGTCAGCTTGAGGCCTTCCTCGATGTTCCAGATCACTTCGGGCTTGAGCTGGTCGCGCTTGGTGCGCAGCAGCTGCGCCTTGCTCAGCGCAAAGTCGAACGCGCGCAGCACGTGGAAACATTCATGGGCCTCGCGGAGGTCCGGATGCGCTTCCTCGACGATGACCCCGGCTTCCGCGAAACGCTGCGCCGCCTTGCGGGTGACCGCGGCAACTTCGGGATCGACCGGCGTGATGCCGAGATCAGGCGAATAGGCGATGCGCTTCGGCTTGCTGCCCGCGCGCACCGCGGACAGGAACGAATTTGGTAGCACCGGCAGCGACAAGGGATCGCCGGGATGTTCGCCGCTCATCGCATCGAGCAGCAGGGCTACGTCCTCGACATTGCGCGCCATCGGGCCGTTGACCCCGAGATTGCGATCGACGGCGGCCGCAAGCGTATGCGCGACGCGGCCGATGCTCGGCCGCAGCCCGACGATGCCGCAGAAGCTGGCGGGGTTGCGTAAGCTGCCGCCCATGTCGGAGCCGTGGGCGAGCCAGGCTGTTCCGGTGGCGAGCGCCACCGCCGCACCGCCCGAGGAGCCGGCGGCGGAGCGGGAAGTATCCCAGGGATTGCGCGTCGCGCCGAACACTTCGTTGAACGTGTTGGCGCCGGCGCCGAATTCCGGCGTGTTTGACTTGGCGTAGATCACGCCGCCGTTGTTTTCGAGATGCTCGACCAGAATGTCCGATTTCGCCGGGATGTTATCCTTGTAGATCGGCGAGCCCTGCGTGGTCAGCACACCCTCGACCGCTGTGAGGTCCTTGATCGGGATCGGCAGGCCTGCGAGCAGGCCGCGCTCGCCGACCGGCTTTTTCATCAGCGCCCGGGCACGGTCGCGGGCGCGGTCGAAGCACAGCGTCGGCAGTGCGTTGACGGGCCCGTCGACTTCAGCGATCCGCTTTTCCAGCACGTCGAGCAGATCGAGTGGCGTGACTTCACCCGCTCTCAGCTTGCCAACGATGGCACACGCCGTCTCTCTCACCAGCCCCTGATCAGCCACTTTGCCCTCCGCGGTTTCTTGGTCGTGAATGGTGCTGTAGAACATTTTTTGGCAAAGTGGAAACCCGCCCACGTCGTGGCTGCACTGGAGATTTGGAATGCCGGTATTGTTTTCTGCGCTGGACTGGCGCGCCATGAGCCAGCAAGACCGCGATCTCGGCTTCAATAATGGCGTCGCCGTGCCCGGCAGCGTCGAGCTGGTCGCGGGCTGGGAGCAGCGCTCCGCCGACATGCGCAAGCGCTTCCCCGACCAACTCGACCTCCGCTATGGCCCGCGCGAGCGCAACCGGATCGATTTCCTGAAAGCCGCCGACAAGGCGCCGACGCTGCTGTTCATCCACGGCGGCTATTGGCAGACCCGCGCCAAGGAGGCCTTTACGGTGTTCGCCGAAGGCCCGATGGCGCATGGCATCAATGTGGCGCTGATCGGCTACACGCTGGCGCCCGATGCGACGCTCGACGAGATCGTCGCCGAAATCCATTCCGGCATCGATTATCTCACCGGGCAATTGCCCGAGCTCGGTGCGGCCTCTGACGACATCGTGGTATCAGGCTGGTCCGCCGGCGGCCATCTCACCTCGATGGCGCTGTCGCATCCGAGGGTGAGGGGCGGGATGGCGATATCAGGCATCTTTGACCTCGAGCCGATCAGGCACAGCTATCTCAACGAGAAACTGAAGGTCGACGAGGCGACGTCGCGCCGCAACTCGCCGATGGTGATGGCAGGCGGTCCGCTCAAGCCGCTGTCGCTGGTAGCCGGCAGCGCCGAGCTGCCGCTGCTGCGCAAGCAAACCGCCGACTTCGCCGGCCACCGCGCCAGGCATGGATTGCCCGTGACCTATGAGGAGATTCCCGGCGCCGACCATTTTACGATCATGCACGAGATGCTGTCGCCGACGGGGAGGATCACGACGCTGATAAGGCAGTTGTTTGAAAGGACGGCGGGCTGACGTCATCGTGAGGTGCGAGCCTCTTCGGCGAGCCTCGAAGGATGAAAGGAACAGGTGCCCGCTGCCCATCCTTCGAGGCGCGCAAGAGCGCGCACCTACGGGTGACGGCGGAGTATCGGGTGGCGTTGACGTGTTGATCGCCTCTACCCCCACCCCGCACTGATCCCGCCGTCCACCGTATAGATCACGCCCGATGTATACCCTGATCGATCCGACGCCAGAAACGCCATCAAGTCGCCGATCTCGCGGGCATGGGCGGGGCGGCCGAGCGGCAGGCCTTTCTGGAATTCCTTGTAGCGGTTCTCGTCGTCGAACTGGTTTTTGGCGCGGGTCTTCAGCAGCGTGACGTGGCGGTCGGTGCCGACGGGGCCGGGGTTGATGCCGACCACGCGGATGTTGTCGGCGAGGCTCTTGCCGCCTAATGCACGCGTGAACGCCATCAAGGCCGCATTGCCCGCGCTGCCGCAGATATAATTCGCATCGAATTTTTCGCCGGCCGCACCGATGTCGTTGACGATGACGCCGTGGCCGCGCGCCTTCATCTGCGCATAAACCGCGCGGGTCAGGTTGATGTAGCCGAACACTTTCAGTTCCCAGGCGTGACGCCAGGTCGCCTCGTCGATCTTGTCGATCGAGCCGCCCGGAATATCGCCGGCATTGTTGACGAGGATGTCGATATCCGACGTATCCTTCACCAGCTTCTCGATGTCGGCCGGGTTGCGCAGGTCGACGACATGCACCGAGGCGTCGATCTGGTGGGCCGAGCGCAGCCGGTCGGCGAGCGTCTTCAATTGCGCGCCGTTGCGGGCGGCCAGCCTGATGTCGCAGCCTTCCTCGGCGAAAGCCTCGGCCGCGGCGGCGCCAATGCCCTTGGAGGCGCCGGTGATCAGGACGCGCTTGCCGCGCAAATGCAGATCCATGGGAATACTCGCTTGCTGGGATGGTATCTCGGGAAGGCCAGCGAAATTGGTAGGCGGTCGGCACGTCGGCGGTCAACATTGCACTGCAGCGTTGCACCCGCGCGCCGTTTGGTCCATTGCAAGGCCATCAACCGGCCGTGTCTGGGGCATGGCACACGACCCAAAGAGCAAGCCACCCAAGGATTTCAAGGATGAGCAAAAAAACCTATCGGATCGCGGTCATTCCCGGCGACGGCATCGGCAAGGAAGTGGTGCCGGAGGGCCTGCGCGTTCTTGAGGCGGCCGCGAAGAAGCACGGCGTGGCCGTGCATTTCGACCATTTCGACTTCGCCTCCTGGGACTATTACGAAAAGCACGGCGAGATGATGCCGGAGGACTGGAAGGCCAAGATCGGCAAGCACGACGCGATCTACTTCGGCGCGGTGGGCTGGCCGGCCAAAATCCCCGATCACATTTCCTTGTGGGGCTCGCTGATCAAGTTCCGCAGGGAGTTCGACCAGTACGTCAATCTGCGCCCGGTGCGCCTGATGCCCGGCGTGCCGTCGCCGCTCGCGAACCGCAAGCCCGGCGATATCGATTTCTGGGTGGTGCGTGAAAACACCGAAGGCGAATATTCTTCCGTCGGCGGACGCATGTTCCCGGATACCGACCGTGAATTCGTCACCCAGCAGACGGTGATGACGCGCGTCGGCGTCGATCGCATTCTCAACTTCGCATTCGATCTTGCAGCGTCACGCCCGAAGCAGCATCTGACCTCGGCGACCAAATCCAACGGCATCTCGATCACGATGCCCTATTGGGACGAGCGCGTGGAGGCGATGGCGAAGAACTATCCCAAGGTGAAGTGGGACAAGTACCACATCGACATCCTCACCGCGAATTTCGTGCTGCATCCGGACTGGTTCGACGTCGTGGTCGGCTCCAATCTGTTCGGCGATATTCTCTCCGATCTCGGTCCGGCCTGCACCGGCACCATCGGCATCGCGCCGTCAGGCAACATCAATCCGGAAGGCAATTTCCCGTCGGTGTTCGAGCCGGTGCACGGCTCGGCGCCCGATATCGCCGGGCAGGGCATCGCCAACCCGATCGGCATGATCTGGTCGGGCGCGATGATGCTGGAGCATCTCGGCGAGAAGGAAGCGGCGGCCTCGATCGTCGGCGCCATCGAGCGCACGCTCGGCGAACGCACGCTGCGCACCAGGGATCTCGGCGGCAACGCGGACACGACCGCGTGCGGCAAGGCGGTCGCGGATATGGTGGATTGATCACGTTTCCCTCTCCCTTTATGGGGAGCCGAGACGAGCGAAGCTCGCTCTTGGGTGGACGCGATGCGCAGCATCGCCGACGGGTGAGAGGTCTGTCTCCGCGGATGCAAACCTCTCATCCGGCGTGGAATTGGTCCACGGACTTGAGCTCGAAGCGATGGAGTTCGCCATCGAGCTGATGCACACATCGAAGGCGTTCCACAGCACGGTCTGCAAGCGCCTTGAAATCATCTCACACGAAGACATCGACACGCAGGGCGACCCGGCCATCGTACCCTTTTGTCGCCACCGCCGTCGCGCAGGCGATGAAGTGGTATGACGCGGAGAAGATGGGAAAATCGAGAATGGCAATCGGCAAAGCGATCACGTTGATGTGCCGCGCGCGCAAGAGCCGCGAGGGCGATCACTTCGCTGCGACCATCGGGCTGCGGTTGCTGTTTGAAGGCTTTACCAGCGTCATCAACAAGACCGCGCCAGCGTCATCGCGGCCCAAACATTTCTATATTGAACGTGAGTACGTACAATTCGGATAGTTTGAGCATCCATAGAACACTCCGAACTTCCCGTTGCGCTTTACCAAACTTCCAACACAGCCTTCCGCTGGACATTTTTCAACAGTTTTCGGTTCTTTTGCGGATAGACGGCGATCAATATATTTCTGACGCTTAAAGGTCCAAGGGTGAACATTATCCTCATACGCCCAAATTCCCCGCTTGTTCCTCTGAGCAACTTCCAAAGCTTCAAAATATATCTCATCAGGCCCGTATCGTTCGAGAACCCAAGCCCAACCATTCAGCAGCATCTCAATCTCAATATTTCCTGTCAGATATAACGAATGATTGCTGACCATAGAAGCCGGATATCGATCACCCAAATATGGAACAGCGACAATCCGCCCATGCCGATCCAGCGATTTGCCTGTATCCATCTTGGTCAGGATATCAATCCAAACTTTTCGCCCTCCGATCAAAGCAGTGAGAAACTCTCTCGCTTCACGACCACCTCTTTGCTCAAGCTCTGGAGCATCGACAAAGCCAAATCGAATTGTGGCTTCGAATTCCGTGTGGTCTTTTGGATTATCCGTCAGTTGACAAAGGGCGATCTTGGTGAGGAACCCATCACCATCAAACACTTTCAATACAGGAACCTCAATCGCAGTCGGTGAAGCTACGTCTTCGAAAAACGCAAGTTGATCAGGATCATTCATGACCGGGCTTTTGCTTCGCGAGAGCCGCGCAAGGCGCGCTGGCTACTAACTTAGAATATCCCACTCGCATCGTGATTGTCAGCGCGTGCCAAACCGTTGCGATTGCAAGCCATCGTCAGGCGATCAGGCACCGCCTGCGCATGGCAAGAGGGGGCGTCAGCCGTCAAGGGAAAGGCCGCACTAAGCCCGCCAGTGCGCCGGGGACCACAGGCAGGGCCGAGCGAGGCGGCCACGTGCCATCGGCTACCGGGACCGCTGCGGCAAGGAACCTCGTACAAGGGACACTATACGGACACCGATTTCCGTTTTGCCCGCTATCTCAATCGATTACACAGGGTCCATATTCCCACAAGGGGAGACGAAGAAGGCTCCTACTTCCCCTTCGCGATCCGCCGGCAGTGCTCCAGCGCCGCCCCGATCAAGTTCTCGCTGGCCTCCGGCGTGCGGAACGCGGAATGCGCCGACAGCGTGACGTTGGGCAGCTTGGTTAGCGGATGATCCGCCGGCAGCGGTTCGATGTTGAAGACGTCGAGGCCGGCGTGACGGATCTGGCCTGATTTCAGGGCCTCGATCATCGCTTCCTCGTCGACGATGGCGCCGCGCGCAGTGTTGACGAGGATGACGCCGGGCTTCATCGCCTCGATGCAGGCGGCCGAGACCAGCCCGCGGGTCTCGTCGTTGAGCAACAGGTGAATCGAGATCACGTCGCTCTCGGTCAAGAGCTCATCGAGTTCGACGAACTCGACCTTCGGATGCTTCTTGGGCGACCGGTTCCAGGTGATCACGCGCATGCCGCTGCCGAGCGCGATCCGCGCGACTTCGGCGGCGATGCCGCCGAAGCCGATCAGCCCCAGCGTCTTGCCGGTCAGTTGCATGGCGTCATCGCGCAGCCAGTTGCCGGCGCGGATCCCGCGATCCATGCTGGCGAGGCCGCGCGCGCCTTCCCACATCAGCGCGATGGCGCATTCGGCAACGGCGGTATCGCCATAGCCCTTGATCAGGTGCACTTCGATGCCGAGCTGGCTAAGCTCTTCCGGGTTCATGTAGCTGCGCGCGCCGGTGCCGAGGAACACCACGTGCTTCAACCCGGTACACTTCTTCGCAATCTCGGTCGGCAGCGCGGTGTGGTCCACGACAGCGATTTCGGCGCCATCGAGGATCTTTGGATATTGCTCCGAGGTGATGTCGGGATCCCGGTGGATAAGCACCTCGGGATCACCGGGCTTTTGCAGCCGCTCGAAGATCACGGCCAGGGATTCATTGGCATCGACAAAAACACCGCGCACGGCAGTCCCTCCGGTTTTGATTATTTTATGACGCCACGCCGGCAAGCGCCAGCACGGTATGCATCAGGACGTTGGCGCCGGCGGTGCAATCGGCCTGCGTGGCGTCTTCCAGTTCGTTGTGGCTGATACCGTCCTTGCAGGGCACGAACACCATCGCCGCCGGCATCACGGTGTTGAGGTTGCAGGCGTCGTGGCCGGCGCCGGAGGTGATGCGGCGATGCGAGTAGCCGAGCGCGGTGGCGGCGTTTTCGACCGCGTCGACCAGCTTCGGATCGAAATGGGTCGGCGGCTTGCGCCAGACCAGATCGAGCTTGACGTCGACCTTGCGGCGGGCCGCGATCTCCGCAATCGCCGCGCGCAAATCCCTGTCCAGCGCGTCCATGATCGCGGCGTCCGCGCTGCGGCAATCCATCGTAAAGGCGATTTCGCCGGGAATGACGTTGCGCGAGGGATTGGCGATCACGGCCTCGCCGATGGTGCCGACCGCCTTCGGGCCGTGCTTCCTGGCGGTCGCTTCCATCGCCAGCACGATTTCCGACAGCGTCGCCAGTGCGTCGCGTCGCAGCGGCATCGGCGTCGAACCGGCATGACTTTCGAACCCGGTGATCTTGCCGTCGTACCAGAGCACGCCCTGGCCGGAATCGACCACGCCGATAGTCTTGTTCTCGGCTTCGAGGATCGGGCCTTGCTCGATATGCAGTTCGACGAAGCTGGAGAATTTCTGGCGGCCCACCGGGCTCTCGCCGCGATAGCCGATGCTGTCCAGCGCCTGCGCCACCGTCACGCCCTCGGCATCCTTGCGCGACAGAATGTCGTCGGTGGTGAAATCACCGACATAGGCGGCGGACGCCATCATCGCCGGCGCAAAACGCGAGCCTTCTTCATTGGTCCAGTTGCAGATGCAGATCGGCGTCTCGGTCTCGATCCCGGCATCGTTGAGGGTGCGAACCATCTCCAGCGCAGCGAGCGTGCCGAGTATGCCGTCGAACTTTCCGCCGGTGGGCTGGGTATCGAGATGGGAACCGACCCCGATCGGCGCCTTCGACATGTCGCGCCCCTTGCGCAGGCCGAACATCGAGCCGAGCGCGTCGACGTGAACCTCGAGGCCAGCGGATTCGCAGGCTTTCCGGAACCAGTCGCGGACCAGCTTGTCCTCAGGTCCCAGCGTCAGTCGCCGCACGCCGCCTTTCGGCGTTGCACCGAATTTGGCGGTTTCATGAATGGTGTCCCACAGCCGGGCGGAATCGATTTGCAGGTTGGATGCGATCTTGGTCATTGAGCCATTCCGGTCTTGATTGATGCTCACCCGATCCGCTTCAATGACGCGCCTGCAGCGGCGCGTCAACAACGACGCCGCCCTGCGCGAGCGAGGCCGCCAATTCAGCCACCCGTTCGACCGCGACCGTGTCGGGGGAGGTCAGCCAGCTCGCCGAAAACGTCAATAGCGGCATCTGCAGGTTGGTCGACAGCAAGTGCAGCCTTCCATCGGCGATTTCGTTTTCGACAATCGCCGTCGGAACGACGGCAATGCCGAGGCCTTCGATCGCCATATGCTTGACCGTACCCAGCGAGGCGCTGGCGTGCAGGCGCATCGGCGGCAGGTCGGGCCGGTTGAACAGCGAACGGACGATCTCGTAAGGCGGCGTCTTGCGTGGAAAGGTGATGATGGGAAATTTGGCGAGGTCATGCACCGTCAGCCGCTCCTTGCCCAGCCCGAGCGAAGGACTGGCAAGAAATCCGACCGAATAGTCGCACAGCACCCGGTTGCTGATGGTCGGCCCCGTCACCGGCCCGAGCAGGAACGCGAGTTCGATCTCCTGCGCCAGCAGCCGGTTGCGCAAATTCGAGGTGATGTCGACCTCGATCTCGAGCGAAAGGTTGGGGTAGGTGTGATTGACGCGCTTGATCAGCTGCGTGAGGAACGTGTGCACGATGGTCTCGGCGACGCCGAGCCGGAGCACGCCGCGCATCGCCGAATGGTCGCCGACAACCGCCAGCATTTCCGAGCGTAGTCCGATCAGTTTCTCGGCATAGACCATCAATTGCCGGCCGTTCGGTGTCGGCATCACCATGCGGCGCTCGCGCTGTAACAATCTGACGCCCACCTCCCGTTCGAGCTGGGCGATCCGCTGCGAGATGGCGGGTTGCGTGGTGTTGAGCTTCTGCGCGGCACCACGGAAGCTCCCGAGCGTTACCACCCACATGAAGGTCTCAATTGCCTTGAAATCAACCATGCACCCTCTGCCCGCAGATTGATAAACTGGATTTATCCATCTTGATTAAAAATCACGATTAGACATTATCATAGCCATATGCGGGAGTGGATGTCGACCTGATTGGAGCTGTTGCAACGATGACCAGCTTGGCAAGAACGGAACGACCCGGTCTCGATACGGCGAATTTATCGCCCAGCGTCGCTGCCCGGCATGCCTGCCGTACCGGTATGGCCGCCACCACGGCCGGCGTCGCCAACGGCTTCGTGCAGGGCAATCTGGTGATCCTGCCGGAAAAGCTGGCGGCGGCGTTTCACCGGTTCTGCCAGCTCAATCCCAAACCGTGCCCGATCATCGGCATGTCCGATGTCGGTGATTTCAGAATTCCCTCGCTCGGCCTCGATCTCGACATCCGCACCGACCTGCCGCGCTACCGCGTCTGGCGCGACGGCGAAGTGGTGGAAGAGCCGACCGACATTACCGCGCATTGGCGCGACGACCTGGTGGCGTTCGTGATCGGATGCTCCTATTCATTCGAGGAAGCGTTGCTGGCGGACGGGCTGCCGATCCGCCACATCGAGCGCAAGCTGCGCGTGCCGATGTACCGCACCAGTATCGCCTGCGGCGCGGCGGGCCCGTTCGCGGGGCCGATGGTGGTGTCGATGCGGCCGTTCAAACCGGCCGATGCGATCCGCGCCGTACAGATCACCTCGCGCTTTCCTTCGGTGCACGGTGCGCCGGTTCATCTCGGTCATCCGCATGCGATCGGGATTGCCGATATCAACAAGCCCGACTACGGCGATGCGGTGCCGGTCGGGGACGACGAGATTCCGGTGTTCTGGGCCTGCGGTGTGACGCCGCAATCGGTGATCGCGGCCGCCAGGCTGCCGTTTGCGATCACGCACGCGCCCGGATTGATGCTGGTGACCGATCTGCAGAACAAGGCGCTTGCCGTGCTTTGATGCAGATGGTGCCGATCATTGAGGCTTTACCGTAACCGCTAACCGCTTCATCGAAGTCAGCCGTTCAAAAGGGGGATTTGCAATGACGATCACGCGCCGCAATGTATTGCTTGGAGCCACCGCTGCCGCCGCTCTCGCGCCGATCGCGGCCCGCGCGCAAACGTCCGAAGTGGTGATCGGCGTCACTTACCCGATGTCCGGCGCCAACGCGCAGATCGGCGTCGACGCGCAGCACGCCTATGTGACCGCCACCGACATCATCAACAACAAGCATGATTTCGAGCTGCCGCTGGCAAAGGATGCCGGACTGCCTGGCCTCGGCGGCGCCAAGATCCGCCTCGTGTTCGCCGACCATCAGGGCGATCCCCAGAAGGGCCGCGCCGAAGCCGAGCGCCTGATCACGCAGGAGAAAGTCTGCGCCATCATCGGTAGCTACCAGAGCTCGGTGGCGGTCACCATCAGCCAGATCTGCGAGCGCTATCAGACCCCGTTTGTCTCGGCTGACAACTCGTCGCCGAGCCTGCATACCCGTGGCCTGAAATTCTTCTTCCGCGCCGCGCCCCATGATGAAATGTTCACCAAGGCGATGTTCGACTTCTACGAGGCCATGAAGAAGAAGGGTACCAAGATCGAGACGCTGGCCCTGTTCCACGAGGACACGATCTTCGGAACCGACTCCGCGAACGCACAGATCAAGCTTGCCAAGGAGCTCGGCTACAAGATCGTTGCTGACATCAAGTACCGTTCCAATTCGCCGTCGCTGTCGGCGGAGGTCCAGCAGCTCAAGTCGGCGAATGCCGACGTGCTGATGCCCTCGAGCTACACCACCGACGGTATCATGCTGGTCAAGACCATGGCCGAACTCGGCTACAAGCCGAAGGCGATCGTGGCGCAGGCCGCGGGCTTTTCCGAGAAGGCGCTGTACGACGCGGTCGGCGACAAGCTCGAGGGCGTCATTACCCGCGGCAGCTTCTCGCTGGATCTCGCCGTCAAGCGGCCGATGGTCGGCAAGATCAACGATTTGTTCAAGGCGAAGTCGGGCAAGGATCTGAACGACAACACCTCGCGCGAATTCATGGGCCTGATCGTGCTCGCGGACGCCATCAATCGCGCCAAGTCGACCGACGGTGAAAAGATCCGCGCGGCGCTGGCCGCGACCGAAATCCCGGGCGAGCAGACCATCATGCCATGGAAGCGCGTGAAGTTCGACGAAATGGGCCAGAACAACGACGCCGATCCGGTGCTGCTGCAGTATATCGGCGGCAAGTTCGTCACCATCTCCCCGCCGCAAGGCGCGGTCGCCGAGGCCGTCTGGCCGATGAAGTAACGGGCGGACACGGGGGCGGGGACATGACAGCCGAGACCATTATCCAGAGTCTGGCGAGCGGCCTTTTGATGGGGCTGCTCTACGGGCTGATTGCGGTCGGCCTCGCGCTGATCTTCGGCCTGATGGACGTCGTGAATTTCGCCCACGGCGAATTCCTGATGATCGCGATGTACGCGTCGTTCTTCCTGTTTGCGTTCTTTGCGATCGATCCATTGTTGGCGGCGCCGCTGGTCGCGGCGGCGTTGTTCGCCTTTGGCGCCGTGGTCTATCTCCTGATCGTACGCTTCGCGGTCAGGGCCAAGGCCAACGCCGGCATGGTGCAGATCTTCTCCACCTTCGGGCTTGCGATCGTGATGCGCGGCGTGGCGCAGTTCTTCTTCACGCCGGATTACCGCAGCGTCACCCATTCCTGGTTCGGCGGCAAAACCGTCTCGATCGGCGGCATCTTCCTGCCGCAGCCGCAACTGATCGGCGCGGCGGTGGCGATGCTGGCCTTTGGCGGGCTCTATTACTTTATTCACCGCACCGATTTTGGCCGCGCGCTCGAAGCCACCCGCGAGGATGCCGGCGCCGTGGCGCTGGTCGGTATCGACAAGAACCGCGTGTTCGCGCTGGGCTGGGGGCTCGGTGCGGCGATGGTGGGTCTCGCCGGCGCCATCATGTCGATCTTCTTCTACATTTATCCCGACGTCGGTGCGTCGTTTGCGCTGATTGCCTACGTCACGGTGGCGCTGGGCGGCTTCGGCAGCGTGTTTGGCGCCTTTGCCGGCGGCATCATCGTCGGCCTGGTTGAAGCCACCACCGCACTGATCCTGCCGCCGTCACTGAAGTCGGTCGGCATCTATGCGGTTTATCTCCTGGTCGTGTTCGTGCGGCCGCGCGGTCTGTTCGGGTCGATGTGATGGATACGGATTTCGCAAAACGCCGCCGCCGCGACCTGATCCTCGCATTCTGCCTCGCCGCCATCGCCGCGATCGTACCGCTGTTCGTCAAGGACTCCTACGTCCAGAACATCATGGTGCTGACGCTGATGTGGGCGGCGCTGTCGCAAAGCTGGAATATCCTCTCCGGCTATTGCGGACAGATCTCGCTCGGCCACGCGCTGTATTTCGGGATTGGCGCCTATACCACGACGCTGCTGTTCACCAAGTTCGGCGTCCTGCCGTGGTTCGGTATGCTCGGCGGCGGCCTGATATCGGCTGTCATCGCGATGGGCCTGGGCTATCCCTGCTTCCGCCTGCGCGGGCATTATTTCGCGATCGCCACCATCGTCATTGCCGAGATCGGGCTCTTGCTGTTCCACAACTGGGATTGGGCGGGCGCGGCACTGGGCATCGAGATTCCCGTGCGCGGCGACAGCTGGCTCAAATTCCAGTTCGCGCGCAGCAAGCTGCCGTATTTCTACTTTGCGCTGGCGCTGGCCTGCGTCGCCTGGTTCGTCACCTGGTGGCTGGAGGATTCCAAATGGGGCTATTGGTGGCGCGCGGTGAAGGACAATCCGGACGCCGCTGAAAGCCTTGGGGTCGTCGTGTTCAATTCCAAGATGGGCGCAGCCGCGGTATCGGCGTTTCTGGTCGCGGTCGGCGGCAGCTTCTATGCGCAGTTCGTCTCCTATATCGATCCCGAGAGCATCATGGGCTTTCACATCTCGCTGCTGATGGCGCTGCCCGCGGTGCTGGGAGGCATCGGTACGCTGTGGGGGCCGATGCTGGGGGCCGTCATCCTGATTCCGCTCACGGAATTGACGCGGTCCTACGCCGGCGGCTCCGGCCGCGGTGTTGACCTGATCGTCTATGGCGGCCTGATCATCGCGATCTCGCTGGCGCGGCCGCAGGGGCTGGTCGGTCTGTTCTCGCCCGCGCGCAAGGAGGCGAAGCAATGAGCACGCCCTTGCTGGAAACGCGCGGGGTCTGGCAGCGCTTCGGCGGTCTCGTCGCCAACAGTGACGTCTCGATTTCGGTCGGGCGCGGCGAAATCGTCGGCTTGATCGGGCCGAACGGCGCCGGCAAATCGACGCTGTTCAATCTGATCGCAGGCGTGCTGCCGCCCACCCAAGGCTCGATCTGGTTCGACGGCGAAGACGTCACCGCGCTCCCCGCAGCCGAGCGCTGCGTGCGCGGCGTCGCCCGGACCTTTCAGGTCGTGAAAAGCTTCGAGACCATGACCGTGATCGACAACGTCATTGTCGGCGCGCTGGTTAGAAACACCGTGATGCGCGTGGCGCGGCGCAAAGCCCATGAGGTGCTGGATTTTTGCGGCCTGGCCGGACGCGCCAATGTGCTCGCCAGCGATCTGGTCCCGTCGGAAAAACGCCGCCTCGAGGTGGCGCGCGCGCTGGCAACCGAACCGAAACTGCTGCTGCTCGACGAATGCCTGACCGGCCTGACCCCGCTCGAGGCCCAGACCGGCGTCGAACTGGTACGCAAGGTGCGCGACACCGGCGTTACCATTCTGATGGTCGAGCACGTCATGGAAATCGTGATGCCGCTGGTCGACCGCGCCATCGTGCTCGATCTCGGCAAGGTGCTGGTCGAGGGCAAGCCCGCCGACGTCGTTCGCGATCCGAAAGTCATCACCGCCTATCTGGGGGATCGTCATGCTGTCGGTGCATGAAGTCACCACCGCCTATCAGGGGCTGGTCGCGATCTCGGCGGTCACGATCGAGGTCGCCAAGGGCGAGGTCGTCTGCGTCGCCGGCGCCAACGGGGCCGGCAAGTCGACGCTTTTGAAATCGATCGCCGGCGCCGAGCGTCCGCGTTCCGGTACCGTCACCTTCGACGGCGAGCGGATCGACGGCCTGGCGCAGCATGTCATCACCTCGCGCGGCATCGCC
Source organism: Bradyrhizobium sp. AUGA SZCCT0169 (assembly GCF_018130085.1). Lineage (NCBI taxonomy): Bacteria > Pseudomonadati > Pseudomonadota > Alphaproteobacteria > Hyphomicrobiales > Nitrobacteraceae > Bradyrhizobium > Bradyrhizobium sp. AUGA SZCCT0169. The sequence goes on along the minus strand of NZ_JAFCMC010000008.1, from coordinate 195,300 downwards.
TATGTGCCGGAAAACCGCCGGCTGTTTCCGCGGCTCTCGGTGCGCGACAATCTGCGGCTCGGCAGTTACCTCTATCGCGGCGAAGCGGACCGCGAAGCGCCGCTGGATTTGGTGTTCAAGCTGTTCCCTCGGCTGTCGGAGCGGCTGGATCAGCGCGCCGAAACGCTGTCCGGCGGTGAGCAGCAGATGCTGGCGATCGGCCGCGCGCTGATGACGCGGCCGCGGCTGTTGATGCTCGATGAGCCCTCGCAAGGCATCATGCCGAAACTGGTCGATGAAATCTTCCAGGCCGTGAAGCGCATCCGCGACACCGGGATGACCGTCTTGATCGTCGAACAGCGCATGGCCGAGTGCCTCGAAATCGCCGACCGCGCCTACATCCTGCAAACCGGCCGCGTGCTGATGCAGGGCAGCGCCGCGGAGATCCGGACCAATCCGGATGTGCGGAAGGCGTATCTGGGATTGTAGGGTGGATTAGCCGAAGGCGTAATCCACCGTTCGCTCTCGACGAAAGAGGTGGGTTACGGCTTCGCCTAACCCACCCTACGGACCTACCGGATAACCTCGACCTTCGCCGCCATATCAGGCGCGCGGCCGACGCGGTAGTTCGCATTGCTGCACCTGAGAACCCACACTTCGCGGTCTGGCTTCGAGCGCTTGGCGTCCTTTTTCGCGCCGAGCGCCTTGTCGCAGGAAAAACCCTGCGTGCGGATCTGGGCCGCCAGCATGCTTTGCACAGTCTCTTGGGCCTGCGCGGTCGATCCAGTCCAACCGCTCAAGAACAGAACTCCGAAGGCGAAACCGATGTATTTGAACATGTGCGTCCTCCGCAAAAGATCAGTGATTGTGGTCCGGCAGCGTCAATCCAAACGTTTTAGTCAGATCCGCCACCTGTTCCGGCGACAGATATCGCGGATTGAGTCCGCGCAGCAGCAGATACAGTTTCGCCGTCTCTTCCAGTTCCTCGATCGCGAACACGGCCGCTTCCAGCGTGTCGCCTGAAACCACCGGGCCGTGGTTGGCGAGCAGCACGGATGAATACTTTCCGGCGAGCCCCTTGATCGCGTCCGCCACCGCGGGATCGCCGGGCCGGAAATACGGCACCAATGCGGTGTGGCCGCATTTCATCAGGTAATAGGGCGTCATCGGCGGTAATGCGGCGCGGGGATCGATCTCCGGCAGCATCGACAGCGCCACCGAATGGGTCGAGTGCAGGTGCACCACGGCGCGCGCAGCGCTGCGGGTTTGATAGAGGGCGGTGTGCAGCGGCACTTCCTTGGTCGGGGCGTCGCCGGACACCAGCTTGCCGTCGGGCCCTAACCGCGACATCCTGTTGGGATCGAGCGAGCCGAGCGAGGCGTTGGTCGGGGTCACCAGCCAGCCGCCATCGTCGAGCCTGACGCTGATATTGCCCGAGGAGCCCGGCGTCAGCCCGCGCTCGAACAGCGAGCGGCCGAGACGGCAGATTTCCTCGCGAATTCTGGTTTGGCTCATGGATAAAACCCTGTTCCTCCGGTCTTTTCTCACGCTTTGGCAGCGCGGCCAAGCCGTGATACCCAGAGGCAAAGCCGCAAGGATCAGACTCCAAGAGCACAAGGAAACGCCACAATGCCAGAATCCGCAAAACCGCGCGCCGCCGTCATCGGGCTGGGCTCGATGGGCTTTGGCATGGCCACCTCGCTGCGCCGCGCCGGGTTCGAGGTGACCGGGTGCGATGTCTCGGCCGAGTCCGTCGCGCGCTTCGTGGCCGATGGCGGCCACGGTGCCAAGACCCCGGCGGAAGCTGCCAAGGCGGCCGATATCGTCGTCAGCGTCGTCGTCAATGCCGCGCAAACCGAAACCATCCTGTTTGGCGCTGACGGTGTTGCGGAGACCCTGGCCAAGGGCGCGGTGTTCATCTCCTCCGCCACCATGGACCCCGATGTAGCCCGGCGGCTGGCCAAACAGCTGGAGGCGACGGGACGGCTTTATCTCGATGCCCCGATCTCCGGCGGCGCGCAGCGCGCGGCGCAGGGCGAACTCACCATCCTGGCCTCGGGCAGTGCGGCCGCGTTCGCCAAGGCACGCCCGGCGCTGGATGCGATGGCGACAAAACTTTATGAACTTGGCGATGCCGCCGGGCAGGGCGCCGCGTTCAAGATGATCAACCAGCTATTGGCCGGCGTGCACATCGCCGCAGCTTCCGAAGCGATCACGTTTGCCGCCAAGCAGGGCCTCGACATCAAAAAGGTCTATGAGGTGATCACAGCCTCCGCCGGCAATTCCTGGATGTTCGAGAACCGGATGCCGCATGTGCTCGACGGCGACTACGCGCCGCGCAGTGCGGTGGAGATTTTCGTCAAAGACCTCGGCATCATCCAGGACATGGCGCGCTCGGCGAAATTTCCGGTGCCGGTCGCCGCCGCGGCGTTGCAGATGTTCCTGATGACGGCGGCCTCCGGCATGGGCCGCGACGACGACGCCTCAGTGGCGCGGATGTATGCCCGCGTCACCGGCACGCATCTGCCGGGTGAGCCGAAGTAATTAAGCAGGAAGAGGACAGCACATGCCCCGCTTTGCCGCCAATCTCACCATGATGTTCAACGAGGTCCCGTTCCTCGATCGCTTCGACGCCGCCGCGAAAGCCGGCTTCACCGCCGTGGAATTCCTGTTTCCCTACGAGTACCCGGCCGACGAGGTAGGCTCGCGGCTCAAGGGCGCCGGGTTGACGCAGGCGCTGTTCAACCTACCGCCGGGCGACTGGAACGCCGGCGAAAAGGGATTCGCGGCGCTGCCGGAACGTTTTGAAGATCTCAAGAAGAGCCTGCAGACCGCGCTACCCTATGCGCAGGCGACCGGCGTCAAGCGGCTGCATCTGATGGCGGGGATTGCCGACCGCGGCGACCGCAAGGCGGTGGAAGCGTTCTATAAGTCAATAGCGTGGGCGGCCGAGTTCTTCGCGCCACATGGCCTCGACGTGGTGATCGAGCCGATCAATTCGCGCAACGTGCCGGGTTACTTCCTCAACGACTTCCTGTTCGCGCGCGATCTGATCACCGAGTTGAAGATTCCCAACCTGAAACTGCAGTTCGACATCTACCACTGCCAGATCATCCATGGCGACGTCACCATGCGGCTGCGCGAGATGATGCCGATAACAGGCCATATCCAGATCGCCAGCATCCCCTCGCGCAACGAACCCGACGGCGAGGAGCTGAACTATCCGTTCCTGTTCGCTGAGCTCGACCGGCTTGGCTATGGCGGCTTTGTCGGCTGCGAATACAACCCGCGCGGCAACACCACCGACGGCCTCGGCTGGTTCAAACCCTACGCCGGAGCAAAATCGTGAAACTGTCTTTGGGCTGCATCGCCGACGACTACACCGGAGCCTCCGACCTCGCGAACACGCTGACGCGCTGCGGCCTGCGCACGGTGCAGACCATCGGCGTGCCCTCTGACGATCTCGCGCTGCCGGAGGTCGACGCGGTCGTGGTGTCGCTCAAAAGCCGCTCGATCGAGGCGGGCTTGGCCGTCACCAGATCGCGGTCAGCAGAAAAATGGCTGCGCGGCCGTGGCGCTGATCATGTGCTGTTCAAGATCTGCTCGACCTTCGATTCCACCGACGCCGGCAATATCGGTCCCGTGATGGATGCGCTGTGCGCTGACTCCGGCGATGCCATCGTGCTGGTGACGCCGGCGTTTCCGGAAACCGGCCGCACCGTCTATCAGGGCAATCTGTTCGTCGGCGCCGTGCCGCTGAACGAAAGCCCGCTGAAGGATCATCCGCTCAACCCGATGCATGATTCCAATCTGGTGCGGGTGCTGGCGCGCCAGAGCCAGACGAAAGTCGGACTGGTCGACCTTGCGACACTCGCGCGCGGGGAAGCTTCCGTCCGCGCGCGTCTTGCCGATCTCGCCGGCAAAGGCATTGGCGCGGCCGTCATCGACGCGGTGTTCGACCGCGATCTGGAAACCATCGGCAACGTCGCGCTGGATCATCGACTGTCGGTCGGCGCCTCCGGCATCGGGCTCGGCCTCGCGCGGGCGTTGGTCGCTTCCGGCAAGGTCAGATCCAACGTGGCAGAGGCGAACGCCGATGCGCCGGTCGGCGGACCGGCGGCGTGCCTGGCCGGCAGCTGTTCGCAGGCAACCTTGCTGCAGATTGCCAATGCCGAAAAGGCGATGCCGGTTCTGCATCTCGATCCCGACCGCGTCGTCGCGGGTCCCGACGAAGCGCGACGTGCGTTGGCGTGGGCAAAGGATCGAATCGGTGACGGCCCGCTGCTGATCGCGAGCAGCTCGACGCCGGATCAGGTTGCAGCCCTGCAATCCTGGCATGGCCGCGATGCAGCTGGACATGCCATCGAGCAGGCGATGGCAGACATCGCAAACGGATTGGTGCAGTCCGGCGTGCGCCGGTTGGTCGTCGCAGGTGGTGAAACTTCAGGCGCCGTGGTCGATCGGCTGGGGATTCCCGGCTTCCTCGTCGGCGCGGAAATCGCTGCAGGCGTGCCGGTTCTGCGCGCGGTGGGCGCGAAAGACGGCGAGATGCTGCTTGCACTGAAATCGGGAAATTTCGGCGGCGCCGAATTCTTTTCCGACGCACTCAAGCTGATGCGCTGATCGTCCTACGCCATTCATTTCTCAAAGACTTCTGTCGCGTACCGTATTTTTACGGTGCGCCAAATTAACACAACCTGAGAACGAATAAGATTCTGCTGCGTGCAAGGCGTCCTTCCGCCCGAATGACTCACCGCCTCGTCGCAATCGGCGCGTCTCCCGCGCCCAAAACCAAGAGATTCCAAACCAATGCTCGCGAAGTACTCGATCCGCGCCAAAATCATCACCGTCGTCGCCTTCCTGCTGGTCGCGATGACGGGCATGGGCCTGCTGGCCGTCCGCAACATGCGGGCTATCAACGCCAACACCGTCGACATCGCGACCAGCTGGATGCCGAGCGTCCGGGTGCTGGGTGACCTGCGCGCCGGCGTCATTACCTACCGCAATGTGATCCGCGAGCACATGCTGGTCGGAACGCTGGAAGGAAAGCTGGCGCAGGAAAAGACCCTGGCGAGCGTGGTCGAGAGCAACACCAAGATCCGTGCCCTCTACGAGCCCATGATCACCTCTCCGGAGGAGCGTGCGCTGTACAAGGAATGGTCCGATCTCTGGGACAAGTACAAGGCGGGTACACAGGAAGTGATGGCGCTGTCGCGCGCGGCCGCCGGCAAATTTCCAGCAGAGGCGCATGAATTGAACTCCAAGACCGTCAACAAGATCGGGCTCGAGGCCGACGCCGTCCTGCGCAAGGACATCGACCTCAACAACGCCGGTGCCGACAAGGCGGCCCAGGATGCGGCTGGCAGCTACGCGTCCGCCTTCATGATGCTGGCCGTGATCCTCGGCGTCTCCGTCATCATCGGTATTGCCGTCAGTATCTATCTGGTTCGCGACGTCTCAACCGGCATCGCTTCCATCGTCACCCCGATGCAGGCGCTGGGCAACGGCGACCTCAGCGCGGAAGTTCCGCATCAGGCTGAGAAGACCGAAATCGGCGCCATGGCAGACACCTTGCAGGTATTCAAGCAGGCGCTGATCGCGAAGAAAGCCGCCGACGAAGCCGCGGCCCTCGACGCCGAAGCCAAGATCGAGCGCGGCCGCCGGGTCGACGGCGTCACCCGCAATTTCGAATCTGTCATCGGCGAGATCGTTCAGACCGTGTCCGCAGCTTCGACGCAGCTCGAAGCCTCGGCCGGCACACTGTCGGCGACCGCCGAGCGTTCGCAGTCGCTGACGACAGCGGTGGCTGCGGCCTCCGAGGAAGCTTCCACCAACGTGCAGTCGGTGGCGTCGGCGACCGAAGAACTGTCGTCATCGGTCAACGAGATCAGCCGCCAAGTGCAGGAATCGGCGCGCATGGCGACCGACGCTGTCGGCCAAGCCCGCGTCACCAACGACCGGGTCAGCGAATTGTCGAAGGCGGCGAGCCGGATCGGCGACGTCGTCGAATTGATCAACACCATCGCAGGCCAGACCAATTTGCTGGCGCTTAATGCCACCATCGAGGCGGCGCGCGCCGGCGGAGCCGGCCGCGGCTTCGCCGTCGTGGCGTCGGAAGTGAAGGCGCTGGCCGAGCAGACCGCGAAGGCGACCGGCGAGATCGGCCAGCAGATATCGGGCATCCAGGCCGCGACCCAGGAGTCGGTCAACGCAATCCAGGAAATCAGCGGCACAATCGAGCGGCTGTCGGAGATCTCCTCGACCATCGCCGCCGCGGTGGAAGAGCAGGGTGCCGCGACACAGGAAATCTCGCGCAACGTGCAGCAGGCGGCGCAAGGCACCCAGCAGGTCTCCTCTACATCACCGACGTGCAGCGCGGCGCGAGCGAAACCGGCTCGGCCTCCTCGCAGGTGTTGTCGGCGGCGCGGTCGCTGTCCGGCGACAGCAACCGTCTCAAGCTCGAAGTCGGCAAGTTCCTGGATTCGGTCCGGGCAGCCTGACGCCCGGCCGATCACCGGCGAAGAGCCCGGCTCCCAACAGAGCCGGGCTTTTGCGTTCTGCAACCCAGCAGCGAAATCCGATTGGGCTGCTCGGTACTCGCTACTGAGCTAAAATTAACCAGTGTTCTTTACAAGAGCACCATCTTTACGGCGCGCGCGCTGTTCGCCGACAGCGCGTTTGGGGAAATTTGGGGTTCGCTGACATGATCAAGCTCAATCGCATCGGGTATAAACTGGGCCTGGCTGGCGCCGTCGGCATATTGCTGGCGGGCGGCATGGTGGCCAACCAGATGATGTCGGAACGGGCGATCGAGGCGGCAAACAGCCGCGCCGACCGCTCGCAGCGGGTCATCGACGCCGCGATATCAGCTAACCTGAACGGACGGCAGATCGAGCTTGCCGCGCGCAACATCCGCCTGGCGACGAAGGCCGCGGACGTCGAAAGGAACGCGGCGGACCTCAGTCGGTTGAAGGCCACTCAAGCCAAGGCGTTGGATGACGCGCTGGCGATTGCGGCGCTGCCGGATACCAAGCAGCGCCTGGAGAAAATCAGGTCGCTGATGAACTCCTACACGACCGGCGTCGATGAGCTGGCGAAGACACAGCTCAATCTTCTCGCGGTGATCGACAAGCGCTCGGCGATTTCGGCTGAATGGACCAAGGCGATCGAGACCCAATTGGCGTCACCCGCGCTGGCCAAGCTCGACAACAAGCTCGAAATCGAAAAGCTGCTGCATATGGCCGACGCCAAGGTCAACACGCTGCGGGCCATGGTGTGGCGGCTGGGCGCCACCGGCGATGTCAGCCTGATCGCCCAGATCGCCAAGACCCAGGCGGCGCTCAAGGCCAATTTCAACCTGTTGCGGGGTGAGGCCGATGACCGCGATCTGCTGGTCGTGGTCAGCTCGCTGGATTCGATCGTCAAGCGCTTCCTGGCCGCCAATGACGAAGCGGTCAAGACCGAGGAATTGAAGGTAGACATCGTCGTCAACCGCTCCGTCAAATTTGCCCAGGAGGCGGGCACGCAGATGGACAGCCTGGTCGACGTGGCGCGAAAGGACTACGCCACATCGAAGGAGGAAGCCGCCGCCGAGACCGAGCGAGCCAGCATGGTCAGCCTCGCCATGGGTATCGTGGTGATTATCGCGCTGTTCGCATCGATGGTGTTTTCCTTCCTCGGGATCTCCCGCCCGATGATGCGCCTGAACGGTGCGCTGGGGGAGATGGCCGGCGGCAACCTCGACGTTGTGATCCCCGGCGCCAGGCGCGGCGACGAAATCGGCGACCTCGCCAAGACGGTCACGATCATCAGGGAGAATGCCGAGCAGAAGGCCCGCGACGAAGCCGAGGCCAAGATCAAGCAGGACCAGATCGCCGCCCGGCAGCGCAAGGACGACATGATCAAGCTCGCCGATACGTTCGAGACGGCGGTCGGCGAGATCGTCGAGACCGTGTCGTCGGCCTCGAACGAACTGGAAGCCTCCGCCGGGACGCTGACGTCGAACGCCGAGCGCGCCCAGGAGCTGACCACGATGGTGGCGGCGGCCTCCGAGGAAGCCTCCACCAACGTGCAGTCGGTGGCGTCGGCGACCGAAGAGTTGTCCTCCTCGGTCAACGAGATCAGCCGCCAGGTGCAGGAATCGGCGCGGATGGCCACGGCGGCCGTCGACCAGGCCCGCACCACCAACGACCGCGTCAGCCAATTGTCGAAGGCCGCGAGCCGGATCGGCGACGTCGTCGAACTGATCAACACCATCGCCGAGCAGACCAACCTGCTGGCGCTCAACGCCACCATCGAAGCGGCGCGCGCCGGCGATGCCGGCCGTGGTTTTGCGGTCGTGGCGTCGGAAGTGAAGGCGCTGGCCGAGCAGACCTCCAAGGCCACCGGCGAGATCGGCCAGCAGATATCAGGCATCCAGGCGGCGACCCAGGACTCCGTGAACGCGATCAAGGAAATCAGCGGCACCATCGAAAAGCTGTCGGAGATCTCCTCGACCATTGCCGCCGCCGTGGAAGAGCAGGGCGCCGCGACTCAGGAAATCTCCCGCAACGTGCAGCAGGCCGCTCACGGCACCCAGCAGGTGTCCTCCAATATCACCGACGTGCAGCGCGGCGCCTCCGAGACCGGCTCCGCCTCCACGCAGGTTCTCTCCGCCGCGCAATCGCTGTCGGGTGACAGCAACCGTCTCAAGCAAGAGGTCGGCAAGTTCCTCGACTCGGTGCGCGCCGCCTGACCACAACGGGATGACAATCTGAAAGCCCGGCCTCCGGAAGGGGCCGGGCTTTTTGCATTTGACTGCCTGCGTTTGCGAAACGGCGGGTCGGCTCCGTAGTTCTACCCTATCGTCCGGCCGGTCGGCGTGCTCCGGCCTGAGCCAGTAGCTATGCCGGGGAAGTGAAGGCCTGATGCGCGGCCCGCGTTGGTCTTTTGGGCTTTTTTCGGGTAAATCAGCCCCGATGAATTGGCCTGCAGGGGCGCCAATCCTCGTCTCTCGGCAGCGGTTGGGAATACTTCCTAGATGGTCTCACTGGTCCGTATTGCGCTGAGCCGGCCCTATACTTTCGTTGTGCTCGCGATCCTGCTGCGCTGATCATCGGACCATTGGCCGCGCTGCGCACGCCGACCGACATCTTCCCGGACATCCGCATCCCCGTCATCGGCGTGGTCTGGAACTATACCGGCCTGCCGCCGGACCAGATGTCGGGGCGTATCATCACGCCGTTTCAGCGCGCGCTGACCACCACCGTCAACGACATCGAGCACATCGTCGCCAATTCCTACACCGGCATCGGGATCGTCAAGATCTTCTTCCAGCCGGGCGTCGATATCCGCACCGCCAACGCCCAGGTGACGGCGATCTCGCAAACGATGATCAGGCAGTTGCCGCCCGGCGCGACCCCGCCGCTGATCCTCAATTACAGCGCCTCCACCGTTCCGATCATCCAGGTTGCACTGTCCGGTGAGGGGCTGACCGAACAAAACCTCGCCGATATCGGCATCAACCAGTTGCGTACCCCGCTGGTGACAGTGCCGGGCGCGGCCATTCCCTATCCGTTCGGCGGCAAACAGCGCCAGGTGCAGATCGACCTCAATCCCGCCGCGCTGCAGGCCCGCGGCCTGTCCGGGCAGGACGTCGCCAACGCGCTCGCCGCGCAGAACCTGATCACGCCGGTCGGCACCCAGAAAATCGGCCAGTTCGAATACACCATCCAGCTCAACAACTCGCCGCTTCGAATGGAAGAGCTCGGCGACCTGCCGATCAGGGCGGTGAACGGCGCGATGGTCTATGTTCGCGACGTCGCATCCGTGCGCGACGGCAATCCGCCGCAGACCAACATCGTGCACGTCGACGGTAACCGTTCGGTGCTGATGATGGTGCTGAAGGCGGGCGCGACCTCGACGCTCGATATCATTGCCGGCATCAAGCAGAAGGTGACCGAGGTCAAGGATTCGCTGCCCGACGCGCTGAAGATCGGCTTCATCGGCGACCAGTCGGTGTTCGTGCGCGGCGCCATCGAGGGCGTCGCCGTCGAAGGCGTCATCGCCGCGCTCCTGACCAGCGTCATGATCCTGCTGTTTCTCGGCAGCTGGCGCTCGACCGTCATCATCGCCGTCTCGATCCCGCTGTCGGTGCTGGGCGCCATCATCTGTTTGTCGGCGATCGGCGAGACGCTCAACATCATGACGCTCGGCGGGCTGGCGCTGGCGGTCGGCATCCTCGTCGACGACGCCACCGTGACCATCGAGAATATCAACTACCATCTGGAGCAGGGCAAGCCGGTCGAGCAATCGATCCTGGATGGCGCCAACCAGATCGTGACGCCGGCCTTCGTCTCTTTGCTGTGCATCTGCATCGTGTTCGTGCCGATGTTCTTCCTGCAGGGCGTGGCGCGCTTCCTGTTCGTGCCGATGGCGGAAGCCGTCATGTTCGCGATGATCTGGTCTTTCCTGCTGTCGCGCACGCTGGTGCCGACGATGGCGAAATATCTGCTCCAGCCGCATGTCCATCATGAGGGCGGGCGGCCGCCGACGCGCAATCCGCTGGTGCGCTTCCAGCGCGCCTTCGAGGCGCGGTTCGAGCGGATTCGCGCCGGCTACCACGATCTGTTGTCGATGGCGCTGGCAAGGCGGCCGCTGTTCGTCACCGGCTTTCTCGCCCTGGTCGCGCTGTCGTTCCTGCTGGTGCCGTATCTCGGCCGCAACTTCTTCCCGGCGGTCGATGCCGGCAACATCCTGATGCATGTCCGCACCCAGGTCGGCACCCGCGTCGAGGAGACCGCCAACCAGCTCGCCGACGTGCAGAAGGCGATCCGCAAGATCATTCCGCCCGGCGAGATCGAAACGCTGACCGACAACATCGGCATGCCGATTTCCGGCATCAACATGACCTACAACAACACCGGCGTGATCGGACCGGCCGACGGCGACATCCAGATCAAGCTCAGGGAAGGCCACAGGCCGACGGACGAATACGTCCAGATTTTGCGCGAGCAATTGCCGCGGCTGTTTCCCGGCATGAACTTCTCGTTCCTGCCGGCCGACATCGTCAGCCAGATCCTGAACTTCGGCGCGCCGGCGCCGATCGACCTGCAGATCCGCGGCGCGGACATGAAGGCGAACTTCGACTATGCCAACAAGCTGCTGAGCAAAATCCGCCGCATTCCCGGCATCGCGGACGCGCGCATCCAGCAATCGCCGAACGCACCGACCTTCAACATCGATGTCGACCGCACCCGGGCGCAATATGTCGGTCTGACCGAGCGCGACGTCACCAACAGCCTGGTGGTCAATCTCGCCGGCAGTTCGCAGGTCGCGCCGACTTTCTACCTCAACCCCGACAATGGCGTGTCCTATTCGATCGTGATGCAGACGCCGCAATACAAGATGGATTCGCTCAGCGCCCTGCAGGCGCTACCCATTACGGCGACCGGCAATCCGCAGGCGCCGATCCTGGGCGGCATCGCGGACGTGAGGCGCTCGGCCTCCAGCGCCGTCGTCTCGCAATACGACATCCAGTCGATGGTGCAGATCTACGCGACGCCGCAGGGCCGCGACCTCGGCGCGGTTGCCGCCGACGTCCGGACCGCGATGGCGGAGACGGCGAAGGATGTGCCAAAAGGAAGTTCGGTGGTGCTGCTCGGCCAGGTGCAGACCATGAACAGCGCGTTTTCGGGCTTGCTGTTCGGGCTGCTCGCCGCCGTGGTGCTGATCTATTTCCTGATCGTGGTGAACTTCCAGTCCTGGTCCGATCCGTTCGTGATCATCACGGCGCTGCCCGCGGCCCTTGCCGGCATCGTCTGGATGCTGTTCACGACGCAGACCACGCTGTCGGTGCCGGCGCTGACCGGCGCCATCATGTGCATGGGCGTTGCCACCGCCAACAGCGTGCTGGTGATCAGCTTTGCCCGCGAACGTTATGAAGAGCTCGGCGATCCCATCGCGGCGGCGCTGGAAGCCGGCTTCGTCCGCTTCCGCCCGGTCCTGATGACGGCGCTCGCGATGATCATCGGCATGACGCCGATGGCGCTCGGACTCGGCGAGGGCGGCGAGCAGAACGCGCCGCTCGGGCGGGCAGTGATCGGCGGCTTGATCTTCGCCACCATCGCCACCCTGATGTTTGTTCCCGTGGTGTTCAGTATGGTACACAAGAAACAGGGCGTCATTGCCGACGCCGCACCGGAGAGCCCGCATGACCACTGAACAACGCCCGCCGGTATCGCGCCGGAAATTGGGCCTATTCGGGGTCGTGGCGCTGATTGGGGCGGGGCTGATCGTCGCCACCGGCATCCGGGCGCGCGAGGAATCCGGCTCGAAGCTGCGCGAATGGACCGACAACCAGGCGGTTCCGAGCGTCGCCGTCGCATTCCCCAATGCCCGCGCGCTCAATCCCACCATCGACCTGCCGGGCCGTCTTGAAGCTTACTCGCGGGCGCCGATCTTCGCGCGCGTCAGCGGCTACCTGAAAAGCTGGAGCGCCGATATCGGCGCCAAGGTCAAGGCAGGCCAGGTCATCGCGGAGATCGAGGCGCCCGACCTCGATCAGCAATTGCTGCAGGCTAGGGCCGATCTCGTCAGCCAGCAGTCGAGCGCGCGGCTGTCAGAGGCTACGCTGAACCGGCGCAAGACGCTGCTCGCCTCGAACTTCGTCTCGATGCAGGAAATCGACGAGCGCACCGCCGACCTCGCCAACAAGAAAGCCGCCGTCAATTCCGGCACCGCCAATGTCGAGCGGCTGGAGGCGCTGGCGGGTTACAAGAAGATCACCGTGCCGTTCGATGGCGTGGTCACGGCGCGCGAAACCGATGTCGGGGCGCTGATCAATGCCGGCGGCGGTTCGGGGCCTGCGATGTTCGTGGTGTCTGACATCACCAAGCTGCGCGTCTATGTCAACGTGCCCCAGAGCTACGTTCCCGCCGTCAGGATCGGCGCGAAAGCCGTGCTGACGATGCCGGAATATCCGAACCGGACTTTTGCGGCGACCGTGGAAGCATCCTCGCAGTCGGTCGATGTCTCCTCGGGGACGACGCGCATGCAGCTGGCGCTTGACAATGCCGGCGGTGAACTGATGCCCGGCGCCTATGCCAATGTACGCCTGCCGCTGGAACGCGACGCCGTGCCGCTGCATATTCCCTCCAGCGCGCTGATCTTCAACAAGGACGGTTTGCGGGTCGCGACCGTCGGTCCCGACGACAAGGTGCTGTTCAAGACCGTTACCATCGCCCGCGATCTCGGCCGCGAGATCGAACTCGCCTCCGGCGTCACCCCCGACGACCGCATCATCACCGCGCCGCCGGACGGCATCGCCGACGGCGACCCGGTCCGCGTCGTCGGCGCCGACGCCAAGGGCAAGCCCACGACGGCATCGGAAAAGCAGGACGTGAAGGGGTAGGGGGCGGAGACGACAGTCTCTCGTTCGTCATGCCCGGGCTTGACCCGGGCATCCACGACTTACTTTCGTTCGAGTTACAAAGACATGGATGGCCGGGACAAGCCCGGCCATGACGGTGGAATTTCTACCCCGCCCGCCACTCCAGCACGCCATCACCGGTCGTGACGATCTCCCCCACCGAACCCACCGGCGTGCGCTCCATGTTGCGCAGGTGCGCCAGCGTCGCGCTGTCGTGCGCCGGCACCCGCGCCAGGGCGCGCGCATCGCCGGCCGTGCGCATCATCACCACGCCGTGCTCGACATCGCCCTTGCCGCCATAGATCACGGTAAAGCTTTCGACCTTGCCCTTGCCGGTGGCTTCGGTGACGAACTCGGGCACGGCGCCCTTGCGGCGGTCGGCCTCGGCCTGCACGCTGGTGTCCTGCGCCAGAGCCTGCTTTGGCGCCTGTCGCGACAGCACCAGGCCATGATGCTTGGTGACAAAGCCGCCCTGACCGTAGAGCAGGCCAAGCGTGCCGCCCTCGCGCAGCTTCCTCACCATCGCGCAGGCCGCATGCGTCATATAGGTGTTGAGCGGAGCGCCGAAGAAAGTGAGACCGCCGGTGACGGTGGGTTTGACGTCAGGGCCGAGGCCGAGCGTCCGGCGCGCCATCTTGGGCACGCAGGGGAAGCAGCTGTACAATTCGATCGCGTCGAATTTTTTGCCGTCGCCCCCGACGAGGTCCATTACGGCGTTGAGCACGGCATTCTGCGGATGGCTCTCGAAAAACTGGTCGCGCACCAGATAATCGCGCGGCTCTTCCGCCGATGCGCCGCCCAAAGGATAGATCAGCTTGTCCTCGGCCACGCCGGCAGCGCGCGCCTTTGCCAGCGAGGTCATCAGGATCGCGCCCCCCATATTGACGGTTGGGTTGGCCACCATCAGCTTGGTGTAGGGCCAGGCGATCAGCCGGTTTTCCGGCGTCGGCGTTGTGATCTCGTCCGGCGTGAAGTTTTTCTTCAGCCAGGAATTGGGATTCTCCGACGCCACGCGCGCATAAGTCGACCACAGTTGTCCGGATTCGGCGAGCGCCTCGCGCGGCGTCTGTCCCCAATGCGCTGAGGTCGCGGATTCATATAGCGGATAGACCGTGATGGGGCGGAACACGCCGAGCGCCACAGCCATCGGCTTCTGGAACGCCGCGCCGCGCTTCGGCTCCTCGACGTCATGGGCAAACGGCGTCCATGGCAGATCGATACCGGCCCGCTGGGCTTTTGTTGCGGTGGATTGCGCCTCGGCGCCGCACACCGCCGCCACGCTGCATTCGCCGCGCGCGATGCGTTTTGCTGCTTCATGCAGATAGCGGATCGGGCTCTCGCCGCCGACCGGACCGTAATAGCAATGCGCAGGTTTCGCGCCGAGCCGCTCGGCGAGTTGCTTCTCCGGATCGCGGTAGCGCCAGCTCAGGAAATTCACGACGTCGAGCGAACCGAGTTCGCCGAGCAGTTTTGCACCGCTGTCCGCTTCCGCGCGCTTCAGCGCCTGTTCCAGCAGCGCGAGCGGTTCGAGCCCGGCGGCGATGTCCTTTGGCCGGTCGACGATTTCGCCGACGCCGACGATGACGGGAATGCGGTCTTCGGGAGTCTTCGACATTTTCTTGTTTCTCTTTCAGGGCTAGGCAACGTCCTCATCCTGAGGAGCCGCGAAGCGGCGTCTCGAAGGATGGGCCACGGGCCTCATGGTTCGAGACGCGCGAAGACGCGCTCCTCACCATGAGGAGAAATATCACTCCTCCATCAACGCATTCATATGCTCGACCGCGTCGACAAAATCTTCCTTGAATTCCTGCACCACCGCGCCGGCGGATTTGACGCTGTCGATCAGGCCGACGCCCTGGCCGACGAAATAGCTGACGAGGTCGCGCGCCTGGACGTTGCCGGCCGCCGCGGCGCGGTCGATCGAGTTGAAGGCGTCGCGGCTGATGATGCTTTGCAGCGGCATCGGCAGCGCACCGGGGCTGTCAGGCCCGCGGTCCCACGCATCGGTCCATACCGAGCGCAACTGCCGCGCGGGCTTGCCGGTGCGGCCCTTGGAGCGGATGGCGTCGCGCGAGGACGCCGCGATCATCTTCTCGCGGAAGATTTCCGAGGTCTCGGACTCCACCGTCGCCAGCCACACCGAGCCGGTCCAGACCCCGGCCGCGCCCATCGCCATGCAGGCGGCCATCTGGTGCCCGGTCATGATGCCGCCCGCCGCCAGCACCGGCACGTTGCGGATCGGCTTGATCGCCTTGATTACCTCGGGCACCAGCACCATGGTGGAAACTTCGCCGCAATGGCCGCCGGCTTCGGTGCCCTGCGCCACCAAAATATCGACGCCGGCCGCAACCTGCCGAAGCGCGTGCTCCTTGGAGCCGATGAGGGCGGCGACCGGCACGTTGTGCTTGCGGCCCATCTCGATCATCGCCTTCGGCGGGACGCCGAGCGCGTTCGCGATCAGCCTGATCGGATGACGGAAGGAAACGTCGAGCAACTCCAGCGCGATCTCGGCGTCAAACGGCTGTGGCTGGTTGTCGGCGACACTCTCGGTCGTGAGTTCGATGTTGTATTTCTTCAGAAGATTGCGGGTGAAATCACGATGCTCTTGCGAAACCCGCTTCTCCAGACTTTTCCAGGTGAGGTTCTTCTCGCCAGCGGTCGAGATGTTTTCCGGGATCAGCACATCGATGCCGTAGGGCTTGCCGTCGACGTGGTCGTCGATCCATTTCAGTTCCTGCTCCAGCGTCTCCGGCAAGAAGCGGGTCGCGCCGAGCACGCCAAATCCACCGGCGCGGCTGACGGCGGCGACCACGTCGCGGCAATGGCTGAAGGCCAGCAGCGGAAATTCTATTCCCAGCATGTCGCAGATCGGGGATTTCATGGTCGTATCCGTTCCCTGGGGTGGCTTTGACGCCGCTCGTTGTTTGTTTTTGTTTGCCGTATTGACCTGACGCTAGCCCATCGGGGGCTGGGATGCCAAGCGCTCTTCGATCATGAGGGACGAACATTCCACGCCGCAAAATATGCAAAGCAAGACCGCCGATTTGTGTCTTGCGCTTTGGCGCTATCGAGAGAATGCTGTCCGGCAAATCAAGAATTCGCAAGGGAGTGTCCATGACCGCATCGCCATCCGTTTCCGGGAAAGCTGCCGAGAGCTACGACGTCGTCGTGGTCGGCGCAGGCTTTGCCGGCATGTACATGCTGCATAAACTGCGCGGGCAGGGGTTTTCAGCGCGGGTCTATGAGCAGGGCGATGGCGTCGGCGGCACCTGGTACTGGAACCGCTATCCCGGGGCGCGCTGCGATGTCGAGAGCATGCAATATTCCTATTCGTTCTCCGAAGAGCTGCAGCAGGAATGGGACTGGAGCGAGCGCTACGCGCGGCAGCCGGAGATTCTGAAATACGCCAATCACGTCGCCGACCGTTTTGGTCTCCGTCCCGACATCCAGTTCAACACCGTGGTGGAGCGCGCGGAGTACGACGAACGCACCAACCTGTGGTCGGTCACGCTATCCGGCGGCAAGGCCGTCATTGCAAAATTCGTGGTGCTCGCCACCGGCTGCCTGTCGAACGCGCGGATGCCCGAGATCAGGGGTCTCGATCGCTTTGAAGGCAAGGTCTATCACACCGGTCACTGGCCGCATGAAACCGTCGATTTCACCGGCCAGCGCGTCGGCGTGATCGGCACGGGATCGTCGGGCATCCAGTCGGTGCCTGTGATCGCCGAGCAGGCGAGCCACCTCACGGTGTTTCAGCGCACCGCGAATTTTTCGATTCCCGCCCGCAACGCCATGCTGACCGAGGAAGAGCGGCAGGCGTTCCGCGCCAAATATCCGGAAGTCAGGCAGTTCGCGCGCACGGAATCGCGCAACGGCATCTATACCGAGATGCCCGATCGCGGCGCGCTCGATGATGGCGACAACGAGCGCCGCGCCAAATACGAAGCGCGCTGGAGTCGCGGCGGGCTCACCTTCATGTCTGTTTACAACAACCTCGCGCTCGATCAGGCCGCCAACGACACCGCGGCAAATTTCGTCCGCGAGAAGATCGCCGAAATCGTCAAGGACCCCGAGAAGGCAAAGCTGCTGCAGCCGAACAACCATCCGATCGGCTCCAAGCGCATCTGCATCGACACCGAATATTTTTCGACCTTCAACCGCCCGAACGTGACGCTGGTCGACATCAAGTCCAACCCGATCAAGGAAATCACGGCCAACGCCGTACGATCAGGCGGCAAGGACTACGAAGTCGATGCATTGGTGCTGGCGACCGGCTTCGATGCGATGACGGGTTCAGTTGCCAAGATCGACATTCGCGGCCGCAACGGCCAGACGTTGAACCAGAAATGGGCCGAGGGGCCGCGCACCTATCTCGGCTTGATGAGCGCCGGCTTTCCCAATCTCTTCGTCATCACCGGTCCCGGCAGCCCGTCGGTGTTGTCGAACATGATCGTCTCGATCGAGCAGCATGTCGACTGGATCACCGACTGCGTGACCTATATGCGCGACCGCGGCTTCGAGGCCATGGAAGCCAAGAAGGAAGCCGAGGATAACTGGGTCGCCCACGTCAACGAGGTCGCCTACACCACGCTCTATCCGCAGGCCAATTCCTGGTACATGGGCGCCAACGTCCCCGGCAAGCCGCGCATCTTCATGCCCTATATCGGCGGCGTCGGGCCGTACCGGCAGATCTGCGACGACGTCGCGGCGAAGGGCTACGAGGGCTTTGCGATGACGGGCGCGGAGCCTGCGCAGAAACGCGCCGCGTCATCCTGAGGTGCGCGCACTTGCGCGCCTCGAAGGATGAGCCGCTTGCACTCTACCAACCACCCTTCGAGGCTCGCTGACGCTTGCACCTCAGGGTGACGATTGGAGTTAGAGGAGCTATCCCCGCAACCGCAGCGCCAACACCTCCACAAACCGATCCGCATCCGCCTCGTCATTGTAAACATGCGGCGATATCCGCAG
The DNA here is from genome assembly GCF_018130085.1 of Bradyrhizobium sp. AUGA SZCCT0169. Taxonomy (NCBI): domain Bacteria; kingdom Pseudomonadati; phylum Pseudomonadota; class Alphaproteobacteria; order Hyphomicrobiales; family Nitrobacteraceae; genus Bradyrhizobium; species Bradyrhizobium sp. AUGA SZCCT0169. The sequence goes on along the minus strand of NZ_JAFCMC010000008.1, from coordinate 176,945 downwards.
CCGCCCCAAACGCGGTGCGACGTAGACGCCGTCGCTGGCCAGCCCCTCGACCAGTCCCGCCGGCATCCCGCCCTTGAACGCCAGGCTCAGAATATGCGGCGCACGCAGCCGCCCATCCGGCACGCTGATGCCGATGCCGCGCACGCCTTCCGCAATCCGCTCCGTCAGCATCGCGAGCCGCTGCACCACGGCCGCTGCACCCCATTCGGCCAGCATTTCCATACCAATGGACGCCATCTCCATCGAAATGAAATAGTCGCGCTCGCCCATGTCGAAGCGGCGCGCATCGGGCACGTAATTGAGATCGGTGAAGTAGACCGAATTCTCGGCGCGCACGTCGCGGCGGCCGGCTGAGGTCTGCTCCAGCGGAATGCCGCTCTGATGGCGTTTTGCAACATAGAGAAAGGCGCGGCCGTAAGGCCCGAGCACCCATTTGTAGGTCGGGAACAGCACGAAATCAGGATCGAGACGCTTGACGTCCATCGCCAGCACACCGACGCCCTGCGTGGCGTCGATCAGGAACATCGCGCCGCGCGCCTTGAGCGCCGCGCTCACTTTGTCGACGTCAATCAGCCCGCCGTCCGACCAGTGCACCGAGGAGATCGAGGCGAGGCTGACCGGCGCAGCACCCGATCGTTCGATCACGGCCAGCACCGCCGACGTCCAGTCGCCGTCTTCGGGTTGTCGAACCGTCTCGACGGTAAATCCCTGCACATCCGCTCGCGCGTGCCATTCCAGCACGGGGGAGGAGTGATCGCTTTCCAGCACGATCACGCGCGTGCCGCGGGGAATGGTCAAAAGCTTTGCTGCCGTCGCGACGCCGTAGCTGATCGAGGGGGTCAGCGCGATATCGGATGGCTCGGCATTGATCAGCCGGGCAGCAGCCGCGCGCGCACGTTCGTTCTGCTGGTTGGCAAAGGAAGCCGGCAGCGTCCACGGCGTGCCCTTGCGCCCGACCGCGGCGCGGCCGGCTTCCAGAGTTCGGATCGGCAAGGGGCTGTAGGAGGCGGCGTTGAGGTAGCAAATCTGGCGCGGTATCTCGAACAAAGCGCGTTGCGAGGCAAGCATTTGGGATGATCTCTTGGGTGCGATCCATCCACTATGGCCGATCGTGACCAAGCCAGCCACAGAAGCATTGCTCCGAGTACAACTCTGCCGCGCCTAAGGACTTTTACGCTATGAACCTGGACCATGGCAGGCGCGACCAAAGGGCGTTCGCAGAGCTCCACGATATCAGTGGCAACAGAGGCGGCCATGTCACTTTCTTACGAAACCCAGCGACCCATCGCCTCGGACAATATCGTCGCCGGAGCCGTCTACGTACTTTACGGCGTAGGATATTTCACCGGGATTACAGCGCTGATGGGTCTCATCATCGCGTATGTGAAGGTCGACGATACCGACCCCGTGATGCAATCGCATTTCCGGTTTCAGATCAGGACCTTCTGGATCGGACTGCTGTACCTTGCGATCGGCATTCCGTTCTCCCTGGTGCTGATTGGCCTGCCGATTGTTGCCTGGTGGTTCATCTGGTCACTCATCCGCATCGTCAAGGGCGGCCTGTTGAGCATCGAGCACAAGCCGATCGTCAATCCGAAGTCCTGGCTGTTCGGATAATCCGGCCGGCGGGAAGCTGCCCCCTAAACCTCCAGCACTCCTTGCGCACGCCGGCATTGGCGGCAAGCTCCGCCGGCGTTCCCTCGAACACGATGCGGCCGTGGCCCATCACATAGAGGCGGCGGGAAATCTTCAGCGCGATGGTGAGTTTCTGCTCCACCAGAAGAATAGCGGTGCCGCGGCGCGCGCATTTCGTCGAGCAGGGACCTGGTCGACCAGCTTGGGGCGAGCCCCTCGGTCGGCTCGTCGATGATGACGAGGACAGCCCATTCCCCTGAGAGGCCCGCATTTTTGTTGTCTTGCGGTGCCGATGCGAAACCGTAACATGGACCCGACGCGGACCGCCACGGGAATTGTTGGGCTGCCATGCAGCATCTTGCGGTTGGCGGCGACAGCCCCAAGGTATACCAGACAGTCGCATTGTAATTCCGCCGCGCGGCAGATCGCCCCTCACGTGACTCGGCCGACAAGAAGCCTGGAGCCAACACGAATGAACGAAATTGTTACCGACCCCACCGCCTATGTGCCGCCGAAAGTCTGGACCTGGAATAAGGAAAGCGGCGGCCGCTTCGCCAGCATCAACCGGCCGATCGCCGGTCCCACGCATGACAAGGAACTGCCGGTCGGCCGGCATCCGTTTCAGCTCTATTCGCTGGCGACGCCGAACGGCGTGAAAGTCACCGTCATGTTCGAGGAGCTGCTGGCCGCGGGCCACAGCGGCGCCGAGTATGACGCGTGGTTGATCAAGATCGACGGCAACCAGTTCGGCAGCGGCTTTGTCGCGGTCAATCCGAACTCCAAAATCCCGGCGCTGATGGACCGCAGCGGGCCGACGCCGATCCGGCTGTTCGAGTCCGGTGCGATCCTGATGCATCTGGCCGAAAAGTTCGGGGCCTTTCTGCCGGCCGGCGGCGAGGCGCGGGCGGAATGCCTGTCATGGCTGTTCTGGCAGATGGGCAGTGCGCCGTTTCTCGGCGGCGGCTTCGGTCACTTCTATGCCTACGCGCCGACCAAGATCGAATACGCCATCGACCGCTACGCCATGGAAGTGAAGCGTCAGCTCGACGTGCTCGACCGGCGGCTTGCCGACAATGAGTATCTCGCCGGCAGCGAATACACGATCGCCGACATGGCGACCTGGCCGTGGTACGGCGCGCTCGCGAAGGGCCTCGTCTATGGCGCCGGCGAATTCCTGTCGGTGCACGAATACAAGAACGTGCAGCGCTGGACCGATCAAATCGCAAAACGCCCGGCGGTGAAGCGCGGCCGCATGGTCAACCGGATCTCGGGCGATCCGGCGAGCCAGTTGCACGAGCGGCATGAGGCCAGCGATTTCGATACGAAGACGCAGGACAAGATCGGCGAGCCGGCCAAGGCATCGTAGTAGTTTGTCGCTGTAGGGCGGATTGGAGCCGAAGGCGTAATCCGCCTTTGGTGCGGCCCGACAAAGATGGTGGGTTACGCTACGCTAACCCACCCTACGAAGTAAAAATCCGAACCGAGGAAACCCCATGCCGACTTTCGAAAAAGGCGCCGTTCGTATCCACTATGAGGAAGCCGGCTCCGGTTATCCCTTGCTAATGATCGCCGGCGGCGGATTGAACTCGACGATCGCGGGCCTGTCGGGCAGCTATCCGCCGTTCGATTCCTTCGAGGAGTTCAAGGGCGAGTACCGCTGCATCGCGGCCGATTTGCGCAACGCTAATACCGGGAAATCTTCCGGCCCGCTCGAAATCGACCGGCCCTGGGATTCCCACACCGACGACCATCTTGGCTTGATGGATCATCTTCGCATCGACAAGTTCATGGTGCTCGGCTTCTGCATCGGCGGCCCCTTGATCTGGAATCTGCTGAAGCGCGCGCCCGATCGCGTCGTCGCTGCCGTGCTGGCGCAGCCGTCCGGCTCGCGTCCCGAGATGCGGGACCTGTTCTACGACAACAACACCAAAGGCTGGGCGCCGGAGCTCCTGAAGCAGCGGCCGGACATCACCCCGGAGACAACAGATAAATTCCTCACCAGGATGTACCGCACCAATCCCGACTTCGTCTTCACGGTGACACGCGACTTCGTGCGCCAGTGCAGGACACCGGTGCTGATCCTGCCCGACGATATCCCGGCGCACCCTTATGCGGTCGCGATGGAGTCGGCGATGCTGGCGCCGAACGCTGAAGTCAGCATGTTTCCGTGGAAGGAGCCCAAGGAGCGGATACCGCTCGCGGTACGCCAGATCCGCTCGTTCCTGCGCGCGCACCGGCCGGTGGCGTAGCTTGTAGGGTGGGCAAAGCGAAGCGTGCCCACCATTTCAACCGAGTTTCGAATGAAGATGGTGGGCACGGCGCAAGCGCGCCTTTGCCCACCCTACGAAGCCGTGCCCAGCAAGTCGTTATCTTCCGGATGCTTCTTCATATAGCCCTGGATGAACTCGCATTCGACGGTGAGCTTGCGTCCCTGCGCCCGTACCGCTTCGAGGGTCGCCCGCGCGAGTTTTGAGCCGACGCCTTTGCCGCCGAGCTCCGGCGGCACCACGGTGTGTTCGAGCGTGATCGTATCAGGCGATTTGCGGTAGGTAACGAAGGCGATGGCGCCGTCGACGTCGAGCTCAAAGCGGCTGCTGGTTTCGTTGTCGCGGAAATGGTCGGTCATGCGAACTCCAGTATCGGTGCGTAGGGTGGGTTAGGCGAAGCCGTAACCCACCATCTTCGTTCCGCATCGGCGGTGGGTTACGCGGAGTTTATCATCGGGCGCGCATTCGCGCGACCCGGTGGCTAACCCACCCTACGAAATTACGCGCTACTTCGCCGGAAGTTCCGGCGCCGGCGGGAACACGACGCGGTCGTCGGTGCGGCAATAGCGGTCGGCGAACATGCGGCCGATCGGGTGGTAGCGCTCCATGTGCACGCGCATGGTCTGCGTATCCCACAATTCGTCGCGGATGTAGAAATTGATGCCTTCGCCCATGATCAGCGTGCGATCGCCATTGACGTCGATGGTCTTCCAGATCTTGCACTCCATCGCCCAGGGCGCATCGGCCAGCCGCGGCGCCGCGACCCGGGTCGAGGGCGCAAGTTTCAGGCCGAGATAGCCGGGCTCGCCGACATCGGGCGGAAAGTCGCCGCTGGAATCGTGCATCGCGCGCGCCAGCGGCTCGTCGGTGAGGTTGACGACGAACTCGCCGGTGCGCTGGATGTTGACCAGCGTGTCCTTGACGCGCCCGTCGGGCCGCAGATTGACCGCGAACATGCACAGCGGCGGATCCTCGCAGAACACATTGAAGAAGCTGAACGGCGCGGCGTTGACCACGCCGGTCGGGCCCACTGAAGTTACCCAGGCGATCGGCCGCGGCAGCACGAATCCGGCGAGCAGCTTGTAGCGCTCGCGCGGCTGCAGGTTTTCGGGGGCGTATTCCATGGGGATTTCCGATCGACAGGCCGTAGGGTGGATTAGCCGAAGGCGTAATCCACCGTTTGCGTTCGACAAAAGAGGTGGGTTACGGCTTCGCCTAACCCACCCTACGAAGCAAGATCCTACGGCATGCTCAGTTCATGCCGGCCCACCACCATCCAGTGCACCTCATCCGGACCGTCGGCGAAGCGCAGGTGGCGGACGTCCTGGTACATTTCGCCGAGCGGGCTCCAGTGCGAAATACCGGTGGCGCCGTGCATCTGGATTGCCTGGTCGATGATCTTGCAGGTGCGCTCGGGCACCATGGCTTTCACCATGCTGACCCAGATCCGCGCTTCCTTGTTGCCGAGCACGTCCATCGCCTTGGCCGCCTTGAGCACCATCAGCCGCATCGCCTCGATCTCGCAGCGCGCCTGCGCGATGATCTGCATGTTGCCGCCGAGATGGGCGATCTTCTTGCCGAAGGCTTCGCGGGTCAGGCCGCGCTGGACCATCAGGTCGAGCGCCTTCTCGGCCTTGCCGATGGTGCGCATGCAGTGATGGATACGGCCCGGCCCGAGGCGGACCTGCGAGATTTCAAAGCCGCGGCCTTCGCCGAGCAGCATGTTTTCCTTCGGCACCCGGCAATTGTTGAAGCGCAGATGCATGTGGCCGCGCGGCGCGTGGTCGTGGCCGAACACGTGCATCGGGCCCAGGATCTCCACGCCGGGGGTGTCGATCGGCACCAGGATCTGCGACTGCTGCTTGCTCGGCGGGGCGTCGGGATTGGTCTTCACCATCACGATCATGATCTTGCAGCGCGGATCGCCGGCGCCGGAGATGTAGTACTTCTCGCCGTTGATCACCCATTCGTCGCCGACGAGCTTTGCCGAGGTCGAGATGTTCTTGGCGTCGGAGGAGGCGACATTCGGCTCGGTCATCGCATAGGCCGAACGGATTTCACCTGATAGCAGCGGCTTCAGCCACTTTTCCTTCTGCGCCTTGGTGCCGACGCGTTCCAGCACTTCCATGTTGCCGGTGTCGGGCGCCGAGCAGTTCATGGTCTCCGACGCCATCGGATTTTTCGCCAGCTCAACCGCGATATAGGCGTAGTCGAGGTTTTTCAGGCCCTGGCCGGTCTCGTCATCGGGCAGGAAGAAATTCCACAGGCCGACTTCCTTGGCCTTGTCCTTGGCCTTCTGCAGGCAGGCCAGCTGTTCCGGCGTAAAACTCCAGCGGTCGGTCTTTTTCTCGCCAAGCTTTGCGAATTCGACCGACATCGGGTCGACGGTCTCGCGGATGAATTTCTTGACGTGCTCGTAGAGCGGACGGACCTCATCCGACATCCGGAGATCGTTGAGCTCTTCGCCCGGATTGAGGTTGTAGGTCGTCGTTCGCGGGATGTAGGCGTGCTTCATCAGGGTCCTCCCATGCGGCGTTTTCCATTCTGCGGATAATCTTTGGAACGCGCCTGTTGGGCCGCAATCTAGACGCCAGCGCGGTCCCTGCACAAGCGGGACGAGGGTCCGCGCGCAGCGCCCTGCCGCTAATGCATGCGGTGATGCCGCGCCGGGGAATCGGATGCGTATCCCCGCAACTGGGCATATTGTTTCATCTGATCGGGAGACAGGATTTGCGCCGTTTCGAGGTGATATTTCAGATGCGCGTTGCGCAGTTCCGCCTGCGTCTGGCCGATCTTCGTCGTCGCTTCCCTCAGCGCGTCTGATGTGATCGAACGGTTGGCGAATTGCCGGTCGAGCGCGCGTTCCTGTTCGATCAGGCTGAGACCGATCGGTGTCGCTTCCGCTTTCATTGTTTCAAACAGTGTTTGAATCCGTTGCTTCTGCGCCGCCGACAGCGCCAGCTTGTCGGACAATTCCAGCACGTGCATCGGACCGGGGTAACCGTTCAGTTCGGCCGCCAGCGCCAGGCCCATGCCCCTGCCGGCCCTGAGATCATCGATCTGCTGCGCGGACAGTGCCTTGATCGAGCGGCCCTGCATCCCCGCATAGGGCGACTGCGCCATTGCGGCGGTCGAAGCGAGGGCGAGGATGGTGATGGCGTTGGCAATGGCTTTCATGAAGATCTCCTGCTGTGCGTCGTAATCTTAATAGTGCCGCCGGTGGGCGTTCATCAAAGTCCCGTCAGAATTACTCGACGCGCTGAAAGACGCTGAACTGGAAAAGCTGGTGCGATCCCCAGGGCGTGGCATGGTCGTCGCGCTGGCTTTGCAGCAGCTTGAACCCCGATCCCAGCGTCTGCCGGAGCCGCGCCGCATCGTAACGCATCACCGGCAGGCCGCTGCATTTCTCGGGTCCGTCCAGCGCGAAGGTCGCGATGATGGCGTGGCCGCCGATCTTCAAACCCTGCTTGAACCGTGCGATGTAGCTCGCGCGGTCACTCTCCTCGGTCAAAAAGTGAAACGCCGCCCGGTCATGCCAGATGTCATACGCCCGCGACGGCTGCCATGTGGTGGCGTCCGCCACAAGCCAATGCGCGCGTGAGGCGCGTTCGCCGAGACGGGCTTTGGTGGCCTCCAATGCCGCCGCGGATAGATCGAGCACGGTGACGTCACAAAATCCCTGATCGATGAGGTGATCGACCAGCCGTGACGCGCCGCCGCCGATGTCGATGATCGCCGAATGAGGCGTCGCCCCGATCTCGGCGATCAGCGCCAGCGACGGGGCAGGGCTTTCCTGAAACCAGCTGACCTCGTTCTCGCCTTTGCTGGCGTAGACGTTCTCCCAGTGCGCCTGGCGGCTTTCGCTTTCCATCGCGTCCTCCTTCGCCCTGCGGGGCCAACATCATATTCCGGCCTCGCCCGGCTTGCCATTGAGATTCATCGCCGGGCTGCGGACCCGCTCCAGCCGCGCGCCTTTGACCAGCGCATAGATCGCAGGAATCACGATCAAGGTCAGCAGCGTCGATGAAATCATGCCGCCGATCATCGGCACCGCGATGCGCTGCATGATTTCGGAGCCCGTGCCGGTGCTCCACATGATCGGCAATAGCCCCGCCATGATGGCGACGACCGTCATCATTTTCGGCCGCACCCGCTCGACGGCGCCCTCCATGATCGCATCGTAAAGGTCCTGCTTCGTCAGCGCGCGGCCTTCGGCCGCCCGGCGCGCCCGGATCTCGTCGAGCGCCTGGTTGAGATAGATCAGCATCACGACGCCGGTTTCGGCGGCGACGCCGGCAAGCGCGATGAAGCCGACGACGACGGCGACCGATAGATTAAAGCCCAGCCACCACATCAGCCAGAGCCCGCCGACCAGAGCGAACGGCAGCGACAGCATCACGATCATGGTTTCGGTCAGCGAGCGGAAGTTGAGATAGAGCAGCAGAAAGATGATCATCAGCGTCACCGGCACCACGATCTTCAGCCGCGCCGTGGCGCGTTCGAGATACTCGTATTGGCCGCTCCACATCACATAGGCGCCCGGCGGAAATTCGATGCTGGCCTTTACGGCAGCCTGCGCGTCAGCGACGTAGCCACCGATATCGCGGTCGCGGATATCGACATAGATGTAGGTCGCGAGCTGCCCGTTCTCGGTGCGGATCGAGGTCGGCCCGCGCGACGGTGCGACCTTGGCGACTTCGCCGAGCGGCACCGCGCCGCCGCCCGGCATCGGCACCAGCACGTCGCGGATGATCGATTGCGTATCGCCGCGCAGATCGCGGGGATAGCGCATGTTGACGCCGAAGCGCTGGCGCCCTTCGACGGTCGTGGTGACGGTCTGGCCGCCAAGCGCGGTCGCGATCACGTCGTTGACGTCCTGCACCATGATGCCGTAGCGCGCCAGTGCCGCGCGGTCGGGGACGACGTCGAGGTAATAGCCGCCGATGCCGCGTTCGGCATAGGCCGATGACGTGCCGGGCACCGCCTTGAGCACCTGTTCGATCTGTTTTGCGAGCCGGTCGATCTCGTTGAGGTCGGTGCCGATCACCTTGACGCCAACAGGCGTCCGGATGCCGGTCGACAGCATGTCGATGCGCGCCTTGATCGGCTGGGTCCAGGCGTTGGAAACGCCGGGAAACTGCAGCGCCCGGTCCATCTCGGCGGTCAGGCTCTCCACGGTGACGCCGGCCCGCCATTCCGCCTTTGGTTTGAGATTGATCACGGTCTCGAACATTTCGGAGGGGGCGGGATCGGTCGCCGTCAGGGCGCGTCCGGCCTTGCCGTACACGGAAGCGACCTCCGGAAAACTTCGGATGATCCGGTCCTGGGTCTGCAGCAATTCACCGGCCTTGGTGACGGATATGCCGGGCAGTGTCGTCGGCATGTAGAGCAAAGTGCCTTCGTTGAGGTTCGGCATGAACTCGGTGCCGAGCTGCCGCGCCGGCCAGACCGTCACGGCGAGCGCGGCCACCGCCAGAAGGATCACCAGCACCTTGGCGCGCATCACGGCCTTGATGACGGGACGATAGACCCAGATCAGGAAGCGGTTGATCGGGTTCCTGTGCTCGGGAATGATCTTGCCGCGCACGAAGATCACCATCAACGCCGGCACCAGCGTCACCGACAGCAAGGCCGCCGCGGCCATCGCAAAGGTCTTGGTGAAGGCGAGTGGGCTGAACAGCCGGCCTTCCTGCGATTCCAGCGTAAATATCGGCATGAACGACACCGTGATGATCATCAGGCTGAAGAACAGCGCGGGCCCCACCTGTGACGCCGCCTCGATCAGCACATCGATGCGCGATCGCCCGGGCTCGGCGCGCTCCAGATGCTTGTGCGCGTTTTCGATCATCACGATCGCCGCATCGACCATGGCGCCGATCGCGATCGCGATGCCGCCGAGGCTCATGATGTTGGAGCCGAGGCCAAGCAGCTTCATGGCGCCGAACGCCATCAGCACGCCGACCGGCAGCATCAGGATCGCGACCAGGGCGCTGCGCACATGCAGCAGGAACACGATGCAGACGAGGGCGACGATCACGCTCTCTTCGAACAGGGTGCGCTTGAGCGTATCGATCGCGGCGTTGATCAGGTCCGAGCGGTCGTAGACCGCGACGATCTCGACCGATTTCGGCAGGCTGCTGGCGATCTCGGCAATCCGCTTCTTGACGTTCTGGATCACGTCCAGCGCATTGACGCCGAAACGCTGCAGCACGATTCCGCTGGCGACTTCGCCTTCGCCGTTGAGTTCGGTGATGCCGCGCCGCTCGTCCGGGCCGAGCTCGACGCGGGCGACGTCTTTTAGCAGCACCGGCGTGCCGCCGCTACTTTTGAGCACGATATTGCCGAGGTCGTTGATGCCCTTGATGTAGCCCTTGCCGCGAATGACGTATTCGAACTCGGACAATTCGACGGTGCGGCCGCCGACATCGGCATTGCTGGCGCGGATGGCGTCGCGCATCTTGGGCATGGTGATGCCGAGGTCGCGCATGCGCTGCGGATCGAGCACGACGTTATATTGCCGGACGAAGCCGCCGACGCTGGCGACCTCGGCGACGCCTTCGGCCTTGGCAAGTGCGAACTTCAGATTCCAGTCCTGGATCGCGCGGGTGTCGGAAAGGTTCAGCTCTTTCGACATCACGGCGTATTGGTAGACCCAGCCGACGCCGGTGGCGTCCGGTCCCATTGTCGGCGTCACGCCCGCGGGCAGGCGCGCCGAAGCGCTGTTGAGGAATTCGAGCACGCGCGAGCGCGCCCAGTAGATATCGGTGCCGTCCTCGAAGATCACATAGACGAACGACACGCCGAAGAACGAGAACCCGCGCACCACCTTTGAACGCGGCACCGTCAGCATCGCTGTCGTGAGGGGATAGGTGACCTGATCCTCGATCACCTGCGGCGCCTGGCCGGGATACTCGGTATAGACGATCACCTGGGTGTCGGAGAGGTCGGGAATGGCGTCCAGCGGCAGATGCGCCAGCGCATAGAGGCCGGCGGCGGTGGCGAAACCGGCGCCGAACAGCACCAGCAGCAGATTGCGCGCCGACCACGCGATCAGGCGGGCGATCATGGCTGCGCTCCGTCGGCAAAACCTTTCAGCGCGGCCTTCAGATTGCTCTCCGCATCGATCAGGAAGTTCGCCGAAACCACCACCGGCTCGCCTTCGCTGACGCCGTCCCGTACCTCCACATAACCATCGCCGCGATGGCCGAGCTTGACTTCGCGCGGCTCGAAACGGCCTTCGCCCTTGTCAACGAACACCGCCTGACGCCGGCCGGTGTCCATCACGGCGCTCTCCGGGATTGTCAGCACCGGCGTGGAATTGCCGATGTCGATTTCGGCCTCGACATACATGTCGTGGATCAGCACCAGGTCGGGATTGGCTAGCTCGATTCGCAAGCGCCCGGTGCGCGTCTCCTTGTTGATCTGCGGATAGATGACGCTGATTGTCCCGGTGAAGGTGCGGCCGGGAAAGCCGCGCGCCTTGACGGTCGCCGATTGCCCCACCGTCAGCATCCCCATGTCGCGTTCGGCGACGTCGATGATGGCCCAGAGCAAAGCATGGTCGGCGATCCGGAATAGAACGTCGCCCGGCTGTGCGCGCGCGCCCTCGATGGCGTTGCGTTCGAGCACGATGCCGTCGCGCGGCGACGTCCACTCGATCCCGATCGGGACCGTCCGACTTTTCTCCATTGCCGTTATCGCCGCTTCGGGCACGTCGAGATTCATCAACCGCTGCCGTGAACCCTTGCCATAGGCCGCGTCGCCACTGATGGCCTTCGAGTTGATAGTCGAAATGTATTCGGCCGCAGCCGACGATATCGCCGGACTGTAGACTTCCATCAGAGGCTGGCCCTTGGCGACGCGGCTCCCGGTGGTGACGTTGGCGATCTTCTGCAGGTAGCTTTCGGCCCGCATCGCGATCACCGAGACGCGGCGCTCGTCGAGCTGGATGGTGCCCGGCGCGTGGATCGTGCTGCGGATGGTGCGCGGCACCGCCGGCTCGGACCTGACGCCGGTGCGCTGGATTTTTCCCGGCGACAATTTTACCGAACCGTCATCGCTGTCCTCGCCCTCATAGACGGCGATGTAATCCATCCCCATCGGATCCTTCTTGGGGGTAGGGGAGGTGTCCGGCAGTCCCATTGGGTTGCGGTAGTATTTGATCTTGCGATCAGCGCCGCCGGCGGACGCCGCCGGCGTTGTCTTCTCGGGAGCCTCCTCATCGAAGCTGACGTCGGCTCCGGCCGGAACGGGGCGATAGTCGCGGCCGTCGGGCGTCTTTTTCGGCGTCAGCGAATACGACGGTCTGCCGTCCGGGTCCTGAAAATAGATCGGCGCGCGGCTCTCGTCGGCCGCAGCGCGCGTGATCATGGCGATGGCGCGCGCGGGCAGTCCCTGCGCGCCGGCGAGGACGAGCCCGGCACCCGCCGCCGCGATCAACACGGCGGTGGCGCTTGCGATGACGGCGCGGTTCATTTCTGTGCCGTGATGACAAGCTTGTTGTCGACGGTACCGGTCTCGCCCTGGACCTTCGCGCCGAGCGAAAGCTGCCAGCGGCCGGCCATGCCGAATGTCGCCTTGAACTTATAGGTACCTGGCTCGGCACCCGGCACCGGCGTGAGCTTAGTCGCCATTTCCTGCATGCCGTCCGGAGCCATGTCCAGGCGGGTGGCAAAGATGACGGCATCCGGTACCGGCTTTCCGGTTTTCGTGTTCATCAGCCGAACCGTGATGGTCTTGTCGGGTCCGGCCTGGACGGTCTGATCGACGAGTTCGAACTTGTAGTCCTTGATGTCCGCGAGCGCGGCCGTGCTTGCGCCGCCGATGGCGGCAGCGATCAGCGCGGCCCGCAAGGCGCGCGCGTGGGTGAACGTCTTCATTTTCTATATCCTCGATTGTCCTGGATCTGCCGCGTGAGCGGCATGGATCACGGGCGCATCAAAGCGCCGCACGACGTCAGGCGTTAAGCCGAATGGACCAGGAGTCGGGGAGGTCTTGGCGGGGGATGTTGGCCGAGGCTATCCGCTTCGGGATCGCTGCCCGGCACCAGCAGCCGGACCGTGACGGGCCGGACTTCAATCATTCCGGCCGGCGACGGCACCTGAAAATTCGTGACCATGCAGAGCGCCATCAGGGGGCACTGGTCGCAATCCATGGGCACGGATTTGTCCGGGCAGCATGGCATGTCGGCGGCCATTTCAGACATCTCCGCCGCCACCGGCGCAGCCATGGCCATACCGCCGCCCGCATTCGCAGGCCGGGAAAGCGGCGCAAACACGAGCCCTGCGATCACGAAGATCGCCAGCAGCCGGGAAAGGTGGAACGATATTTTCACCCGTGCATTTTCTCACGTTCCGGCCACCAAGGGAACCTCGGCTGGATCACTAATTCGCCAGAATACCCGCTGGATGGCTCAAGCCATTAACCAATCGATTCCGTCCGCTATCCGCCAGATTACATCCGGGTAATCCGCGGCGCCTCGACGCACCATGGCTTCTTGAAGGGAGGCCAGTAGGCTCCATACATCCTCTCATGTCTGCCACGGCATGCCGCCGCGGCGGCAGGGAGACAACAATGAGCTATTTCAAGACTGCCATTCTCCTGGCCGGTCTTACCGGCCTCTTCATGGGCGTCGGCTATCTGATCGGCGGCGCCGGCGGCGCCATGATCGCGCTTGTGATCGCCGCCGCGACCAATCTTTTCGCCTACTGGAATTCGGACCGCATGGTGCTGTCGATGTACGGCGCCCATGAGGTCGACCGGCAAACCGCGCCCGACCTCTACAACCTCGTGGCCGAGCTTGCCGGGCGCGCCGGCCTGCCGATGCCGCGCGTCTTCGTGATGGACGAGGCGCAGCCCAATGCGTTCGCCACCGGCCGGAATCCGCAGAACGCGGCGGTTGCCGTGACCACCGGCTTGATGCAGTCGCTCAGCCGCGAGGAACTGGCCGGCGTGATCGCGCACGAGCTCGCGCATATCAAGAACCACGACACGTTGCTGATGACGATCACCGCGACCATTGCCGGCGCCATCTCGATGGTGGCGCAGTTCGGCGCGTTCTTCGGCGGCAACCGCGACAACAACCACGGCCCCGGCATCATCGGCTCGATCGCGATGATGATCCTGGCGCCGCTCGGCGCCATGCTGGTGCAAATGGCGATCAGCCGGACCCGCGAATACGCCGCCGACGATCTCGGCGCGCGCATCGTGGGTCAGCCGATGTGGCTCGCTTCCGCGCTGTCCAAGATTGCCGGCGCGGCGCACCAGGTGCCGAACGTGGAGGCCGAGCGCAATCCGGCAACTGCGCACATGTTCATCATCAACCCGCTGTCGGGACACGGCGTCGACAATCTGTTCACGACGCACCCCTCGACCGAGAACCGCATCGCCGCCCTGCAGCAGCTCGCGGCGGAATTGGGCGCGGGCGGCACGGCTTCCGCTGGTGCCGGTCGCAGCACGCCCCGCCGCGGCCCGTGGGGCCGCCCCTCGGCCTCGCGCGGCCCGTGGGGGTGAGCGCGTAACGTCTCTCACCTCGTCATTCCCCGATGCGCAATTGCGCATCTGAGGACGCGCCACTTGGCGCGGGCCCGAAATCCATCAGCCCGCATGGACTGTCGCCCGATGGATTCCGGGCTCGATGCTGCGCATCGCCCTCAGATGCGCAATTGCGCATCGGGGAGTGACGGTGGGTGGGCTGCTGCGACAAATTAACCCGACGGGCAAAATTCCGCTTCCCTCGTCGGGCAAATCAGCGGTTTGAATTGTCGCGTCCCGCCCGACAAGAGGGGCGTGCGCACGTCACGAACGCGCGGCGGGATGCGGTGGACGCTGGTTCACGCCTGACGATGGCGTGGATTAAGCGTACGGCAAAACCGTGTGGTCCTGGCGCCCGTTGCCGGCGTCAAGCTGTCGGAGAAGCGCGAGCGGAAACGACAGCGACGGAGTCAATCAAGAACTCGTCTCCGGGGAGAGCACGGCATAAGCCGTAAAGCCATTGCGCAGGGAAGGCCGGGTGTTCTCCGCTGCCCTGTATGCTCGTGTGCAGCCTACTTAGTGCAAACCGCACACGGGACCGCGGGTGCAGCGCGCACCCGGTCTTCCCTGCGCCCTCTGTTTGAAGAGGGCAAGGAATTTCGGGCAAAGCTCGGGCGCATTGCGCCGCGAGAATAATTTTCGTCGTCCCGGCCTTGAGCCGGGACCCATACGCCGCGGCCCATCAATTGGAGCGCTGGCGTTGGAGACCTTCTGCAAACAACATCCGCCGCGGAGTATGGGTCTCGGCGTTCGCCGGGACGACGAGTGTAGAGAGCTTCGCCACGTCCACCCTCAAAACGCCGTATACCCGCCATCGATCACAAAGCAATCCGCTGTATGATACGACGAGGCCTGGCTCATGATGTACACCGCGATGCCGCCGAAATCCGCGGGCTCGCCGAAGCGGCGCACTGGAATGCGCGGCATCACGTTGGCGACGAATTTGTCGTTCGCCATGATGCCCGCCGTCATGTCGCTCTTGATCCAGCCGGGCAGGATCGCATTCGCCGTCACGCCGTGACGGGCGAGTTCGACGGCGAGCGCGCGGCACAGCGCGTTCAGCGCGGCCTTGGTGCCGGCGTAGTGCTCGTTGCGGGCGGTGCCGAACAGCGACGCCAGGCTCGAGGTCGCCACCAGCCGTCCGAACTTGTCGCCGGCTTCCGCGCGCTCGGTCATGTGGCGGGCGGCGGCCTGGAACACGTGGAAGACGCCGTCGAGATTGGTCGCGAACATTTTTCGCCACTCTTCCTCCGTACGGTCGATGAAGGCGCGCCGTCCGCCGCCGCCGATGCCGGCATTGGCAAAGCAACCGTCGACGCGGCCGAGTGTATCCAGCGTGGCCTTCATCGCGGCCTTGACGGAGGCGGGATCGCTGACGTCGCAGATCCTTGTATCGACCTTGCCGGGACCCTTGGCGAGGCTTGCTGCCGCGCTCGCATTCTTGTCGGCGTTGCGGCCCCAGATCGAAACGGTGCAGCCCGCGGCGTTCAACGCCTGCGCGATGCCGAGGCCGATGCCGCCATTACCGCCGGTGATGACGGCAACGCGGCCGGAGAGATCGAAAATGCTCATGAATGTTTCCTCAAGTCGTGCGCCCGGTGGCGGGCAGATGTTCGCGTTCAACCATGGACAAGCCGATCAGGAAAATCAAATATGGGCCCAAGCAACACATCCGCCCATCGCGCAGCCTGATAGCGCGTAAACACAACTCATGAGGAAACAATGCAGTTCAAGCACGTCACGCTCGATTTCGATGGCCCGGTCGCCGTTCTCAGGCTTGATCATCAGGAGGTCATGAACGCGGTCTCCATGGACATGCTGGGCGGGCTTGCCGATGCGCTCGACGAGATCGAGGACAAGAAGGAGCAAGTGCGCTGCGTCGTGCTGACCGGTGCCGGCCGTGCCTTCTGCACTGGCGCCAATTTGCAGGGCCGCAACAATCAGAAGCCCGGCAAGAGCAACGCCGGCGCCTCGCTGGAAACTGGCTTCCATCCCTTCCTGCGGCGCATTCGCAAGCTTCATTGCCCGCTCGTGACCGCCGTCAACGGCCCGGCCGCCGGCGCCGGCATGAGCTTTGCGCTGATGGGCGACATGATCCTGTGCGCGCGCTCGTCCTATTTCCTGCAGGCGTTCCGCCGCATCGGCCTGGTGCCGGATTGCGGATCGACCTGGCTATTGCCGCGCATGATCGGCAAGGCGCGCTCGGTGGAATTGTCGCTGATGGGCGAGCGGCTGCCGGCGGAAAAGGCGCTGGAATGGGGGCTCGTCAACCGCGTCCATGACGATGCGGTCCTGATGGAAGAGGCGATGAAGCTGGCGCACGACCTCGCCAATGGCCCAACGATCGCGCTGTCACTGATCCGCAAGCTTTATTGGGACAGCCCGGAAAACTCCTTCGAGGAACAGCTCAACCTCGAGTTCGAGTCGCAGCGTATCGCGGGCTCGGCGGAAGATTTCAAGGAAGGCGTCACCGCGTTCCTTGAAAAGCGTCCAGCCAAGTTCAAGGGCAAATGATCGAGGCCGAACTCGGACGCTGCGTCGCCGCCTGGTATCCGGGCGCGACCGGCGTCACTGGCGCGGCAAAACTTTCCGGCGGCGCCAGCCAGGAGACCTGGACGTTCGACATCGTTCATCCCAGCGGCAATGTCGGCGCGATCCTGCGCCGCGCGCCGCCGGGTTATGGCGCATCACCCGGCCGCGCCGCCGGGCTCGATGCCGAGGCGACGCTGATGCAGCTGGCGCACGATGCCGGCCTGCCGTCGCCGCGCGTGATGCATGTCCTGAAGCCCGAGGACGAACTCGGCACCGGCTTCATCATGCAACGCATCGAGGGCGAAACCATCGCGCGAAAAATTCTGCGCGACGAACAATTCGCACCGGCGCGCCCGATGCTGGCGCGCCAGCTTGGTGGGGTGGTCGCGGGCATCCACGGCTTGCCGGCGGCAAAACTGCCAAAGCTGCGCGAGATGACGGCGACAAAGGAGATCGCCGATCTCGATCGCGAGTATCGCAGTCTTGGCCGGCCGCGTCCGGTGTTCGAGCTGGCGCTGCGCTGGCTGCGCGAACGCGATCCCGGTCCTTCCAAGGAAGTAACGCTGGTGCACGGCGATTTCCGCCACGGCAACCTCATCATCGGGCCCGACGGCGTCCGCGCCGTGCTGGATTGGGAGCTGGCGCATTTCGGCGATCCAATGGAGGATCTCGGCTGGATCTGCGTCAATTCCTGGCGCTTTGGTGAGATCGACAAGCCGGTCGGGGGCTTTGGTTCGCGCGAAGATCTGTTCGCCGGCTATGAGGCGGCCGGGCGCAAGGCCGATCCCGACCGCGTGATGTTCTGGGAAGTGATGGGCACGCTGCGCTGGGGCATCATGTGCTGCGGCATGATGCAGCGGTTTCGCCAGGGCCCCGATCATTCGATGGAGCGCGCGATGATCGGGCGGCGTTCGTCGGAGACCGAAATCGATTTGCTGAGACTGCTGGCCCCGAGGGGGAAATAAGATGCAGGATGAACCGACACCCACCGAACTGATCAAGGCGGTCGCGGATTTTCTGCGCAACGAGATCACGCCGGCCATCAAGGGCCACAACGCCTTCAAGCTCCGCGTCGCCATCAACGGCCTCGATCTGGTGACGCGGCAATTGGCGCTGGAAGGTGATGGCGATAGCGCAGAAGCCGCGCGGCTCAAGCAACTGCTCGGCATCGACGGTGCGCTGCTCGACCTCAACCGCGCGCTGTCGGATAAAATTGCAAACGGCGAGGTAGATCTGCAAACGCCGGGGCTGGCCGATCATCTCTGGCAGACCACGATGGACAAGCTTGCCGTCGATCAGCCGAATTATGCGTCGTACAAGCGGGAGTTGGGGTCGAAGTGAGAACGTTCGTTCCCCGGACGCGGCGCACGCGAAGCGGTGCGCTGCAGAGCCGGGGTACATCTGCGGCACTGTGGGTCCCGGCTCTGCGGAGCAGCGCAAGAGCGCTGCACCGCGTCCGGGACACGAGAGCTTACTTCCCCAGCCATTTCGGCGCGCGCTTCTCCGAAAACGCTTTCGGTCCCTCGATGTAATCCTGCGAGGCCGCCATCGCCTTCACCGCCGGATATTCGCGCTGCTCGGCGATCGCCTGTTCCAGCGAGACCGCCATGCCCTTCTGGATCGCCTGCTTGGAGGCGCGGATCGACATCGGCGAATTCTTGGCAATGGTCTCGGCCCAGCGCTCGGCCGCGGCCAGCGCTTCGCCGGCGGGGACGACTTCGTTGACGAAGCCGAGTTCGAGACCTTCTTTCGCCGAGACGTGGCGCGCGGTCAGGATCATGCCCATGGCGCGCTTCATGCCGATCTGGCGCGGCAGCCGGTGCACGCCGCCGGCGAGCGCGGCGAGGCCGACGCGCGGTTCGGGCAGCGCGAAGGTCGCGTTCTCGGAAGCGATGATGAGGTCGCAGGCCAGCGCGATCTCGAACCCGCCGCCCATCGCGACGCCGTTGACGGCGGCGATGATCGGCTTGTCGCAGTCAAAGCGCGAGGTGAGGCCGGCAAAGCCGCCCTTGTCCCAGCCGCGCTTGCCGCCGGCCGCCTGCCATTTCAGATCGTTGCCGGCACAAAACGCCTTGTCGCCGGCGCCGGTGACGATCGCCACCCACTGGCCGGGATCGGCGGAGAAATCGTCGAACACCTTGTTGAGTTCAAAATGCGCATCGATATGCAGCGCATTGTACACTTCGGGGCGGTTCAACGTGATGATGGTGATCGGACCCTTGCGAGTCACTTTCGAGAATTTCAGATCCATGTTCGCTCCCGCTGTTTTTCTGTGACGAGGAATAATAGCGCGGTGCCAGCCGCCGGAACCCATTCAATTACGCAAGCGAGCCGCGCGTCACAAGCGATATTCCGTTGCTTGACTTGGCCAGGGTATTCCAACCTTAATCGAACATGCGCCGCCTGGTCCGGCTAGCCACTAAACACAATAAACGACATTTTCGGGAGAGACCGCCGTGGATTTTGCATTGCCCGCCGACCTCGTCGCTTACCTCGACGAACTCGACAAGTTCATCGCGCGCGAGATCAAGCCGCTGGAAGAGGCCGACGACAACATCCGCTTCTTCGACCATCGCCGCGAATGGGCGCGCACCGATTTCGACAAGGGCGGATTGCCGCGGCATGAATGGGAAGCGCTGCTGCGCAAGGCGAAAAACCTCGCAGACGCCGCCGGCCATCTGCGCTTCGCGATACCGAAACGCTACGGCGGCAAGGACGGTTCCAACCTCTGGATGGCCGTGATCCGCGAGCACTTTGCATCCCAGGGATTGGGCTTGCACAACGATCTGCAGAACGAGCATTCGATCGTCGGCAATCTGCCGATCGTGACCATGCTCGACCGCTACGGGACCGACGAACAGAAGGCGATGATCGACGGTTCGATCACCGGAAAGTACCGCATCACCTTTGGCCTCACGGAACCCGAGCACGGCTCCGACGCCACGCATATGGAAACAAGGGCGGTGCCGGCGACCCGTGACAACGTCAAGGGCTGGATCGTCAACGGCCAGAAGATGTGGACCACGGGCATGCATGTGGCGACGCATTGTGCGCTGTTCGCCCGCACCTCAGGCGATGACGGCGACGCGCGCGGCATCACCTGCCTCCTGGTGCCGGCCAAAGCTGAAGGCGTAAAGGTCGAGGAGTATATGTGGACCTTCAACATGCCGACCGATCACCCCCGTGTCAGCTTTACCGACGTGTTCGTGCCTGACGATGCGCTGTTCGGCGAGGTCGGCCGCGGCCTGTCGCTGGCGCAATGCTTCGTGCACGAGAACCGGATCCGGCAGGCGGCGAGTTCGCTCGGCGCCGCGGTCTACTGCATCAACGAAAGCGTTAAATACGCGCGCGAGCGAAAGCCGTTCGGCAAGGCGCTGGCCGAGAACCAGGCGATCCAGTGGCCGCTGGTGGAACTGGCCACGCAAGCCGAGATGCTGAGGCTGTTGATCCGCAAGACCGCGTGGGAGATGGACAAGCTGACCCAGGCCGAGGTCGAGCACACGCTTTCCGACCGGGTCTCGATGTGCAATTTCTGGGCAAATCGCCTCTGCTGCGAAGCCGCCGACCGCGCCATGCAGGTCCATGGCGGCATGGGCTACTCGCGCCACAAACCGTTCGAACACATCTACCGCCACCACCGGCGCTACCGCATCACCGAAGGCAGCGAGGAAATCCAGAAGCGCAAGGTCGCAGGATTCCTGTTTGGGTATATGGGGGCGGGGAAGCATTGAGGGCTTCCGTCATTGCGAGGAGCGTTAGCGACGAAGCAATCCATCCATCCGTTATGCCGCGATATGGATTGCTTCGCTGCGCTCGCAATGACGGATCAATTCACCTGCCGGTCCTTCCCCGTCCAATACGGGTCGCGCAAATTCCGTCGCAAAATCTTGCCCGACGGATTGCGCGGCAGCGCTTCGAGAAAATCCACCGACTTCGGCGTCTTAAAGCCGGCGATGCGTTCGCGGGTGAAGTTGATGATGTCGGCGGAAGTAGCTTGCTTGCCGGGCTTCATCACCACGATCGCCTTGACCGCTTCGCCCCATTTGTCGTCGGGGATGCCGATGACAGCAGCTTCGGCGACGTCAGGGTGATCGCAGATCGCGCTCTCGACTTCGGCGGGATAGATGTTCTCGCCGCCGGAGATGATCATGTCCTTGATGCGGTCGTGGATGTAGAGATAGCCATCCTTATCCATATAGCCGGCATCGCCGGTGCGCAGCCAGCCGTCGCGGTCGAGCGTCCTGGCGGTGGCTTCCGGCAGGTTCCAATAGCCGACCATGTTGGAGCCGGAACGCGTGGCGATCTCGCCGACTTCACCGACCGGCAGCCGCGTGCCGTCGGCGTCGAGGATAGCAAGCTCGATGCCGGGCAGCGCCTTGCCGGCCGAGCGCATGCGGTCGAGGCCTTCGATGTGGTCCTCCGGCGGCAGCGCCACGATAGTGCCTGTCGTTTCGGTCATGCCGTACATCTGCACGAAGCCGCATTTGAAGACCTCGATGCATTCCTTCAGCAGCGCCGCCGGTATCGGCGAGGCGCCGTAGAGCATGTATTTAAGCCGCGAGAAATCGACCTGCCGCGCGCGCGGCTGCCGCACCACGAACTGCATCGCGGCCGGCACCATGAACAATTTGGTGATGCCGGACTGTTCGAAGAAATCCAGCACCTTGGTGGGATCGAACTCGCGCGCGATCACGCCCTTGGCGCCATGATAGAGCCCCATCACGCCCCAGCCGGAGCCGCCGATGTGAAAGATCGGCATTGCCACCAGCGAGACGTCGTCGGTCGACCATTTGTTCCAGTCGGGCTTCTCGGCCTCGCTGCCGGTCTGCACCAGGTTGAGGAAATTGGCATGCGACAGCATCGCGCCCTTCGGCTTGCCTGTCGTGCCCGACGTATAGAGCTGGATCGCGACGTCCTTGGGGCTGATCGGCACCTTGGGGTCATCGCCGCTCTGCGCATCGCGCCACGCCGTAAAATCCGGCCATTCCGGCGCGCCGCCTTCGGTGGTGATGATGGTGCGAAGGTCAGGCAGCTGCGGCTTGATGTTGCGGGCTTGCGTGATGAACTCCGGTCCGACGAACAGCACCGGCGCCCGGCAATCGGCGACGATGAAGGCGACCTCGGGCCCGGCCAGCCGCCAGTTCACCGGCGCCATCACCACATTGGCCTTCATCGCGCCCATCAGGAGCTCGAAATAGATGTCGCTGTTCTTGCCGAGATAGGCGATGCGCTCGCCCGGCTTGACGCCGAGCGCTACAAGCGCATTCGCAACGCGGTTGGTCTTGATGTCGAATTCGGCGAAGCTGGTCTGGCGTCCCTCGAATTCATAGACCAGCGCATTGCCGCGGCTCCTGGCGCGCTCGCGCACCATCTCGGCAAGGTTTGCCGGCGCTTGTGTGGCGGACATTTTTCTCCCGTCGAGTCTTATTTTCGTTGCGTGGAGTGTGACGGTATCGCGCGCGAAAAACAAGCAGCGTCGTCCCGGCGAAGGCCGGGACCCATGCGCCGCGGCCCATCGGTGAAGAGATGCGGGTAGTCGCCTTCGTAACAATTGGCGACGGTGGCTATGGGTCCCGGCCTTCGCCGGGACGACGTAGAGTTTTACCCGCCCCGCGCCGCGCGGTCTTTTTCGTTCTGCGCCTTGATCGAATCCCGCGCGCGCTCCCAGTCGGCATCGGACCACTCGCGCAGCTCGTAGAAGTTTCCGCCGGTTGCCAGCGCCTGTGCGCCGTCCATCGCAATGGTCTCACCGTTGATCCAGTCGCAGCCGCCCGAGATCAGGAACACGGCAAGGTTCTGCAACTCTTCCATCTTGCCGACGCGTCCCATCGGATTCCGTGCGATGGTGCGTGCACCGGGTTCATCGCCCGGGTTGAGACGCTTGCTCATGCCTTCGGTCGGAATTTCACCGGGTGCGATGGTGTTAAGACGGATACCATAGCGTCCCCATTCCATCGCCAGCGACATGGTCATGGCATGGATCGCCGATTTGCTCATCGCCGACGGCACCACATAGGGCGAACCGTTGCGGACCCAGGTCACGGTGATCGACACCACATTGCCGCGCTGCTTCTCGGCAATCCAGCGGCGGCCGATAGCGTGGGTGACATAGAATGTGCCGTGCATCACGATATTGGCAATCGCGTCGAAGCCGCGTGGCGTCAGGTCCTGGGTGCGCGAGACGAAATTGCCGGCGGCGTTGTTGATGAGATCGGTGAGCGGACCGCCGGTCCAGATCTGTTCGATCATCTCGTCGACCGCCAGCGCGTTGCGGATATCGACGCCGTGGCTGACCACACGTCCGCCGTGCAGGTCCATCAATTCGGTCGCGGTCTCGTCGCACACGCTCTTGCGACGGCCGCAGATATGGACCTCGGCGCCAAGCTCAAGGAATCGCGCTGCCATGGATTTGCCGAGGCCGGTACCGCCCCCGGTCACGAGAATGCGTCGCCCGGTGAGAAGCTGATCGTTGAACATCGTTTCCACCTGAAAGGAATTGCTGTTAATTGGTCGATTGACTAAATCCGGACAACGCCGTTCTGTAAAGCGATAACAACGAATGGAGGAGAATTCTCATGGAGCAGCGCGTTTCGATATCGATTTCGGACGGCATTGCCGACGTCCGGCTGGTGCGGGCCGACAAAATGAACGCGCTCGATGCCGCGATGTTCGAGGCGATTGTCGCTGCAACTGAACGCCTTGCGCATGAGAAAGGGGTCCGGGCGGTAGTATTGTCCGGCGAAGGACGGTCGTTCTGCGCCGGCCTCGATATGGGCCGCTTCGCCGCGATGAAGGAGCAGGGCGGTAACGGGATCGCCGGCGGCGAGAAGCGCGACCTTTCGGCGCGCACCCATGGCCTCGCCAATTTTCCACAGCAGGCGGTGTGGGGCTGGCGGCAACTTCCGGTGCCGGTGATTGCGGCAATTCAGGGCGTCGCCTTCGGCGGCGGGTTCCAGCTCGCACTCGGCGCCGACATGCGCTTCCTCACCCCTGATGCGCGGATGTCGATCATGGAAATCAAGTGGGGCCTGGTGCCTGATATGGCGGGCACGCCGATCCTCGCCAGCCTGGTACGCGACGATATCCTGCGCGATCTCACCTACACCGGGCGCATCTTCTCGGCGCAGGAAGCGATGAGCTATGGCCTTGCAACGCGGATCTGCGACGACCCCCGCGCCGCGGCCTTCGAGGTGGCGCGTGAGATCGCCGGCAAGAGCCCCGACGCGATCCGCGCCGCTAAGCGCATGCTCAACAACCTGTCCGTCGATCCCGGCCCGGCATTGCTCGCCGAATCCGTCGAGCAGATGAAGCTGATGGGCGGGCCCAACCAGCAGGAAGCCGTGCGCGCCAATCTGGAAAAACGGGCGCCGAAGTTTGCGGATGCGGGATAATTTTTGCTGTCATTCCGGGATGGTGCGCTAGCACCAGACCCGGAATCTCGAGATTCTCCGATGTGCAATTGCACATCGGAGTTCGTGCTGCGCACGCCCCGGAATGACAGTTTCCTTAAACCCGGCGAGAGATCGGAAAAGACAATGACAACATCATCCCCCTTCCTCGGCATCATCAGCGGCCAGCGCCGGCGCGAGCATCCCGAGGTCGCCGAGCGCACCGACCGCATCGCCAGCGGCTTGCATCAGCTCGGCGTCAAGCCGGGCGACAGCGTATGCATGCTGATGCGCAATGACATCGCCTTCATCGAGGCCGCTTATGCCGCGATGCGGCTCGGCGCTTACGGCGTTCCCGTGAACTGGCATTTCAAGCCGGAGGAAATCAACTACGTGCTGAAGGATTCCGGCACTTCGGTGCTGATCGCGCATGCCGACATGCTGCATCAATTGCGCGATGCGATTCCATCAGGCGTCACCGCGCTCAGCGTGCCGACGCCGCCGGAGATTTTGGCGAACTACAAGATCAACCCTGATCACCTCTCGACGCCCGATTTCGCGATCGACTTCGAATCCTGGCTCCAGCAACAATCGCGCTATGACGGGCCGGTGGTACCGCAGCCGCAGAACATGATCTACACTTCGGGCACGACGGGCCACCCGAAGGGCGTGCGCCGCTTTGCGCCGACGCCCGCGCAGTCTGCCAACGCCGAAGCCATGCGGGCGATGATTTACGGCCTCAAGCCGGGCGCGCGCACGATCCTGCCGGGACCACTGTATCACTCCGCGCCGAACTCGTTCGGCCTGCGCGCCGGGCGGCTTGGTGGCGCGCTGATATTGATGCCGCGCTTTGAGCCCGAGGAATTTTTGCGGCTGATCGAAACGGAGCGGGTCGACACGATATTCATGGTGCCGACCATGTTCATCCGCCTGATGAAGCTGCCGGAGGCCGTGCGCAGGAAATATGACATGTCCTCGCTGCGACACATCATCCACGCCGCCGCGCCCTGTCCGGCCGACGTCAAGCGCGCGATGATCGAATGGTGGGGGCCGGTGATCTACGAATTCTACGGCTCGACCGAGTCAGGCGCCGTCACCTTTGCCAATTCGGAGGACGCGCTGAAGAAGCCCGGCACCGTCGGCAAGATATCGCCGGGCGCTGAACTGCGCTTCATCGGCGATGACGGGCGCGTGCTGCCGCCGGGCGAGATCGGCGAAATCTATTCGCGGATTTCAGGCAATCCGGATTTCACCTATCACAACAAGCCGGAGAAGCGTTCCGAGATCGACCGCGAGGGATTCATTACCTCGGGCGATGTCGGGTATATCGATCAGGACGGCTATGTCTTCATCTGCGACCGCAAGCGCGACATGGTGATTTCGGGCGGGGTCAACATCTACCCCGCCGAGATCGAAGCCGCGCTGCACGCCGTGCCCGGCGTCCATGACTGCGCGGTGTTCGGCATTCCCGACGAGGAGTTTGGCGAAGCGTTGATGGCTGTCGTGGAGCCGCAGCCGGGCGTGACGCTCGACGTCGCCGCGGTCCGCGCCGAGCTCAAGAAGTCACTGGCTGACTACAAGGTGCCCAAGCACGTCGAAATCCAGACCAAGCTGCCGCGCGAGGATTCCGGCAAGATCTTCAAGCGCCGCCTGCGCGATCCCTATTGGGAGCGGGCGGGGAGGAAGATTTAGCCCAGCCCCTCATGGTGAGGAGCGCCAACGGCGCGTCTCGAACCATGCAGGCCCCCGATGCGGCCATCCTTCGAGACGCGGCGAAGACACCGCTCCTCAGGATGAGGTTGGTGGGTGAAAGTCGTTGGGCTTGCACCGCCTCCATCTTTATCTTGCACTGCGGCAAAAAACTTGCACACTCCAGAACTTGCCGGGCAAGCCCTCTGGAGTAGCAAGCCATGTCACCCCAGACCGTGCCTTCCGATCCCGAAGTCCGTGCCAATCGCGTCGAAGACGCGGAGGACGCCCGGTTGCGGACCGATATCAGGCTGCTCGGGCGCATTCTCGGCGATACCGTGCGTGACCAGGAGGGCGCCGACGTCTTCGACCTGGTCGAGCGCATCCGGCAGACCTCGATCCGGTTCCACCGCGACGACGACAAGCCGGCGCGGCGCGAGCTCGAGCAGATCCTCGACAGCATGTCGATCAGCCAGACGGTGCGGATCGTGCGCGCCTTCAGCTATTTTTCGCATCTGGCCAACATTGCCGAGGACCAGAACAACATCCGCCAGATGCGGGCGCGGACCGAGCCCGGCGGGGCGCCGCGCGCCAGCATGCTGGCCCAGACCCTGGCGCACGCGCGCACGGTCGGAATCAGCGCCGCCGATCTGCGCAAGTTTTTCGCAAGCGCCCAGGTCAGTCCGGTCCTCACGGCCCATCCCACCGAAGTCCGCCGCAAGAGCACGATCGATCGCGAAATGGAAATCGCCGCGCTGCTCGACCGCAAGGAGCGGGTGCAACTGACGCCGGATGAGATCGAGGCGAGCGACGAGCAATTGCGCCGCGCGGTACTGACGTTGTGGAAGACCAACCTGTTGCGCCGGACCAAGCTCACGGTGCTCGACGAGGTCGCCAATGGCCTGTCGTTCTACGACTACACGTTCCTGCATGAGGTGCCGCGGCTGCATTGCGCGCTGGAGGACCGGCTGAACGAGGGCGACAGCTCAAGGGGCGAACTGGCTTCGTTTCTCAAGATCGGAAGCTGGATCGGCGGCGATCGCGACGGCAATCCGTTCGTGACCGCCGACGTGGTGCGCGGGACGCTGAAATTGCAGTCCAGCCGGGTGCTGCGGTTTTATCTGGAGGAATTGCATCTCCTCGGCGCCGAACTGTCGATGGCGGCGCATCTGGCCGATGTTTCCAAGGATTTGCGTGTCCTTGCGGAGCGTTCGCCGGATAAGTCGCCGCACCGGAGCGGCGAGCCCTATCGTCTTGCGGTATCCGGCATCTACGCGCGCCTAACCGCGACCGCGACGCGGCTGGACGTGGAGACCAGACGTCCGGCGGTCGGCGAGGCCGCGCCCTATGCCGATGTCGCGGAATTCAAGGCCGATCTCGATATCCTCTATCGCTCGCTGATCTCGAACAATTCCGGCGTGATTGCGCGCGGTCGGCTGCGCCTGCTGCGCCGGGCCGTGGATTGCTTCGGTTTCCACCTGGCGAGCCTCGACATCAGGCAAAATTCGGCCGTGCACGAACGTACCGTTGCAGAGCTGATCGACGCGGCGATGCCCGGCATGTCCTATCTGGCATTGACTGAGGAGGCGCGGATCGCCTTGCTCGTCAAGGAGCTTGGCAATGCGCGTCCGCTGACGTCGGCTTTTGTGAAGTACAGCGAGGAAACGATCGGCGAACTCGCGCTGTTCCATGCGGCCGCCGAGGCGCATGCCCGCTATGGTTCCGCCGCTATCCCCCAGTGCATCATCTCCATGTGCAAGGGGGTGTCCGACATGCTGGAGGTCGCGCTGCTTCTGAAGGAAGCCGGCCTCGTTCGCCCCTCGGGCCGTTGCGCGATCAACATCGTGCCGCTGTTCGAGACCATCGAGGATCTTCAGGGCTCCAGCGGCGTCATGGACCGCATATTGTCGCTGCACGATTACCGCAAACTGGTCGACAGTCGCGGAGCGATTCAGGAAGTGATGCTCGGCTATTCCGACAGCAACAAGGACGGCGGCTTCGTCACCTCGGGCTGGGAACTCTACAAGGCTGAAATCGGCCTGATCGAGGTGTTCGAACGCCACCACGTCCGGCTGCGGCTGTTCCACGGCCGCGGCGGATCGGTGGGCCGCGGTGGCGGGCCGAGCTATGACGCGATCATCGCGCAGCCCGGCGGCGCGGTGAACGGCCAGATCCGCATCACCGAGCAGGGCGAGATCATCTCCAGCAAATATTCCAACGCCGAGGTCGGCCGCAATAATCTGGAAATTCTGACGGCGGCGACGCTGGAGGCGAGCCTGCTGCAGCCGAAGCACAGCGCGCCGCGCGCCGAATATCTGAAGGCGATGGAGGAATTGTCCGCGCTGGCCTTCAGGGCTTATCGCGGGCTGGTCTATGAGACCGAGGGCTTCGCCGACTACTTCTGGGGCTCCACCGTCATCAACGAGATTGCCACGCTCAACATTGGCAGCCGTCCGGCCTCACGCAAGAAAACCCGCGAGATCGAGGATTTGCGCGCCATCCCCTGGGTGTTCAGCTGGGCGCAATGCCGCCTGATGCTGCCGGGCTGGTACGGCTTTGCCAGCGCGGTCGAGACCTGGATCGCAGAGCATCCCGAGCAGGGCATGCCCTTCCTGCAGGAGCTCTATCGCGAATGGCCGTTCTTTCGGATGTTGCTGTCGAATATGGACATGGTGCTGGCCAAGAGCTCGATCGCGATCGCCTCCCGCTACGCCGAACTGGTGCCCGACGTGGCGCTGCGCGAGAAGATTTTCAGCCGCATCCGCGAAGAATGGCATAGCTGCATCGATCTGCTGCTGAAGATCATGCAACAGGACCGTTTGCTGCAGAGTAACCCGCTGCTCGAACGCTCGATCCGCAACCGCTTTCCCTATCTCGACCCACTGAACCACGTGCAGGTGGAATTGCTGAAGGAGCACCGCGCGCAAAACCCCGACGAGCAGGTACTTCGCGGCATTCAGATCACCATCAACGGGATTTCGGCGGGGTTGAGGAATAGCGGGTAGGGAGTTCGATCACCGTCGTTCCGGGGCGCGCGCAAGCGCGAACCCGGAACCTCGAGATTCCGGGTTCGCTCGCGTCGCCCCGGAATGACTGCGGTGATTTACGGCTTCATGGCGCCCTGCGCACTGGTGTAGACGGCGTAGAGCGATGACGAGCCGCAGATGTAGAGCCGGTTACGCTGCATGCCGCCGAAGCACAAGTTTGCAACCGTCTCCGGGATGTGGATCTTGCCGAGCAGATCGCCGTCGGGCATGTAGCAGCGCACGCCGTCCTCATTCGGATCGCCCCAACCCACGGAGCACCAAAGACGCCCGGCGGTGTCGCAGCGAAGTCCGTCGGTAATGCTGGGCTTAGGCATGTCCGCAAAGACCTTGCTGTTCGAGAGTTTTCCGCCCGCGAGATCCACATCGAACACGCGGATATGCGACGGGTTGTCCGGCCCGTCGGTGAAGCCGGTGTCGCAGATATAGAGCTTCTTCTCGTCGGGCGAGAAGCAAAGGCCGTTCGGCTGCACGAAATCGTCGACGACCATCTTGATGTCGCCGGATTTCGGATCGAC
The DNA here is from genome assembly GCF_018130085.1 of Bradyrhizobium sp. AUGA SZCCT0169. Taxonomy (NCBI): domain Bacteria; kingdom Pseudomonadati; phylum Pseudomonadota; class Alphaproteobacteria; order Hyphomicrobiales; family Nitrobacteraceae; genus Bradyrhizobium; species Bradyrhizobium sp. AUGA SZCCT0169. Next base: position 147,339 of record NZ_JAFCMC010000008.1, on the reverse strand, counting down.
CCGGTAGACGTTCTTCTTGTCCTGCTCGGCATCGGCTTTGATGCCCTCATAGAAGCCGCCGATGCCGTAGGCCGGATCGCAGAACCAGATCGAACCATCGGCCGCGACGACCGCGTCGTTCGGCGAGTTCAGCTTCTTGCCATTGTACTTGTCGGCGATGATGGTGATCGAGCCGTCGAGTTCGGTCCGGGTCACCCGTCGGCCGCTATGTTCGCAGGTGATCAGGCGTCCTTCCCGATCGATGGTGTTGCCGTTCGAATTCATCGATGGTTGGCGGTAGACGCTGACGTGACCGTCATCCTCCGAGAAGCGCATGATGCGGTTGTTGGGAATGTCGGAGAACAGCACGTAGCGGCCGGCCGGGAAGTAAACCGGCCCCTCGGCCCAGCGGAAGCCGGTTGCGACGCGCTCGACGGCCATGGTGCCGGCAAAGGCCGGGAAACCGGTCGGCCCGAACGAGACCCCCTTCTTTTTCATCGACTCAAGGCGGGCATCCGGATAGCGGGCCCCGGGTAGCGGTCCCAGGGGCAGCGGGCCGGTTGACGGGGTTGGGACCCCCGTTTGGCCTAACGGGGCTACGCTTGCCGCTGAGGCCGCTGTCATGGTCATGGCCGTGGTGGCCAGCACGGTTGCACCGCGCAAGAGCGCGCGGCGATCCAGTCCGTTCGCCTTGGTGTCAGCGGAGTGAGGTTGGGGTAGCGGAGTTGTCATTTTTTCCTCCCAGTTTTTCGTTGGAAGGAAATCATGTGCCCGCAATTGGGCGTAAAGCAGGCGAGTTTCGCTCGAACAACCTGGGGATGAAGCGGAAGTAGCGTCCTTATGCCGGAGCCGGGCCAGCTTTGGAGGGTGGGCAAAGCGTCTTTGCCCACCCTGTGTTGTCGCGGCTCAGATCGGATCCCAGGTGAAAACGTCCGCGGAACGGTCGAGCTTGGAGAACGATCCCTTCAGCGCCGGCATGCCGTGCTCGGCGATGGTCTGCGGCGTCCAGCCTTCGCTGCGGTGAACCGAGCGCACCGGACGATGCTGGCCGAACAGGAAGATTTCGTTCATGCGCACGCCAAAAATCTGCCCGGTCACGTCCTTGGCATCGTCCGAGAGCAGATGCGCGCAGACCGGCGCGATCTTCTCCGGGCCCATTTGCTTGATCTTCTCGACGCGCGCCTTCTCGGCATCGGTCTCGGTCGGGATGGTGCCGATCATGCGGGTCCAGGCGAACGGCGAGACGCAGTTCGAGCGGACGTTGAAGCGGCCCATGTCGAGCGCAATCGACTTCGACAGGCCGACGATGCCGAGCTTGGCAGCGGCGTAATTGGCCTGGCCGAAATTGCCGATCAGCCCAGAGGTCGAGGTGAAGTGCACGAAGGAGCCGCTCTCCTGTTCGCGGAACAGCCGTGCCGCGGCGTGGCTGACATAGAACGAGCCCATCAGGTGCACCTTGATGACGGATTCAAAGGCTTCGACGCTCATTTTATGGAAGATCATGTCGCGCAGGATGCCGGCATTGTTGACGACACCGTCAAGCCGGCCGAAATGATCGGTCGCCGTCTTCACGATCTTGCTCGCGGGGATCGCGTCCGCCACCGACTCGAAATTGGCGACCGCGGTGCCGCCGCGCTTCTTGATCTCTTCCACCACTTCCTCTGCGGGAGCTGCGCTGTTGCCCGCGCCGTCGGCGGCAACGCCGGGATCGTTGACTACGACCTTTGCCCCTTCGGCCGCGCAGAGCAGGGCGATCTCCCTGCCGATGCCGCGCCCCGCGCCGGTAACGATGATGACTTTGTCCTGCAGTGATTTTGTCATGGTGGTTCTCCGATGCTGTTTGTTCTTACCTCGCCCCGCTTGCGGGGAGAGGTCGGATTGCGAAGCAATCCGGGTGAGGGGGACTCTCCGCGAGTCCGACTTTGCCGAGGGAGCCCCTCACCCCGACCCTCTCCCCGCAAGGGCGGGGCGAGGGAGCAGGGAAGGTCGGCTCATCGTCACTTCTCGTTCGTAAAGATGATCGTGCCTGATGCCGCGAACATGCCGCCGACGCCGTGGCACACCGATATCCTCGCGTCCTTGACCTGGGCCGGCGCGATGCCGCGCATTTGCCGGACGCTCTCCTGCAGCGCGTACATGCCGTACATGCCCGAATGCATGTAGCTCAGGCCCCCGCCATTGGTGTTGAGCGGCAGCTTGCCGCCGGGGCGCGTATTGCCCTCGGCGATGAACTTGCCGGTTTCTTCGTGCGGCATGAAGCCGAGATCGCCGAGACCGAACAGCGGCAGATGCGCAAAGGCGTCGTAGATCATCAGATGATCGACGTCCTTGTGGGCGATGCCGGCCTCCTTGAACGCCAGCGGTCCTGCGGTCGTGAAGGCGCGCGAGGAGTTGAAGGTCTCCATCTGGCTGACCATCGGCGTTTCCACGCTCTCGCCGGTGCCGAGGATATAGACCGGGTTGTTCGGGAAATCCTTGGCGCGGTCGGCTGACGTGAGGATCAGCGCGCCGCCGCCGTCGGTGACGAGGCAGCACTGCAGGATGCGGAACGGATAGGCGATCATCTTCGAGTTCAGCACGTCCTCGACGGTGATCGGCGCCTTCATGGTGGCGCGGGGATTCTTCGCGGCCCATTCGCGCTGCACCACCGCGACCATGGCGATCTGCTCATGGGTAATGCCGTAAGTCTTCATGTAGCGCAGCACGGGTATCGGAAACATGCTGGGCGGGCCGAACACGCCGAACGGCTGTTCGAACTGGCCGTTGAGGCTGTCCGGCGGCGTCGAGCGCGGCAGCTTTCCGATCATCGACTTGCCGCTCTCGGCGTGCGTGATCAGCACGGTCTTGCAGAGGCCTGCCTCGATCGCGGCCGCGGCGTGGCGGACATGCAGCATGAACGAACAGCCGCCGACGGAGGTGCCGTCGACCCAGGTCGGCTTGATCCCGAGATAGTGGGCGATCTGCTGCGGGGTTTCCACCGCCGTGGCGATACCGTCGATGTCGGACAGCTTTAGCCCGGCATCGGCGATGGCGTTGAGCGCCGCATCCGCGTGCAGCTGGATCTGCGACATGTTGGGGATGACGCCGAGTTCGGTGGTCTCGGCAGCGCCGACGACGGCGACCTGGTTTCTGCGCATGATGCCTAGCCCTTCGCCGGACGGAACTGGGGAAGGGTGATCTTGTCGTCGAGCTTCTCGAAGGCGACCTCGAGCTTCATGTCGAGTACGAGCGCTTCAGGCGTCTGCGGACAATCGAGGATGTTGCTCATCATGCGCGGACCTTCGTCGAGCTCGACGACGGCGATCGCGTAAGGCGGCGTGAAGCCGGGTGCGGCGGGGCGATGGTTGATGACGTAGCTGTAAAGCCTGGCCTTGCCGCTCGCCTTGAACACGCTGACCTTGCGCGAGGCGCAGGACGGGCAGAACGGGCGCGGCGGGAAATAGACATTGGCGCAGGCGTCGCAGCGCTGCAGGCGCAATTCGCCGGCCGCAGTACCGTCCCAGAAATGCTGGGTTTCCGGGGTCGGCTTCGGTTTAGCGCGCGCTGGCTCTGCCATATCAGGCATTCCTCCTCGAGGCGGGCTCCGGCCCGCATGTTGCGATCTTGATGCGACATTTGACCATTCCGCGTCAACGGTCCAGCGGCGCCGTCGCATGGCCGCATTCCCGCAAGCCGACAGCGCTTGTATGCCAGTGATTTCCCGCGCTAGGGTGTTGCTGATTGCGCCGCACGGAATGTCCGCGGTGACGATGGAGGCGATGTGCGAACGATTCGAATAGGATCCGGTGCCGGCTATTCGGGCGATCGCATCGAGCCCGCGATTGAACTCGCCGAAAAGGGCGACATCCAGTACCTGGTGTTCGAGTGCCTCGGCGAGCGCACGGTAGCGTTGGCGCAGCAGGCGCGCATGAAAAACCCGGAAGGCGGCTACGATCCGCTGCTCGAGGAGCGGATGCGCGCGGTGCTGCCGCAGTGTGCCGCCAAAGGTATCAAGATCGTCACCAATATGGGCGCCGCCAATCCGGAAGCCGCCGCGCGCCGGACCGCCGAGATCGCGAAGTCGCTTGGGTTGTCCGCGCTGAAGATCGCCGCCATCGTCGGTGACGACGTGCTCGACGCCTGCAAGGACGGCGATCTGCCGATCATGGAATTCGACGGCACCATCAAGCAGCTCGGCAACCGCTTGCTGTCGGCGAACGCCTATCTCGGCGCCGAGCCAATGGCAGAGGCGCTGAAATCAGGCGCAGATATCGTCATCACCGGGCGGGCTTCGGATCCGGCGCTGTTCCTGGCGCCGATGATCCATGCGTTCGGCTGGGCGATGGACGACTGGAACTTGCTCGGGCAGGGCACCGTTGCGGGGCATCTGCTGGAATGTGCGGGGCAGATCACCGGCGGCTATTTTGCCGATCCCGGTTACAAGGATGTTCCGGATCTCGCCCGGCTCGGTTTTCCGATCGGTGAAGTCGGCGAGGACGGCAGTCTCGTCATCACCAAGGTTGCGGGTTCCGGCGGTGCGGTGACGGCGCGGACCTGCAAGGAGCAGTTGCTCTACGAGGTGCACGATCCACGGCAGTATTTCCAGCCGGACGTGGTCGCGGATTTTTCGCAAGTGTCCATTGAGGAGATCGGGCCCGATCGTGTGCGCGTCAGCGGCGGGCGCGGCCACCAGCGGACCGATACGCTGAAAGTCTCGGTCGGCTATCTCGACAGCTATATCGGCGAGGGGCAGATTTCCTACGCCGGACCCGGAGCGCTGGCGCGCGGCCGGCTCGCGCTGGAGATCGTGCGCGAACGGCTGAAGTTGACGGGCGTGGAATCCAGCGAGCTGCGGTTCGAACTGGTCGGCGTCGATTCCCTGCACGGCGCGGAAATCTCGAACCGCGCGAACGAGCCCTATGAAGTGCGCGTTCGGGTCGCGGGGCGCACGGAAAATCTGCGCGAGGCGGTCAGGATCGGAAACGAGGTCGAAACGCTCTATACCAACGGCCCGGCGGCGGGCGGCGGCGCCTGGAAATCCGCGCGCGATGTCGTCGCGGTGGCATCGGTGCTGTTGCCCCGCGAACTGGCAAAGCCGCAAGTTCGCTTCGTGGGGGCATAAGGTGAAGCTGCGCGAGATCGCCCATTCCCGCACCGGCGACAAGGGCAACATTTCGAACATTTCCGTCATCGCCTATGATGCGAAGCACTATCCGCTGCTGCGCGAGCAGGTCACCAGCGAACGGGTGAAGGCGCATTTCGCCGGGGTCGTCGAGGGCGAAGTGGTTCGCTACGAGCTGCCCAACCTGTCGGCCTTGAATTTCGTGATGACGCAGGCGCTCGGCGGCGGCGTCACCCGTTCGCTGGCGCTCGATGCCCACGGCAAATCGTTGAGTTCGGCCCTGCTCGATCTCGACATTGAGCCCGGATCAGATGACAAGTAGCAAAGCGAAGAGAAGCAGCGAGAGAAACTCATGCCGAACACAACAACACTTGCCTCACTCGCCGCCGATCTCGATAGCGGAGCGACCTCCGCCCGCAAGCTGGTCGAGGCATGTCTCGCCAAAATCTCCGACGCCTCGGGTGAGGGGTCGCGCGCCTTCATCCATGTCGACAAGGAAGGCGCCATTGGTGCGGCCGACGCGATGGACCGGCTGCGCAAGGCCCATGCGGCGCCGTCGCCGTTTGCCGGCATCCCGGTCTCGATCAAGGATCTGTTCGACATCAAGGGGCAGGTGACCCGCGCCGGCTCGCGGGCGCTCGAGGAAGACTGCACGCCGGCAGAAGCCGATGCGCCCGTGGTGGCACGGCTGCGCCGCGCCGGCTTCATCGTGATCGGCCGCACCAACATGACCGAGTTCGCCTATTCCGGCATCGGCATCAACCCGCATTACGGTACGCCGAAAAGCACCTGGAACCGCGGCGTCGGCCACGTGCCTGGCGGCTCGTCTTCGGGCGCGGCGGTCTCGGTCGCCGACGGCATGGCCCATGGCGCGCTCGGCACCGACACCGGCGGCTCCTGCCGGATTCCGGCGGCGTTCAACGGCATCGTCGGCTTCAAGCCGACGCAGCGCCGCGTGCCGCTCGACGGCGGCGTGCCGCTGTCATCCTCGCTCGACAGTTTTGGGCCGCTGGCGCGCACGGTGCAGTGCTGCGCGACGATGGACGCCGTGCTGGCCGATGAACCCGAATTGCCGGTCTTGCAGCCGCGGCCTGTCAGGGGCATGCGGCTCGCGGTGCCGACCACGGTCGCGCTCGATGATCTCGATGACGACGTCGCAACAACGTTCGAGCGCGCATTGGAAACGCTGTCGCGGCAGGGCGCGCTGATTGAACGCATCGAAGTGCCGGAATTCCTCGATGTCGGCGCGATGAACGCCAAGGGCGGCTTTGCAGCATCCGAAAGCTATGCCTGGCACCGCTATTTGATCGTGAGCAAAGGCGATGTCTACGATCCCCGCGTGCACGTCCGCATTCTGCGCGGCGAAGGCATGAGCGCCGCCGACTACATCGATCTGCTCGGCGCGCGAAAATCGTTCATTGCGCACACCGAAGCGCGCATCGCACCCTATGACGCGCTGGTCATGCCGACCACGGCCAACACTCCGCCCAAGATCGCCGACCTCGCTGACGACAAGGCGTTCGCGACGCAAAATCTGCGTGCGCTTCGCAATTGCACGCTGATCAACATGCTCGACGGCTGCGCGATCTCGCTGCCCGCGCACCGCGAAGGTGAGGTGCCGGTCGGGCTCATGCTCGCAGGAGCCGGCGGAAGAGATCGCTGCATCTTTGAACTCGCGGCCGGAATGGAGAATGTCATCCGTGGTTGATCTTACCTTTACCGTTCAGGACAAGGGCGGCGCGCCGACGCCGCTGACGCTGGCAATCGATCAAGCCGTGATTGCCGGCTGGACCGGGCGCGATCCGGTGGCGCGCGACAAGCACATTGCCGAACTGGAAGCGATCGGAATCGCGCGGCCGGCCTCGACGCCGATCTACTACCGTGTCTCCGCGTGCCGGATCACCACCACTGACAGCATCGAAGTCAGCGGCGGCGATTCCAGCGGTGAGGTCGAGTTCGTGCTGATCGGCTGGCAGGGGCGGATCCTTGTCGGCTGCGGCTCCGACCATACCGATCGCAAGGTGGAAGCCTACAGCGTCACGGTTTCCAAGCAGATGTGCGACAAGCCGATGGCATCCACGCTGTGGGAGCTGGAGGAGATCATCGGCCACTGGGACCAGATGATCCTGCGCTCCTGGGCCATCATCGACGGCAAGAAGATGCTGTACCAGGAGGGCACGCTCGATGCCATGCTGCCGGTTAAGGACCTGATCGAACGCGGCTTTGGCGGCAAAGGCCTGCCGGACGGCTGCGCGATGTTCGGCGGCACCTTCGCGGCCAAGGGCGGCATCCGCCCGGCTGATCGCTTCGAGTTCGAGCTTGAAGACCCCGTGCTGAAGCGCAAGATCGGCCACGGCTATGATGTGATTGCGCTGCCGGTGCTGGGTTGATTTGTCGTCCCGGCCTTGAGCCGGGACCCATACCGCGTGATCTGTCGATAAGGCACGACGGCAGAGACCTCTCGCAACATTCCCGCCGGTGGCTATGGGTCCCGGCCCCCGTGCGCAATTGCGCACTAGGCCGGGACGACGCTTAACGGAAATCGGGTGGCACACCGCTACCCGTCTTGCGAAACTGCCCGCCATGAAAGCCACCGCAAAAACCACCGATCGCCGTCCGTCCCCCGACATCGCCGCCCGCGTCGAGGCCATCGACTGGACGCAGGCCACGACCGATCTCGACGGGCAGGGCTCCGCCGTGCTGAAGGGATTGCTGTCGCCGGACGAATGCCGGGCGATCGCGGCGCTGTATCCTGATGACAGCAAGTTCCGCAGCCGCATCGTGATGGGGCGTCACGGTTTTGGGCGCGGCGAATACAAGTATTTTTCCTATCCACTGCCCGACCTGATCGCGGAACTGCGCCCGGCGCTGTATGCGCGGCTGTGCGGTATTGCCAATCGCTGGAACCAGACGATGGGCATCGATATCCGCTATCCCCTGGCGCATCAGGCATTCCTGAAGCGCTGCCATGACGCGGGGCAAATTCGGCCGACGCCGCTGCTGCTGCAATATGGGCCCGGTGACTACAATTGCCTGCATCAGGATCTCTATGGCGAGCATGTGTTCCCGCTGCAGGTCGCGATCCTGCTCTCGGAACCGGGGCGCGATTTCACCGGCGGTGAATTCGTGCTGACCGAGCAGCGGCCGCGGATGCAGTCGCGGCCCGAAGTGGTGCCGCTCACACAAGGCGACGCCGTGGCATTTGCTGTGCATCACCGCCCGGTGCAGGGGACGCGCGGGTTCTATCGCGTTAATCTGCGCCATGGCGTCAGCCAGATCCGGTCCGGCCATCGCCACACCGTCGGCGTGATCTTTCACGACGCCAAGTAATTTGACGCCAAGTGGGTGCGAAGCGAATTGACCGTAGATCTGTTCGACGCCGTTGCCGATGTGCAGCCGTCGCGGGAAGCGATGGCCGATGGTGCCGTGTTGCTGCGCGGTTTGGCCCTGCGCTTCGAAGCCGATCTGATTCCGGCGCTGCGCGAAATTGTGGCGCAGGCGCCGTTTCGTCATATGTCGACGCCGGGCGGCCATCAGATGTCGGTGGCGATGACCAATTGCGGCAATGCCGGCTGGGTCACCGATCACACCGGTTATCGCTATGACGGCGTCGATCCCGAGTCCGGCCAGCCGTGGCCGGCGATGCCCGCGGTGTTTCGCGAACTGGCCGCCGAAGCGGCGACCGAGGGCGGCTTCGAACACTTTTCACCCGATGCCTGCCTGATCAACCGCTACAAGCCGGGCGCCCGGATGTCGCTGCATCAGGACAGGGACGAGCACGATTTTGCCGCGCCGATCGTCTCGGTGTCGCTCGGGATACCCGCGATCTTCCTGTTCGGGGGATCAAAACGCAGCGACAAGCCGGCCCGGTTTCGGCTGGTGCATGGCGACGTCGTGGTCTGGGGCGGGCCGTCGCGGCTGTTCTTTCACGGCGTGGCCCCGCTGGCCGACGGCGAACACGCAGCCATGGGCCGCCAGCGCATCAACCTGACTTTTCGAAAAGCGCGCTGATGGTCTCTTCCCCTCTCCCCTTGTGGGAGAGGGTGGCTTCGCGAAGCGAAGACGGGTGAGGGGTTGCTTCCTCACGGCAAGATTTCGCGATGACGATAGAGACCCCTCATCCGGCGCTTCGCGCCACCTTCTCCCACAAGGGGAGAAGGAAGAGAGGGAAGGACTTCCCATCGAAGTTTCGTCTGGTCTATGCTCTCCGTCGGGCGGGGAGCGAAATATGACCACGACTGAGGCAAAAGCCGACAGCCGCGCGGGCGCCAGCGGCACCGGCATCTACCTGGCCGTGCTGCAACTGATCTTCACGCTGGGCTGGACCACTTACGTCATCTATCTGCCGAAGCTTGCAGCGCAGGTCGGGATCGCACCCGGCATGGTGATCTTCATCCTGATGCTCGATCAGGCGATCTTCACCATCACCGACACCGCGATGGGAATCGCGGCCGACAAGATCGCCCCCTTTATCGGCCGGCTCGGTGTCTTCGTCGGCATCCTGACCGCGATCTCCTGCGCGGCGTTCGTGGCGTTGCCGTTCGTGGCCGGCACGGGTCCGGGCGCGCAAGCCTGGTTCATCGTGCTGATCGTGATCTGGGTCGTGACGTCGTCGGCGTTGCGTGCGCCGCCGCTGACGCTGCTCGGCAAGCATCGCGCGCGGTCACAGGTGCCGTTGCTGGCGGCGCTGGCGATGCTGGGTTACGGCCTGGCCGGCGCGATCTCGCCCTATCTTGGAACGGTGCTGCGCAACCATGATCCGCGGCTGCCGTTCCTGATCTCGGGCGTCGTCCTGCTGCTCACCACATTGGCGCTGTCGAAGGTCGAGCGCGACGCTGTGGCACAAGCGCCCGCCCCGAGCGAGAAGGCAGTCCCACCCAAAGCGATCAGCACGATCCCGATGTTCTTCATCGCCTCGATGGTGATCCTGTCGCTCGGCTATCAACTGCACTTCAGCCTCAACAGTTCGTCGTTCTTCCTGCGTTTCACGACGCAAGATCAGCTGCAGTGGCTGTTGCCGGTGTTCTGGATCGGCTTCAACATCGCGATGTTTCCGGCGAGTGTCGTGGTCAAGCACCGCGGCGGGCTGATCGTGATGGGTGCCGCCGGCCTGTTGGGCGCGCTGGCAGTGCTCGCCGCAGAATTGTCGAGCAGTCTCAACATCCTGATCGTCGCGCAGTTTGTGGCGGGCGCGGCGTGGGGTTGCATGCTGATGAGCGCGGTATCGGCGGCGCTGGCGATCGGCGACACCGGCGCCGAGGGCAAGGTGATCGGGCTGATGTTTTCAGCGCTGGCGCTGGCGACCTTTGCGCGGATGGCGGCAGTCGCCGGCGGCCTGCAAAAGCTGCCGGAATACGCGCCATTGTTGCACTGGGCGCCGGTCGCCTGCTGGACGGTCGCGGGTGCGGGCCTGTTGGTGATCGCGGCTTCGCGGGTACAGCGCGGCGCGATGGCGCGGGGGGCTTAGTTACGGCATCGCCGGATGGATGAACTTCCACGGGCTGACCTCGGAGTCGGTCGGCACTTCCACCGAAATCACATAGGGCCCGCCATCGGCCAGCGCCTTTTCCAGCGCGGCGCGGAAGTGATCGGGCGAGGTGACGCGCGCGGCACCGACGCCGAAGGATTCCGCGAGCTTGACGAAATCCGGATTGACGAGATCGGACGCCACCACGCGGCCGTCGAAACGCTCGCGCTGGTCGCGCCGCACATTGCCATAGGCGTTGTTGTTGAAGATCAGCGTTACCACGCCGATCTTGAACTGCACCGCGGTTGAAAGTTCCTGCACGCCGAACATAAAACCGCCGTCACCCGTGATCGCGACCACCGGCCGCTCCGGATGCGCGACCTTGGCGCCGAGCGCGGTCGGGAATCCAGAGCCGAGCGTGCCCTGATAGCCTGACGTGATGAAGGTACGCGGCTCGTAGATCGGAAAACCGTACCAGGAGGCGAAGCCGACCTGCGACAGTTCGTCGGTGACGATGGCATTCGTCGGCAGCACCTCGCGCAGGATGTTCAGATACGCCATCTGCGGCTGAACCTTCTGGATCTCCTGATGCGCGGCGGCGGTGGCTTCGCGGATCGCGGCGCGGCGTCCGCTGGTCCTGCTGTAACCGGCCTTTTTCACGGCGGCGACCAGATCGGCGGTGCCGGCCCTGGCATCGGCGACCACGGCGGCGTCCGGCGTCAGCCGTCGCATTTCCGACGGATCGATATCGATACGAATGGACTTCAGGCCGGCCGGCTGGAACGGCCACCGAAAGCCCGATGCCGGCAATTCCATGCGCGTCCCGATTCCGATCATCAAATCGGTCTGCGGCCACAGCTTGTAGGCCGCCGCCATCGTCAGCCCTAGTTCGTGCGCGTTGGAGACGATGCCACGGCCGCTGCGGAACGCCACCACGGGCGCATCAATCATTTCGGCGAGTTCGAGGATTTCCTCGGATGCGTCGATCGCGCCGCTGCCGACAAAGATCATCGGCCGCTTGCTGCCGGAGACCAGCGCCGCGGCCGCTTTGATACGATCAGGATCAGGCTGCGGCGCCGGGAAGGGATCGAACGGCTCTGAACCGCCGACCTGCGCACGCTGCGTGAACACGTCCCACGGCATTTCCAGCGACACGGGACCGCGGCGTCCCGACAGCATTTCCTGGAACGCGCGCGAGACCTTTGCCGGGGCGTCGTCGGGATATTCGATTCTATCAGCCCATTTGACGAAGGTGCGCAGCGTTGCGAGTTGGTCCGGCATCTCGTGCAAATGGCCGCGGCCCTTGCCGAGAAACGCCGTCGGCACCTGGCCAGTCAGGCACAGCACCGGCTCGTTGCAGCCGAATGCCGTCAGCAGCGCCGCACTTGCGTTGAGCACGCCGGGGCCGGGGACCACGCTGAACACGCCGGGCCGTCCGCTGGCGCGCGCATAGCCAAAGGCCATATAGCCGCAGGCCTGCTCGTGTCGCGCGCCGATCACTTTCAGCTGTGCCTGATGGAAGGCGTCGAACAGCCCGTAGACCTGCGCGCCGGGCAGGCCGAACACGGTATCGACGCCGTGCGCGACGAGGCCGTTGACGATCGCTTCGCCGCCGGATGTTGAAGTCATGTCACTGTTCCATCATTGCAGGGTGATCAGGTTTCGTCGGCGACGCCGTTGCGCAAGATGCCGACGCCTTCGGCTTCGACTTCGATCACGTCGCCCGGCTTCAGGTAGCGGGGCGGATCGAACCGTGCGCCGGCGCCCGTCGGTGTTCCCGTCACGATGACGTCACCGGGGACCAGCGTGGTGAAGGTCGAGATGTAGTTGAGGAGGTAGCGGAAACCGAAGATCAGCCGCGAGGTGCGGTCGTCCTGCCGCGTCTCGCTATTGACCTTTGTGGTCAGGCGGACGTCCGCAATTTGTGCTTCACTGGTGTAGGGAACCAGCCATGGGCCAAGACTGCCGGTGGAATCAAAATTCTTGCCCTGCGTGACGTTGAACTTGGCATGCCGCACCCAGTCCCGGATGGTGCCTTCATTGCAGAGCGTGACCGCGGCGACGTGATCCAGCGCGTCGCTCTCCCTGATATGGCGGCCGGCCTTGCCGATCACCAGCACCAGTTCGCCCTCGTAATCGAGCTGCGCTGACGCGCGCGGGCGGATCAGCGGCGCGTTGTGGCCGACAAAGGAGCGCGGCGTGCGCATGAACATGCTGGGAAACTTCGGCGCGTCCTGGCCGTCCTTGTACTCGGCGTTGCGGTCCGGATAGTTCACGCCGATGCAGATGATCTTTTCCGGCGCCGGGATCGGCGGCTGCCATGTGATGGCGTCGAGCGCATGATCCGGCGAGCGCTTTGCGGCGTCCTCGGCTAGTTTTGTCAATGCGCCGGCGGCAATGGCTTCGCGCAGCGTCGGATACTCCTTGCCGAAGCGCGCGGAAAGATCGACGATGCCGGCATCCGTCACGGCGCCATACTTGGCGGCGCCGCCGATTGAATAGGTCGCGAGGCGAGGTGAGGTCATCTGGGATCCTAATCCGCAATCGTGACGTCGGCGACAAACGCAGGCTCGCGCACCGCTTGCCCCGTGAACGGCGAGCCCTGCTCGAACCAGGAGCGCGGCGCCGGTGCGCCCCACAGCGTTTGCCGGCGCGGATCTTTCAGCGACCAGCGCAGCGGCTCGTGGTCATGATCGCCGGTAAAATAATCGCTGGTGTAGAGTTCGAGGCGATGGCCGTCGGGGTCGCGGATGTAGAGGAAGAAGGCGTTCGAAATGCCGTGGCGGCCGGGACCGCGCTCGATATTTTTGAGGAAGCCGCTGGAAGCCATCACGTCGCAGAGATGCAGCACGTTCATCGCGGTCGGCACCCAATAAGCGAAATGGTGCAGGCGAGGGCCCTTGCCGTTGGTGATCGCAAAATCGTGCACATTGCCCTTGCGGTGCATCCAGGCCGCCGCGATGCGCCCGTTCGGCCCGTCCTCCTCGCCATATTCGGTCAGGCGGAAACCGAGCCGCGCGTAGAAGTCGACGGTGCCCTGCACCTCGGCCGCGAAGACGTTGAAATGGTCGAGCCGCTGCGGATGGCAGCCCTTGTAGAGGTCGTAGCGCCGCAGCAGATGCGGGCGTTTTTCCATCGTCGCATAGAGCTCGATCTGGAAGCCGAAGGGGTCGGTGAAGTGCAACGTGCGGCCCTGGAACGGCTGCTCGGCGAAGGCATAGGTGATACCATTTTCGGAGAAGAAGCTGGCGGCCTTGTCGAGATCGCCGTCATTGCCGACCTTGAAGCCGAGCCGGTTGCAGGCCGCGGCTTGCGCCTTGCGCAGCACCAGCGAGTGATGCTGGTGCTCCTCGGCGCCGCGCAAATAGACCGCGTTGTCGTCGCGATCCTCGACATGGAGGCCGACGGTCTTTTCGTAGAAGTCGCTAGAGGCGTTCAGATCCGTCACGTCGAGCACGGCGTGGCTGGAGCGGATGATGTTGAACGGCGGATCGAAGGTGTGTGTAGGTACCGGCATGGCGTTTCCCTGATTGGCTTCGTCATTCCGGGATGGTGCGTTAGCACCAGACCCGGAATCTCGAGATTCCGGGTTCGTGCTTCGCACGCCCCGGAATGACGGTGAACCTAGATTCCCAGTCTCTGAATCTTGTGCGTCCCGCGCGCCAGCGAGACGTGTTTGGTTTCCATGTAGAAGTCGAACGAGTAATCGCCGCCGTCGCGGCCGATGCCGGACGATTTCATGCCGCCGAACGGCGTCGGCAGATGACGCACGTTCTCGGAGTTGAGCCAGATCATGCCGGCTTCCAGCGCGTCCGCGACGCGTAGCGCCCGGCCCATGTCGCCGGTCCAGACGTAGCCGGTGAGGCCGTACTGCACGCCATTGGCGATCTCGATCGCGTCCTTTTCATCCTTGAACGGAATGACGGTCAGGAACGGACCGAACACTTCTTCCTGCGCGACACGCATTTTGGCGTGCGCACCGGTGACCAGCGTCGGTTGGACATAATGCCCGCCGCCGGGGCCGTCATGCGGCTTGCCGCCGACCGCAATGGTCGCGCCATCCTTCTGTGCGACGTCGAAATAGCTGCAGACTTTTGCAAGATGCCGCTCGTGGATCAGCGGGCCGATTTCTGTGACGGGATCGAGGGGATGGCCGACCTTCAGCGCCTTGACCCGCGCCGTCAGCTTTTCGATGAATCTTTCGGCGATGCCCTGCTGGACCAGCAGCCGGCTCGACGAGGTGCAGCGCTCGCCGTTGAGCGAGTAGATCATGAAGACCACCGCATCGAGCGCACGGTCCAGATCAGCGTCGTCGAACACGATCACGGGGTTCTTGCCGCCGAGCTCGAAATGCACGCGCTTCAAGGTCGGCGCGCCCTGCGCCATGATCGCCGAACCCGTCGAACTCTCGCCGACGAACCCGATCGCCTTGATCGCGGGATGTTCGGTCAGCGCCTTGCCGGCCTCTTCGCCGATGCCGTGTACGGTGTTGAGCACGCCGTCGGGCACGCCGGCCTGTTTTACCAGTTTTGCCAGGAGGTCAGCCGTCACCGGCGACCACTCGGCAGGCTTGTGCACGACAGTGCAGCCGGCGGCGAGCGCCGGCGCGATTTTCCAGGTCGACAGCATGAACGGCGTGTTCCACGGCGTGATGACGCCGACCGGACCGATCGGCACCCTGGTCGAGAGGTTCCAGTGCTCCTCGCTCGGCGTGCTGAGCCCGTCGCGGGCTTCGGCGCATCTGTCGGCAAAGAAGCGGAAATTCTCCGCGGCGCGGATCGCCGCCTTGGCCATGAAGCGGTGGGCCTGCCCGGTATCGATGCATTCGAGCACCGCGATATCGTCGGCGCGGTCTTCGATGGCGTCGGCGACGCGATGCAGCAACTTCTTGCGCGTCGTCGCCGCCATGTCGCGCCAGGATTTGAACGCCTGCGACGCCGCCGTGGCGGCGCGGTCGATATCATCAGGCTTGCCGCGTGCGACAGAGGCCAGCACCGCGCCATCGACCGGCGATTTGGTCTCGAATGTCTGCCCTGAAATCGACGGCACTATCTTGCCGTCGATCATGTGGCCGATGCCTTCGGCCTTCAGCTTCGCGAGCAGGGGAGCTGCGCGGTCGCGGTTGGCCGCGAACACGTCTTTCGGGGTGACCTTATCCATTGACCGTCTCCACCTTCAAGGCTTCGTGGATGTTGTTGCGCTTCCAGCTGGTGTCCTTGTCGTTGATCTGCATATCGAACGACAATGCGAACTTTGTCTCGGTGAATACCGGATCGAGATGGGCCGAGAGGGCCTTGAAAATGTGCTCGCCGGCCTTCTTTCGGGTGGCGAGATCGCGGCCTTCGCCGAGCCGCAGCACCATGTCGAGGAAGCCGTAATCGAGTCTGTTGTCAGCGATGGCATAGTGCTCGCATTTGATCGCCCGGACACGGATGCCGCCGAGCGGGAAGATACCGGTTTCAACCGCGGCCTTGCGTACCAGTTCCACGACAGCACCCATATCGACGCGTCCGTCGAGTTTGGCTGAATATTCGATCGTGAAATGCGGCATGTCCTTAACTCCAGCGTTTCCCGCGAAAGCATCAAGCGAAGTAGCAGCTCACCGAGCCGTAGGGACCATAGTCGGCCTGGATCGTGTCGCCTTTGCGGGTTTCGATCGGTCGGATGAACGATCCCGCCAGCACCACCTGACCAGCCTCCAGCGCCAGGCCATTGGGCGCGATCTTGTTGGCGAGCCAGGCCACGGAGGTGGCGGGATGATTGAGCACGCCGGCGGCAAGGCCGGTTTCTTCCAGCTGGCCGTTGCGAAAACACAGCGCGCCGATCCAGCGCAGATCCGCATCCATCGGGCGGATCGGCCGACCGCCGAGCACGATGCCGGCATTGGCCGCGTTGTCGGCGATGGTGTCGAAGATTTTTCGCGTTGCCTTGGTTTGCGGATCGACCCGCTCGACGCGTGTGTCCAGAATTTCCAGCGCCGGCACCACGAAATCGGTGGCGTTGAGTACATCGAACACGGTGCAGTCAGGGCCCGCAAGCCGGGTCTTCATCACGAACGCCAGTTCGGCCTCGACGCGGGTGGCGATGAAGCGGTCCGATGGTACCAGACCGCCGTCGGCCAAGAACATGTCGTCGAGCAGGATGCCGGAATCCGGCTCGTTGATATTGAGCGCGCTCTGCATCGCCTTCGAGGTCAGGCCGATCTTGTGGCCTTTGACAATGCGGCCCTGCGCGATCTTCATGTCGACCCACGCCTTCTGGATCGTGTAGGCGTCGCCGATCGTGATGCCGGGATGTTCGAGCGAAATCTGCCGGATCTGCGTGCGGGTCTTTTCCGCATGGTCCAGCCGCTCGGCGGCGGCGCGAATCTGGTCGTTGGAAAGGGCCATAGACTCTCAGCAAAAAGATGGTGTCGGGAGATGATTAACATGTTAAGTGAAATTGATCAAACCGAATTAGCGCTTGCTGCACCGCAAAACTTTATTCCCTTTGATCAGCATTACTGATGGCGGACGATTGGCGGATGGCACGGAAGAAGTCGGAGACGGAAACCAGCACGGAAACGGCCGAGTCGACGCGGCGCGCGCCGATGCGCGACTTCTCGCGTTCGTTGCCGATGTCGCTGCTGCGCGCCCGCGAGGCCGTGATGCGTCAGTTCCGCCCGTCCTTGCGCAATCACGGCCTGACCGAACAGCAATGGCGCATCCTGCGCGCGCTCACGACCGTGGATGCCATTGAAGTCACCGAACTGGCGCGCGTCGCGTTTCTGCTGGGACCAAGCCTGTCGCGCATCCTGCGCGACCTCGAAGCGCGGCAGTTGATCGAGCGCCGTACGGCCAAGGCCGATCTGCGCCGCGCCGTAGTGTCGATATCGGCCAAGGGATTGAAACTGATCGAGGCGGTGGCGCCGACCTCGGAAGCGATCTACGCCGAAATCACCAGCCGCTATGGTGCCCGCAAGCTTGCCGAATTGCAGGAGATGCTGGGCGTGCTGGAACGCAGCCTCGTGGCCATGGAAGTGGCAGGCGAGGAAGGCGGCGAGATCGAGGAGTGAGCACAAATTTGCATGATGCTACCGGCGCCACGCATAGCGGGCGGCAAATGATTGCAATCATTGCCGGAGTGCGACTGAGGCCATAGACACGCACGCGATTTTTCGCTCAAAGTGCAGCCAAGCTGGTCGTGAAAACCGGCGCGGGAGCTAGCGGTTTCGTCGCGGGATGATGCGGCTGGACCGAAAGACGAAAAACAGGCTGAACTCCAGACATGGTCACGATCCAAGTCAGCAATTTGATCGATTTCGTTGCCGAGGTTTTTTCCCGCTCGAAATCCTCACCTGAAGAAGCAAGGCGTATCGCGACCTATCTGACCACAGCCAATCTGACCGGCCATGACAGCCATGGCGTGATCCGGGTACCGCTCTACGTCAGCTGGCAGCAAAAGGGTTCGGTGGTTCCCGATCAGATCGCCGAAGTTGTGGTCGATACGCCTTCGCTCGCTGTCATTGACGGCAAGTTCGGCTACGGGCAGACGGTGACGCCGCAAGCCGTGCGGATCGGCATCGAGAAATGCAGGAAGGCGGGGCTGGCCGCGATCGCGCTGCGCAACGCCGGCCATATCGGCCGCGTCGGCGACTGGGCGGAGATGGCTGCGGCCGAAGGCCTGGTCTCGGTGCATTTCGTCAACGCGGCCGGCTCGCTGCTGGTTGCGCCCTATGGCGGCGTCGAGAAGCGGTTGTCTACCGCACCCTATTGCGTCGGCATTCCGCGAAAGGGCCAGGATCCGATCGTGCTCGATTTTGCGACTTCGGTCGTCGCCGAAGGCAAGGTGCTGGTCGCGAGCCGCGGCGGCAAGAAATTGCCTGAGGGTGCATTGGTCGATGCTGACGGCACACTGAGTGAAGATCCGGCGGTGCTGTATGGGCCGCACAGCGCGGAAGGCCCGCGCGATCATACCAAGGGTACCGGCGCGATCCGTGCGTTCGGCGAGCACAAGGGCTCAGGGCTCGCTTTCATCTGCGAACTGCTCGGCGGCGCATTGACCGGCACTGGTGCGACCTCGGCGGACCGGCAATTCGCCAACGGCATGCTCGCGATCTATGTCGACCCCAAAGTGATCGACACCAGCGATTTCTTCGACGGCGAAGTCTCGCGCTATGTCGACTTCATCCGGGCCACCAAGCCGATCTCAGGCGTTGACGCCGTGCTGATCCCCGGCGATCCCGAGAAGAAAATGCGTGCCGACCGCACCAAAAACGGTGTGCCGCTGCCTGATGATACCTGGGCAGCGATCGTCAATACCGCCCGCGAGGTCGGTGTTAGCGAGGTCAGTATCCAGCGGGCCGTGAGCTAGGCTGTTCCGTGAAATCCACCGATTGCAACGATCACAAAAGGAAACGCGATCAATGACTACAAACAACGTCAAGAAAGTCTGGGCTTCGGGCAAGGCCGTCGTCAACGCCTGGCTGGCCATCCCGTCAGGGTTTTCGGCCGAAGTGATCGCGCAATGCGGCTTCGACAGCGTCACCGTGGATATGCAGCACGGTGTGCAGGATTACCTGTCGATGGTGCAGTGTTTCCAGGCGATGAACGGTCACCCGGTGACGCCGATGGTCCGCGTTCCCTGGAACGAGCCGGGCATCATCGGCAAGGTGCTCGATGGCGGCGCCTATGGCGTGATCTGCCCGATGATCAACACGCCGGAGGAAGCGAAGAACCTGGTTCAGTATGCGAAGTATCCGCCAAAGGGCACGCGTTCGAACGGCCCGATCCGCTCCGGCATGTACGGTTCCGCCGGCACCTATCAGCAGACCGCCAATGACGAAATCGTGCTGCTGCCGATGATGGAGACCAAGACCGCGGTCGAGAACATGGAAGCGATCCTCGATGTCGAGGGCATCAACGGCGTCTATATCGGCCCCTCCGATCTCGGCTTCTCCTATGGCCTGGTGCCGAAGCTCGACCGCGAGGAGCCGGAAATCCTCAAGATCTACGAGAAGATCATCAAGGAATGCGGCAAGCGCGGTCTGCACGCCGGCATCCACTGCTCGGGCGCGGAAGGCGCCGTGCGCGCGATCAACATGGGCTTCAAGCTGGTGACGCTGTCGAACGAGAGCGGCCTGATGGCGACCTACGCCAAGATGCAGGTGAACCAGACCCGCAAGGATTCAGCCGGCAAGGCGTAAGACTCGCGAATAGCGAGTAGCGAATGGCGAATAGGGTTTCGAGAGAGTAGCGAGTGGAGTAAAACCATTCGCTACTCGCCACTCGCTATTCGCCAACTTAGCCAGGAGACCTGTCATGGCCCCAGCCCCCGTCATCCGCCTGCACCCCGATGATGGCGTGCTGATTGCACGCTCCAGCCTGCCGGCGGGCATGGTCGTGGCCGACGGCGTCACCACGGTCGAGCGGATTCCCGCCGGCCACAAGGTGGCGATCAAGCCGATCGCGGCCGGCGAGCCGGTGCGGCGCTACGGCCAGATCATCGGCTTTGCGACGATTCCTATCGCGCCGGGCCAGCACGTCCACACCCAGAATTGCGGCATGGGCGATTTCGCCAAGGACTATGCGTTCGGCGTCGACGTCACCCCGACGCCGAATTTCGATCTGCCCGCGACCTTCGACGGCATTCGCCGTTCCGACGGGCGGGTCGCGACCCGCAACTACATCGGCATTCTCACCTCGGTGAATTGCAGCGCGCATGTCGCCGGTATCGTCGCCGACATGTTCAAGAAAAATCCGTTCACCGGCGACAATCCGCTGGCGGATTTTCCAAACGTCGATGGCGTGGTCGCACTCACCCACAAGACCGGCTGCGGCATGACGCAGGACGAACCGCTGGCGCTGCTGCGGCGGACGCTCGGCGGTTACGCACGGCATGCGAATTTTTCGGCCGTCGTGGTGCTCGGCCTCGGCTGCGAGGTCAACCAGATCGGCGGCTTGATGCAGGAGCAGAAGCTCGCGGGCCGTCTGCGCGCGATGGACATCCAGGAAGTCGGCGGCACCCGCAAGACCGTGGAGGCCGGCGTCGCCTTTGTGCGCGAGGCGTTGATCGACGCGAATAAAGTGAAGCGGGAGCCGGTACCGGCGAGCGAACTGACCGTGGCCCTGCAATGTGGCGGCTCCGACGGCTATTCCGGTGTATCCGCCAATCCGGCGCTGGGAGCTGCGAGCGATCTGCTGGTGCGCCATGGCGGCACCGTCATTCTGTCGGAAACGCCGGAGACCTATGGCGCCGAACATCTGCTGACGCGGCGCGCGGTCAGCCGCGAGGTCGGCGAGAAACTCGTCGGCCTGATGCGCTGGTGGGATGAATACACGGCGCGGGAAGGCGCCGAGATGAACGCCAATCCGAGTCCCGGCAACAAGGCCGGCGGCCTCACGACCATTCTGGAAAAGTCACTGGGCGCGATGGCCAAGGCCGGCACCACCAATCTGGTCGACGTGCTGAACTACGCCGAGCCCGTCACCAAGAAGGGTTTTGTGTTCATGGATACGCCCGGCTACGACCCGGTCGCGGCGACCGGGCAGGTGGCTGGTGGTGCCAATCTGGTCTGCTTCACCACCGGCCGCGGCAGCGTGTTCGGCTGCAAGCCCGCGCCCTCGATCAAGCTTGCGACCAACACGCCGATGTACACCCGCATGGAAGAGGACATGGACGTCAATTGCGGCACCATCCTCGACGGCCAGGAAACCGTGCAGGAATGCGGCCAGCGCATCTTCGAGCTGATGCTGAAAACCGCATCGGGCCAGCCGACCAAGAGCGAGAGCTTTGATTTCGGCGGCGCCGAGTTCGCGCCGTGGGTGATTGGCGCGACGATGTAGTGGGCGAATCGTGAGTGGCGAGTAGCGAATAGGGGGCTGCGGAACTACCGAACTTCTATTCGCCACTCGCTACTCGCCATTCGCCCTTACTTCAGGCACCCCGTGCCCGTTGTTAGTGCTTGATGTCGACCGGAACCAGTGTTCTGCTTAAAAAAGCTGCTGGAGTAGCCCGTCCGTGTCGATCTTCGTCGCACTGCATCACGTTACGCACTACAAATACGACCGACCGATCGACATCGGGCCTCAAACCGTACGCCTGCGGCCGGCGCCGCACACGCGCACGCCGGTGCTGAGCTATTCGCTCAAGGTCACGCCCTCAAATCACTTCGTGAACTGGCAGCAGGATCCGCAAGGCAACTGGCTGGCGCGATTCGTTTTTCCGGAGAAGGCGAGCGAGCTGAAGATCGAGGTCGATTTCTCGACGCAGATGACCGTGGTCAATCCATTCGACTTCTTCGTCGAACCCTACGCCACCAGTTTTCCGTTTCAATATACCGACGATCTCAAGACCGAGTTGGCGCCATATCTGGCGACCTCGGACGAGGGGCCGCTGTTTGCCGCCTATCTGAAGGACATCCCGCGTGAGGCCGACAGCACGGTCAATTTCCTGGTCGACCTCAACGCGCAGCTGCAGAAGAAAATCGGTTACGTCATCCGGATGGAGCCGGGCATCCAGACGCCGGAGGAGACGCTGGCCGCCGGCTCCGGCTCCTGCCGCGACTCCGCCTGGCTCCTGATCCAGATCTTCAGGCATCTCGGACTCGCCGCGCGTTTCGTCTCCGGCTATCTCATTCAACTCCGCCCCGACATCGATCCGGTCGAAGGCCCGCGCGAGGTCGAAAGCGATTTCACCGACCTGCATGCCTGGGCCGAGGTCTATCTGCCGGGGGCAGGGTGGATCGGCTTCGACGTCACCTCGGGCATGCTGACGGGCGAGGGGCACATCCCCGTCGCCGCCACGCCGCATTACCGCTCGGCGGCGCCGATCTCGGGCACCGCAGGATTCGCCAACACCGAATTCGGCTTCGAGATGAGCGTCAAGCGCATCCGCGAGGCGCCGCGGATCACGCGGCCGTTCTCGGACGAATCCTGGTCGCGTCTCGACAGGTTAGGCGAAGCCGTCGACGCCGATCTGAAAATGGATGACGTGCGGCTGACGATGGGCGGCGAGCCGACGTTCGTGTCCGTCGACGATCTGGAATCGCCGGAGTGGAATATCGCCGCGGTCGGTCCGACCAAGCGCACGCTCGCTGACGATCTCATTCGCAAATTACGCGTGCGTTTTGCGCCCGGCGGCCTGCTGCATTACGGGCAGGGCAAATGGTATCCGGGCGAGAGCCTGCCGCGCTGGGCGTTCGGGCTCTATTGGCGCAAGGATGGCGTGCCGATCTGGAAGAACGCCGAACTGATCGCGAACATCGAAAATCCGCGCAAGGCCGAAATCGCCGACGCCGAGCATTTTGCCGAAGGCGTCGCACAAAAGCTCGGACTCACAACCGACTACGTGCTGCCCGCGTTCGAGGACACCGCGCATTGGCTGCAGAAGGAAGCGGCGCTGCCGGCCAATGTCGATCCGACCGACTCCAAATTGGCTGATCCGGAAGAACGCGCGCGGATGGCGCGGGTGTTCGATTCCGGCCTCAACAAGCCAAAGGGTTATGTGCTGCCGATCCAGCGCTGGCGAGCGGAGGAAAAGCATGCCGGCCGCTGGCGCAGCGAACGCTGGAAAGTCCGGCGCGGCCATCTGTTCCTGTTTCCGGGCGATTCACCACTTGGCCTGCGGCTGCCGATATCGTCGCTGGAATACGTCCCGCCGGAAGAATTCCCCTACATCATCGAACAAGATCCGATGGAGCCGCGCGACGAACTGTCGGTCTCCGACGATGCGGCGGCGGACAAGGCGGGCAAGGAAACCAAAAAGCCCGACCCCGTGCGCACGGCGATGTCGATCGAAATCCGCGACGGCATCCTGTGCGCCTTCATGCCGCCGGTCGAGAAGGTCGATGATTATCTGGAACTGGTGACGGCAATCGAGGCGACCGCCGAAGAGCTGAAATTGCAGGTCCATGTCGAGGGCTATTCGCCGCCATACGATCCGCGCGTCGAAGTCATCAAGGTGACGCCCGATCCCGGCGTGATCGAAATCAACATCCAGCCGGCGCAGAGCTGGCGCGAGGCGGTCGACATCACCTTCGGCCTTTACGAGGACGCCGCGAAAACGCGCCTCGGCGCCAACCGTTTCCTGGTCGACGGCCGCCACACCGGCACCGGCGGCGGCAACCACGTCGTGGTCGGCGGCTCTACGCCGCAGGACTCGCCGTTCCTGCGCCGGCCCGATCTCTTGAAGAGTCTCGTGCTGTACTGGCAGCGCCATCCGTCGCTGTCCTACCTATTCTCGGGCATGTTCATCGGCCCGACCAGCCAGGCGCCGCGCATCGACGAAGCGCGGCATGACGGCCTCTATGAACTTGAAATCGCGCTGGCCCATGTGCCGCCGCCGGGCATCGAGGCGCCGCTATGGCTGGTCGATCGCCTGTTCCGGCACATCCTGGTCGACATAACAGGCAATACCCATCGCGCCGAAATCTGCATCGACAAGCTCTATTCGCCTGATGGCCCGACCGGCCGTCTCGGGCTCGTCGAGTTCCGCGCGCTGGAAATGCCGCCCGATCCGCGGATGTCGCTGGCGCAGCAACTCCTGATCCGGGCGCTGATCGCAAAAATGTGGCGCGAGCCGCAGCAAGGCCAATTCGTGCGCTGGGGCACCGCGCTGCATGATCGCTTCATGCTGCCGCATTTCCTCTGGGAAGATTTCTTGGGGGTGCTCGAAGAACTCAAGCTGTCCGGCTACGATTTTTCGCCGGAATGGTATTCGGCCCAGCTCGAGTTTCGTTTCCCGGTGTTTGGCCGGGTCCATCACGGCGGCGTATCGCTGGAGCTGCGTCAGGCGCTGGAGCCGTGGCACGTGCTCGGCGAGGAGGGCTCGGCCGGCGGCACCGTGCGTTATGTCGATTCGTCGGTGGAGCGGTTGCAGGTCAAGGCGTCGGGCTTTGTCGAAGGCCGCCACGTCGTCACCTGCAATGGCCGGCGGATGCCGATGACAGCCACCGGCCGCGCCAGTGAGGCGGTCGCTGGCGTCCGTTTCAAGGCCTGGCAGCCGGCATCCGGGCTGCATCCGACCATTCCGGTCCACGCCCCGCTGACATTTGATTTAATTGATACCTGGAACGGCCGCTCGCTCGGCGGCTGCGTCTATCATGTCGCCCATCCCGGCGGCCGCAGCTATGACACCAAGCCGGTCAATTCCTATGAGGCCGAGGCGCGGCGGCTGGCCCGGTTTCAGGATCACGGCCACACCCCGGGCAAGGTCGATCTGCCGCCCGAGGAACGCACAATAGAATTTCCTTTGACGCTCGACTTGAGGACGCCGCTCCGGCACTAAAGGCGCTGAGATCGGAGAGTCGGATGGCGGGGCACGCCGGCAGTCAGGATAGCAAGACCCGTCCGGGCCAGCGCCGGATGGCGCAATGGACCCGTGACTACGCCCGGCTGCCGGGTATTCCGGATGAATATATCGGCCAGGACGGTGCGCCCCGGCCAGCTTGGGCGCGGTTTTTCGATGCCTTTGCCGCGCTTTCGCCCGCCGACATCGAGCGCCGGTTCGCCTCCGCGGATCGCCATCTGCGGGAGGCCGGCGTCACCTATCGCGCGCCCGGCGAGACCGCTGACCGGCTCTGGCCGCTGAGCCATCTGCCGCTGATCATCGACGAGACCGACTGGCGGCAACTGACCACGGGCATCGCCCAGCGCGCGCAGTTGCTCGAAATGATCCTGCGCGACCTCTATGGCGAGGGCCGGCTGGTCGCTGATGGCTCCGTGCCCGCGGCGGCGATTGCCGGCAGCAACGAATATCTGCGCGCGGTCTGCGGCGTCAAACCGCCGGGCGGACGCTACCTGCATCTCTACGCCGCCGATGTCGGCCGCGGCCCCGATGGCCGCTGGTGGGTGCTCAGCGACCGGACGCAGGCGCCGTCGGGCGCCGGCTACGCGCTGGAAAACCGCCTGGTGCTGTCGCGCGCCTTCTCCAATCTCTACAAGTCGATGAATGTCGAACGCGTCGCGCCGTTCTTCGAGGCGTTCCGCGACGCGCTGCGCGCGAGCGCTGACCGCGACGAGCCGCGCATCGGATTGCTGACGCCGGGCGCCTTCAACGAAACCTATTTTGAGCATGCGACGATCGCGCGCTATCTCGGCTTCCTGCTGGTCGAGGGCGATGATCTCGCCGTCAGCGGCGACCGCATCCATATCCGCACCGTCGCCGGCCTGAAGCGGCTCGATGTGCTGCTGCGCCGGGTCGATTCCAATTTCCTCGATCCGCTGGAGCTCGATGCGTCCTCGCATCTTGGCGTGCCCGGCCTGATCGACGTGCTGCGCAAGAGCGGCGTCGTGGTCGCCAACATGCCCGGCTCCGGCGTGCTGGAGGCGCGGGCGCTGCTCGGCTTCCTGCCCAATCTGTGCCGCCGCCTGCTCAGCGAGGATTTGCTGATGCCGCACATCGCGACCTGGTGGTGCGGCCAGAAATCGGCGCGCGAGGAAGTGCTGTCGCGGCTCGACGATTTTGCGATCGAGGGCGCCTATGGCCGTGCCGTGCCGGGATTTCCGGGCAGCGGACCCGTGCTTGCGGGCGAGTTGTCTCCGCCCGAGCGCGAGCGGCTCAGGTCTGCGATTTCCGACCGCGGCATCGACTTTGTCGGCCAGGAGCTGGTGCGGCTGTCGACGACGCCCACCTGGGAGAACGGCCGGATCACGCCGCGTCCGTTCGTACTCCGGGTGTTTGCCGCCGCCACCCCGAACGGCTGGACCATTCTGCCGGGCGGCTTCTGCCGGATCGCCGATCAGCCCGACGCCCGTGCGGTGTCGATGGGCGACGGGGCGCGCGCGGCCGACGTCTGGGTGGTGTCCGACAAACCAATAGCGGCTTCGACGCTGTTGCCGGCGGCCGACACGGTGCGGATCAGGCGCATCGCCGGCGTGGTGCCCAGCCGTGCCGCAGACAATCTGTTCTGGCTCGGCCGCTATCTCGAACGCGCCGAGGCGACGCTGCGGCTGATCCGCGCGCTCGGCACGCCGACGCGCGATTCCGGCAAGGGCGCACCGAGCGGGGCATCGACCGCGCTGCATTCGGTCGAGCGCATCCAGCGGCTTCTGGTGACCTGGGGGGCGACCTCGCAGGCGAGCCGGGCCAATTCCGCCAAGGTCGCCGCCGAGGCGCTGCAAAGTGCGGAAAAATTCGGCTCGGCACTGTCGCTGCTGCGATCGGCGCAGCGCACCGCGACCTCGCTGCGGGAGCGGCTTTCGCCCGACGCCTGGCAGGTCATCACCGAGATGGTGGAACGCCTCTCTGTGGAAGCCGACGATGATGACGGCATCGTCAGCGCCGCCGAGTTGTCCTTGCAGGAGCTCGCGAGCTTTGCCGGGCTCGCACAGGAGAACATGAACCGCGCCGCCGGCTGGCGCTTCCTCGAGATGGGCCGCCGCGCCGAGCGCGCCATCAACACCGCGCGGTTTGCCCGACAGTTCGCCTATGACGAGGCCGGCGACGAGGACCTCGACGTTTTGCTGACGCTGGTGGATTGCCAGATCACCTACCGTTCGCGCTATCTGGTCGGGCCGGCGCTGGCGCCGGTGCGCGATCTGGCGGTGCTCGACCCCTACAATCCGCGCTCGGTAGCGTTTCAGGTGGCGGCGCTCAACGAGCACATTGCGAGCCTTCCGAGCCTCAAGGAGCATGGCTTGATCGAGCGGCCGCAGCGTCTGGCCGTGGCGCTGCAGGCGATGCTGACGACCGCGGAGGCCGCAGCGCTGGATGTCAAAGCCCTGTTCGCGCTGGAGCAGGACCTGCTCAATCTCGCCGACGCCATCGGCCAGCATTACTTCCCGCACGGACCCAATGCGAGCCGGCCGGAGAAGCTGACGGGCCTCGCGTGATCTACGACATCCGTCACGTCACGACCTATAGCTATGAGAGCCCGGTGAGTTTTGCGCGCTGCTCGCTGCGGCTCGAGCCGCGCAGCGGCGACGGGCAGCAACTGGTCTCGCATTCCGTCGAGATCCGCCCCAAGCCGGCGGAGCGCACGATACGGCGGGATTTTTTCGGAACCCATACCGAGAGCGTGCTGATCGAAACCGCGCATCGCAGCTTGCGGATAGATTCCAGGTCGCGGGTGCAGGTCGCGCGCCAGGCGCTCGCCCGCACCGCGCCGAGCCCGTCATGGGAGAGCGTGCGCGACGTCGCCTTCGAGGCCTCAAGCCTCGGTCCAGCCTCGCCGGTCGGCTACGTCTTTGCAAGTTCGCTGGTGCCGGTGCTCGGGCCGGTCACCGCATACGCCGCGGCGAGCTTCCCGCAAGGGCAGGGCATTCTCGTTAGTGCCGTCGACCTGATGCACCGCATCCGCCACCAGTTCAAATACGATCCGAAAGCCACCGTGATCTCGACGCCGCTGCGCGAAGTGTTCGAGAAACGCCACGGCGTCTGCCAGGACTTTGCCCATGTGATGATCGCGGGCCTGCGCGGCCTCGGGCTGCCGGCCGCCTATGTCAGCGGCTATTTGCGCACCTACCCGCCGGCGGGCAAGCCGCGCCTGCAGGGCGCCGACGCCACCCACGCCTGGGTGTCGGTGTGGTGCGGCAGTGAGATCGGCTGGATCGGGTTCGATCCGACCAACGACCTCCTGGTCGAGAACGACCACATCATCCTGGCGGTCGGGCGCGACTTCTCCGACGTCTCGCCGGTCGATGGCATCATCGTGGGCTCGCGCAAGCAGAAGCTCGCGGTGGCCGTGGACGTGGTGCCGGTGGAGTAATCAGTACCGTTCCAGGTGAGCGCCGGTCGCCCGACTCAAAATGTTGAAATCAACCCCATGCACAGCACCGGTATCTTATACCCTAAACTAAGCTGCTGTTTTCTAATGCCTTTGACCGAGTTAGGTATAGGTCAAATCAGCCGTAATGGTCAAACTCGTTCGGCGCAATCCGAACCTCTCGCGCGAAATCCGTCAGAGACACGATGAAGGCTGAAACAGAAATGACGAAGAGGATGGCGACGCCTCGTTCGTGCCGGATCTCAAAGAATGCACTTACGAAGCCCACGATGATGACGATGCCTATCGAAATGCTTCCCATGATGGCCCAGAAGATCGCACGATTGATCATGGCGGCACGCCGAACAAGGCGGGGCAAGTCTGCCTTGAGCCGGCTTCTCGCTTGGTCCTGATCAGAAATCTGGTTCAGGTAGATCGACCTATCGATGATCCTGTTCAGGCGAGATATCAGCAGGGCGATGAAGGCCGCCAGTGCGCCAAGAAGAAACGCGGGTGCGGCCGCCTGGGAAATGACGTGAGAGAGCTGACTGATTGATGGCGTGTCCGGCAACATTGGCTGGCCGCTATTTCGCTAGCCGCCTGGTTGGCGTCACCGTGCTGGTTGGCGCCATCGGCGAGATTGAGAAGGTCAACCATGTATTCCAGCCGGCCGGGCGATTCTCGGCAGCGAACTCACCGTAACCTTTCAGGTTCAGATATCCCTGCATGTCTCCCACAGGGAACAGGAAGCCGACCTGCGGACCGATGCCTAGCACACGGGACCGAAAGCCTCCCAGGGCGGGATGCTGGCCGAAGTCATCGGTAATCTGCTGATAAGCATAGCCAACGAGGCCAACGAAGGCCTGCTTCGACAGAAACTGCGAGGCTCCCCAATCCACGTGGAAGTCGATGCCGTTCTGGTATTGCGTATCCGGATTCTTGAAATTGTAGGTGAGGCCCGCGACGGCGGAAAACTCGTGACCGGCCTGCGGATTGAAGTATGTGTAGCCGCCGCCGCCGTCGATGGCAGCATGACCGATGCCGAGATTGGCGAGCCGGGTCGAACTGTAAGCGCCAACGGGAATATCTCCTGTGACATAGGTCATGAAATTGTGGACGCCTGCGTTCCACTTGAGCGTCGCCTGCGGGTAGAGATCGCCGACCGATGTGACGGAGTCGCCGAAACTGCCCGCACGCGTTACCCCGAACGGGCCAACGGCCGCCGTCAGCATTCCGGCAAGACCGGCGCTCGATCGCCCGAACAGTCCCGTTACACCGATGGCGAGTTGCCCGCCCAGCACCGGCGTTGCGAAGGTGTAAGTGGGATTGAGCAGGACGAGATCCCCCCGCCCATTCAGACGCAAGTTCAGATCGACGTTTACTGTTGCGGGAATTCTGCCGACGTGAACTTCTCTCGCGGCGGCCGCAGTACCAAATGCAGTTACGCTGGTGTGATAGTAGACTGCCGCCATCGACCAGCCGGGAACCTGAGGTGTCGCAGCAAGGCTGCTGAAGCGGCCAGGAAGCCAGTAGGACACGCCGCCCTCATCGGCGCGGACGGTGGTAGCGGGCACCAACAGCGCCGCAATCGCCGAGGCAATGGCCGCATTCTTGAACGCGGGACGGAGAGATGACCTTACCTCGCTTCGTCCAACGCGGTGTCTTCCTCTTCCAAGGTCAAGCCCCCACATGATAGCCCCCCGCATGTTTTGAGAGTACCGCGCCTTAAGCCCTACTCCGAACGGTCGGCCTCATGCCGGCGCCGTCGCGCCGGCATGAGACCGTGGTCTCAAGCGCCAACCTTCCTGGCTGCAGGAACCGTCCATGTTCCGTTGATGATCGACGGGTCTGTCTCCTGCGGCCAGTACATGCGTAGCATGAGGATAAAATCTCCCTCTGGCGCAGGCAGCCAGTTGGATTCCTTGTCTTTGCCGGGAGAGTCCTTCTGAATGTACAGGTCGGTTGAGCCGTCCGGATTTTCCTTCAAATCTTCACGAGCACTGACCGAGTACCTGTTGAGCGGGTTCTTTACGAAGAAATAGCCGCTGTCATACATCGTAAGCGACCAAAATCCCTCCGCTGGAGGCAAATGGCCTTTGGGAAACCGCATCACGTACTTGTTCGCGCCATTGTACTTGTGACCATCGGCGTCTTTTTGCGAGGTGGGATACACCGCGTCCTGCGGACGGTTGGCACCAAGTCCGATCGCTGTCACCAGGGCACGCATCAGATAATCGGTGCCATAGATGCCGGTCTTCGTCGTGAAAGCGAAGCCGTTCTCGTCCTTGATGGCCTTGTTGATCTTGAACTGAACCATGATCCGGTCAAACGACACCTCCGGCACGCGCTTCAGGAAGTCCGCCTTCAGCTTGCTCTCGTCAAAATCCTGCCCGGGTACGATGCCGATGCGAGCAAATTTCGCAAGCTGAGGCGCGTCGGCGGCGTATGGTGGATTGGTCTTCATTAGCTCGCAAAGCAGCTTGAAGTACGAAATCGCGTCCATGCGATTGACCTGTTCGCGGACGGCCGTTTTCATGTCGATCGACGGATCGACCTTGCCCACAGGCGGCGTGTACGGCTTGCCGTAAGCGCTGAGCGGCACGAGCTTGCACTCGTCCTGCAGCTTGTGTACGGCCGCGTAATCTTCCGGCGTGCCGGTGCAGTAGATCCGGCCGAGCAGCCACACGATATTGGTCTGCGACTTATACTGCTTCACGCCATCCGGCAGCGTGCCTTTCCAACCGGGCCCGGTAATCGCGTAGGTCTGCGCGCCGGTGCCAGTGGTACGCTTGCCGGGCACCTGGAAAACCGTCGTCCAACCGTCCAGCATCGGCATCAGGAAATAGCGTCCCTTCATGTCGGGGATGCTGAGCACCCATGGTTCTTTCCCGACATCGAAAAACGAGGTCGTGTAGAGCGTGTCCGCGTTCGGCGCCGTGACGTCCCGGAACGAGGCGTCGGGATATTGTCGTAGCTTGATGATATGCCCCATCGGGCCGCGCGTGCCCACGGGCTCGGCGACATTGGTGATGATCCGCCGGGTCATCTCCATCGTCACCAGCGGATAGCCGAAGATGTAGGCGTCGCTGGCCAGCCAAAACTCTTCCAGGCCTTGTCCCACTCCGAGAAAGGAATCCTGCGCAAGAGTCGGTCGTGTTGCGGCGACTCCTGCGAGCAACCCCATTCCGCCAAGTGCGAGGGATCGACGGGTGATGTTCATCGTTATCTCCTTCCTGATACAAACGAATGACGTAGGTTCGTGGCTCACGCCTTTTGCAACGGCGTCGTTTAGACGAGTGTAAAAATTGGCGGCTACGATGCCGCTAATCGGCAACGCTCAATAGCAAGGCGGATAGGGGTAGTATCCGCATCGGGGAGCGTAATAGGGATACGCCGCTGCGCCGGCCACAGCGGCCGCTCCCGCGAAAGCAGCGCCACGGTAGAACGCTCCCCGCCAGGCCGTGCGGCGGGCGACGCCGGCGAAAGACAACGGCGTGAATGGCCGGCCAATGATGTCGATAAAGACTGATGCCGGGCCGTCCGCTCCAGCGAGATCGCCTTCGAGTATGTCGACATCGAAAGTCAGCTTGTCACCCTCAAGCTTGGGCGATTTCAGTACGACGACGGCATCGACCACGGATGATCCGTCCTTCTTGAATCCGGACACGGTGGCGTTTGGGGGATCCTTCGCAAAGTTGTCGCTGCCGTTGCCCCAATCCTCGACAATTCGCGACGTGAGATCATGCCCGGCGGCGCGAACAGGCCGATCGGCAAAGACGATCGCATTCGGTGAAATTCCCGTCAGCACCAGTTTACCTTCCTTCAGACTCGCGCCGCGCGAGTTGAGGACAAAAAGAGACGGGACCACTTCCGGCTTTGCCTGACCGATGGATTTATCAAGCGGAATGTGCGGCTTGTTCTCTGCCGGCGATTGAGCAAGAAGTTGGTGCGGAAGAGCCACTAAACCAGCGGCGCAAGCCGCGATCAGGGCAAGGCGAGCCATCATGATGGTGTTCTCCTTTGCAGGCTGGTTGTTCTTTTTCGATCGGCACTTGAGCAATTCAAAAAGCAGCTTGGAGCAGCGCCGTGCAGACAAGCCGAAAACGCTAGCGACACCTCCCAATTCACCATGGTCGTCATTGATATAGATCAATGGCGGGATAGCTCGCTCGCGCTGGTGACGCTTTCACCGCCGCGGCGACCGTTCTGCATTTCGCGCCAATTCACATCGCGCGTCTTGCCATTTCGCGCCAATCGTCAGAAGTTGTTCAGCGGCTGATCGCATGAGAACGACGGCGAGCAAATCAACCATCATGCTTGCGGCCACGTTGCTGCCGCCGATAAACAACAGGTTGAATTTTCATCAAACGGGCAAAAGATCGGCTGAAGCTGCTCGCGTTGGTATAACCGAGGAATTTAGCGATATCCGACAAGCGCTTACTCGAATCGGCGAGCAAGTGGCACGCGATCTGCAAACGCACCTCGGCGAGCAGTTTGCCGTGGCTTGTACCCATGCGTTCGAGATGACGCTGCAATGTGCGTCCACTGATTTTGAGCGCGTGGGCTGTGCTATCCAGGGTTGCGTCACCGTGCCGCAGTGATGCAACAATGGCGGCGCGGACCGCCTTGGGTGAAGGCAAGCGGACAGCTCTCATCGGTTGGTGCGAGGCGCGAAGCCTATGCTCCCTCAATGGAATTCGGGTGATGAGACTACGGGCCCTTGATGGGACTCATCTGGCCAATAGGCGCCAAAATTTTCGTCAAATGGAATTGTCCGAAACCTGAAACTCTCTCGGAAGGATTGTGCTCGATAAAACGGAAGCAAAAAGCGGTGCGGAACTGATAGTCTGTCGACAAGATTCAGGCAGGCATGCAGTTGGGCTGCCAACTGCGCGTTCTTTAGTACGTTTTAGATTTCGTTTTGAGGTGCAGTCAGTGCCGAAGATTCATTTGACGCGTTGTCAACACCTTAGTCCTTTCGCGGACATTCTGAATAATCTTGGCACGCCAACCGCTTCGCTGCTGGAGAAATTTCGTTTACCAGCGTCGCTGGAGGAAAAATCCGATCACTACGTTCCGATTTTACCTGCGATCGAATTTGCGGAGTTTGCCAGTAGGTCGCAGGGCATAGAGGATTTCGGATTCCACGCTGCCAAGACGCTACATTTCGGCCACCTGAGTGAAAGGACCCGGATTTTAATCGGTCATTCTCCGACGCTGCTTGTCGCGCTACAACAGGCCTGCAAATGGGCATCGCTCGAAGACTCAAACTTGAGCAACTGGCTCGAGCACCACGACGATCATGTGCGCTATTGCAGCAGGCTTGCCGGGACCAAGGGGCTTCAGCATCTCGAGCATTCACAGTGGCTTCAGAACGTTTTTCCGATTTACATCGTCCGGCAATTCGCCGGACCGGATTGGGCTCCGGCAACTATCGCCTTTGAAGCGCGGTACACGCCGGGTCCGGCATGTCAGTCATTTTGGCCGACCTCTCGATTCCTGTCCGGTCAAGAAGCATCGTGGATCGACGTGCCTGTTTCGCTTCTGGCACTCCCTAACAGGTCCAGCGAAAGTTCTCTCGATCTGAAGAGCGACCACGTCCAACATTCAAGTTTTGACTTCATCCAGGCCTTGAAGCTGATGCTTCCCTCCTACCTGGACGAGCGACCTCCAATGCTTGCTGAAATTGCAGAACTGGCAGGGGTCAGTGCGCGTAGCCTTCAACGCAAGCTCTCGCGCGCCGGCTTTACATATTCGGAGCTTGTGGATGCCGTCAGGTTTGAAAATGCCAGGCAGCTCTTACGTAACACCGATTCCAAGATCATCGAAATCGCGTTCGCTTCTGGCTACGCGGATCCTGCCCACTTTACCCGCGCCTTCCGGAGGGTTGCCGGCGTAACGCCGGGGCAGTTTCGCGAACAATGGCGACCTCGATAATATTTGTTTCTACGAAGCTGTTTCGACGGGTTCAATGTCCGTTTTGGATCCAAGCGGAATTGACGTCCACGCCGGAAGTCAGCTTTTGACCTTATCTGAACGTTGCACAAAGCTAGATCATTGTGGCCGCGCTACCCGTTCGGTGAGAGGCCTGATGCAGAAGCGGTTCGCAAAGACTGCCGGAGATTTCAAACCGCTCGCCTGTGGTTACGGAGCATGTTTCGCAACGGACAGGATCAAAGTCGACGGCATGCGCGTCCGCTTCATGTACCGGGAAAAGGCCGGCAACTCGATCGATAGCGGATAGAGGTTCATGGCCGGGCGAAACAGACGACTACATGAATGATGCAGCTAATCATGGGATTTATGACATCAGTACGATAGCGAAATACGATCCCGACATCATGCCTGTCTCGACGCGGCGGAAGGTTGAGCTTTCGGACGAATGCCAATGATCACTTCGTTCAAATCGTTGATTATCGGATTGCGGAGTAAGAGGCTTCTGGCCCATAGCAGACGTTGCCATCCTCGGCGGTGATGCAGCTTGTGCCCCGAAGCAGGCTTCGCCGCGGGGCCGCCTACCGTGCGATGGAGCGAACTGGTAGCCTTGCAACCGGGCGGGAGTGCCAGTTGCCGGCAGCTCATCCGGCGGAGGCAAGCCGGCGCGGCCGAGTGCGCGGCGTTGATGACAGGGAGTGATCAGATGATACTCAATCCGGATCATATCACGATCGCAGTGGCAGACGCCGACCGGGCGATCGGGTTCTTCGCGCTGCTTGGCTTCACAAAGGGGCACGTTGCGACGATCGACGGTGGCCTTCCCGCCCGGTACATGGGCATGCCGGCCATGAAAGCGCAGCACATCACCCTTGTGCTTGAAGGAGCGGACCCTCATTTCGAGATCCAGCTGCTTGAGTTTGACCCGCCCCCGGGGACCGATCCGGGTGCGCACCCGACGAATTTGCGAAAACTGGGCTTCAATCATCTCGCGTTCCGCGTCGATGACATTGAGGCGGCCACCGCGCACCTCGTGGCCAACGGCGTAACCGTGCTGAGTGACGAGATGGACTACATCAGCCGAAAGCTGCGGCTCTTCGAGGGTCCCGAGGGCATCACCGTAGAGTTGGTACAGTGGGACGGCTCAGCCTAGACTTATCTGCGGTAGAAAATGCGTCAAACCAAAAAACTGGAGCTTCGGTTCTGATTCGATCAGAACCGATCATGCTCTAGGCAGCTGAGGACACCTTGTCTGGCTGGCAAGCGCGCTTGTCTGCGAAGGCCGTGTTGATGGCGTCGTGGAAGCGACGCAGCCAGTGCTCGGCCGTATTCGCGCGCGCTTCGGCTTCGGCCAGTCGTTTCGTGAGTTGTTCTACGTTCGCCTCACTTGCAATCAATCTTTCCTGGAGGCTGGCAATCTGTTGTGAAGCCTCAATTCGCTTCGAACGTGAATGCTGCAACAGTTCGAACGCCTTGGCCTGGATTTTGTGCGAGTGGCTTTCCACCATCTGCATGGCCTGGGCGGCGCCACTGATCAGCTCAAGGGCTTGAAGATGGTCTGGAGAATCGGCGTCTTTCGGCAGGGCCGCGGGTGACGGGACTGCCGGGGCTGACAGGGCCTCTTCGAGTTCGAAGCTGAAGTCCGAGTCACCCTGGTCCTCCGTCCGCGGTACGACGAGGCTGTAGATGTGAGGGCGACGGATTGCGTTTGGCTGCCTGATGGTGGCTCTGCTCTCCCGGGCCATGGTGTTCTCCTCCAATGCGCTGGGCCGTGACGGGACAATCGCAAGCGTATGGTTAACAAATGGTTAACGCGCACACGTGAAAAGGATGGTTGACGGGTTGATACCCCTTGGCGTTGCCGGCCTGGCGGATCAGATATCCGCCGATTTGGGGATCCGATATCGCTTCAGGATAACTTCGTCCCGCCTTAGGTGCCGGTGCGCCTGAAATCGTCGACCGGGTCGGCGCGCAGATTGCGGAAGAACGTTTCGACCTCGCGCGAGAGCGTTTCTGCCGTCGCCGTCAGGTCGCTGGAGGCGGTGAGGACGGACGCCGCGGCCGTGCTGGTCTTGCCCATGGCGTCGCTGAGCGAGCCGATATTGACCACCAGCGTGCCGTTGCCTTGCGCGGCCAGTTGCGCGTTCTGCGAGATTTCGCGGGTCGCCAGATCCTGCTGCTCGATGGCGCCGGCAATCGCCGACGTCACATCGTTGATCTCGCGCACCGCGTTGCCTATTTCGCGGACGGCATCGACCGAATTCCTGGTCGAGGTCTGGA
This sequence comes from Bradyrhizobium sp. AUGA SZCCT0169, assembly GCF_018130085.1. NCBI lineage: Bacteria > Pseudomonadati > Pseudomonadota > Alphaproteobacteria > Hyphomicrobiales > Nitrobacteraceae > Bradyrhizobium > Bradyrhizobium sp. AUGA SZCCT0169. Next base: position 110,895 of record NZ_JAFCMC010000008.1, on the reverse strand, counting down.
TCAGGCCGACGTTCTGGCCGATCTCGGCGGTCGCCTTGGCGGTCTGCTCGGCCAGCGCCTTGACCTCATGGGCGACGACGGCGAAGCCGCGGCCGGCGTCACCGGCGCGCGCGGCTTCGATCGTTGCGTTCAGCGCCAGCAGATTGGTCTGCTCGGCGATCGCCTGGATCAGGTTGAGCACGCCGTCGATGCGCTGCGTTGCGGCGGCAAGCCCTTCGATCTCGGTGACGGATTTCTCCGTGCGCAGACCGGCCTGTTCGACCGCGCTGGCAGACTGGCGAACCTGACGGCCGATCTCTTCAACGGAAGCGGACAGTTCTTCGGCGGCGCTGGCGACCGCGGAAACGTTGCTGGAAGCCTGCTCGGTGGCGCCTGACGCCGCAACCGCGCGTCCGCTGGCATCCGACGCTACGCTGGCGATGGTTTCAGCCGTGCCGCGCATCGACGTCGCGTTGTCGGTGACGGCGCGCAATACGCCGCCGATCGCTTCACGGAACGAGTCCACCGAGGCTTCGATCTGCCTGGTGCGTTGTTCGCGGGCCCTGGAATCCTCGACCACCTGCGAATTCAAATTGCGGTTGCGATCCATCGCCTCCTGGAAAATCTTGATGGCGCGCGCCAGCGCGCCGATCTCGTCGAGGCGATTGGCGTGCGGCACCTCGACGCCTTCGGCGCCCTCGGCGACGCGCTTGATGGTGTCGGTGATGACAGACAGCGGACGCGCGACCGAGCGGGAAATGATCAGCACGCCGATCACGACCACGATGATCGCCAGCACGCCGAGACCGGTCAGGACAAAGGCCAGCGTATGGTTGGCGTCGGCCCGCTGCGCCAGCTTCTTGCTGCGCTCGGCGTAGACCCTGGAAAGCGCTTCGAGATCCTTGTTCAGGGCCGAGCGCACCTGGCGGTTGGCGTCATTGTCGCCCCATTCGCGGCCAGCGGCAGCGCCGATTTCCACGCCGCGCCGAACCAGTTCCTTGCGGAAGTCGACGAATTGTTCGATGCGCTTCTTGAAGGTGGCGAACTGCTCGGCATCGTCGGCCTGTACCAGCGCCTGCCAGTTCCGGACGACTTCGAGAATGCTTTCGTTGAACTTGAGCAACCCATCGCCGTACTTCTTCACGACGGCGGGCTCCGTCGACATGTAGACGCCGCGCGATTCCATCACCACCGCATAGACCAGCGAATTGACGCGCTCGACATTCTGCGCGGCGCGGCTCGCCGTTGCCACGGCCTCGGTGAGCGCGGCGTTCTGGCGGGTATTGTAGTCGGACAACGCGGTAATGGCGGCGACGAGGACCGCAAACAACGCAAAGATCGAATACAGCTTGGTCGCGAGCGAAAGGCGGGACGCGATGCTGCGGACAGAGGTGGGGGATTTCACAATTTCAGCCATAACGGCACTCCACAAAGGCCGGTGAGAGCACCGTCGGCCGTCTATAAATTGTGCAGCGTTTTCATGGAGAATGTCTTAACGCGCGAGGTTCGCATGGCTGCAACTTTTGGAATTTATTACATAAGAAGTTCAAATGGTTATCGCGGTGGTCTGTCAGGTGCGGCACTACGACCGGAGCGTGTATTTCTTACCGAGCGTTGCTCACGGACGAGGTGCGATTCGATGTGATCCCGTGTTGCCGCCAGCCCACTCGCGGCTCTCGCTCATCCATAGCGGCAAGCCGCCTGACGGATGTGAGGGCGCGCCAACCTGCCGCAAACGAGCAGAAGTGTTCTCACGCAGGGGGACCCGCAAACACCGGGGGCGCGAATCAAGCTACACAGCGAGCGCAGCGACGAAACGGTCTGGCTCGTCTTGCCCAGGCGGGTGAACGCGCAAACCCAGAAGCCATCGTCTGGAACCATCGTGTGCGCAGGAGGCCTGCTGCACCAAGTGGTTCGATTGCGAGTGAGGACGAGGGCTTATGGCTCAAACTGCTGCCCTGACGGGCAATGTCGATCTCTATCTCCACGTTCGCGTGCTGCTCGCCATCATTCTCGGGCTCAGCGTCACCCGCTTGATCAGTGGCCTCGCGACCTTGATCCAGCATCCCGGCCGCTCCCCGATCTGGTCTGTTCATCTGGGCTGGGTGGCCTGGGCACTCCTGAACGTGGTCACGTTCTGGTGGTGGGAGTTTCGGCTGAGCCTCGTGCAGCAATGGACGTTTGGCCTCTATGCCTTCGTTTGCGTGTACGCGTCGATGTACTATTTCCTCAGCGCGCTGCTTTTTCCTCAGGATCTCGATGATTATCAGGGCTATCAGGACTATTTTCTCGACCGCCGCCGCTGGTTCTTTGGCTTAATTGCCCTGACGGAAGCGCTCGATGTGGTCGATACCTTGATAAAGGGCGAGCAACATCTACGTTTCCTGGGACCTGAATATCTCCCGCGGATCGGCGCATTCGTGGCGCTGTGCGCGGTGGCCGCGATCACGCGCAATCCGAGATTCCACAAGCTGTTCGTGTTCGCCGCGATCGCTTATGAGATTAGCTTTTTCGGCCGCTATTACGGTACACTGAACTAGCACCGGGCGGCGGCCACGACCGTGGAGCGAGAGCAGGGGCCAGGAAATCAGCATGGTCTATCGCCAAGCCATCGATGCCACCTCTTACGTCTTTGACGATTTGCGCGATCTGCTTGCCAAGGCGACGCCGTCGCGTTCCGGCGATCGCCTGGCCGGCGTCGCGGCTGGTAGCGCCCAGCAGATGATTGCGGCGCGGATGGCGCTCGCGAATGTCCCGCTCAAGCAGTTCCTGAGCGAGACGGTGGTGCCTTACGAGGACGACGAGGTCACCCGGCTGATCGTCGATAGCCATGACGCGGCGGGCTTTGCCGCCATCTCGTCGCTGACGGTGGGCGGGTTTCGCGACTGGCTGCTCTCGGACGCTGCGACCTCCGCGGTGCTGCAGCAGATATCGCGCGGGATCACGCCGGAAATGGCCGCCGCCGTGTCCAAATTGATGCGCAACCAGGATCTCATCCTGGTAGCAAAAAAATGCGCCGTCACGACGGCGTTTCGCAACACCATCGGCCTGAAGGGCCGGATGAGCGTCCGCCTGCAGCCCAACCATCCCTTTGACGACGCCAGGGGCATTACCGCCTCGATCCTCGACGGCATCCTGCTCGGATCGGGCGATGCCTGTATCGGCATCAACCCGGCGAGCGACGATCCGGCCGTGATCGGCGAGCTCGTGCGCCTGCTCGACGGCGTGATCGCGCGGCTGCAGATCCCGACCCAGGGCTGCGTGCTTACCCATGTCACCACCACGCTCGGGCTGATCGGGCAGGGCGCGCCCGTCGATCTCGTATTCCAGTCGATTGCAGGGACCGAGGCCGCCAACCGCAGCTTTGGCGTCGATCTGGCGCTGTTGCGGGAAGCGCAGCAGGCCGGGTTATCGCTACGCCGCGGCACCGTCGGCGACAATGTGATGTATTTCGAGACCGGGCAGGGCTCGGCGCTGTCGGCGGGCGCCCATCACAATGTCGATCAGCAGACCCTGGAAGCGCGGGCCTATGCTGTGGCACGCGCCTTCGATCCCTTGCTGGTCAACAGCGTGGTCGGCTTTATCGGCCCGGAATACCTGTATGACGGCAAGGAGATCATCCGCGCCGGGCTGGAGGACCATTTCTGCGGCAAGCTGCTCGGCCTGCCGCTCGGCGTCGACGTTTGCTACACCAACCACGCCGAGGCCGATCAGGACGACATGGACAATCTCTTGACGCTGCTGGCGGCCGCCGGCGTTACCTTCATCATGGGGGTGCCGGGCGCGGATGACGTGATGCTGAACTATCAGTCCACCTCATTCCACGACGCGCTCTATGTCCGGGACCTGTTCGGACTGAAGCGGGCGCCCGAATTCGACGACTGGCTGCTGCGCAGCGGGCTTGCCGGCCCCGATTTCCGCCTTGCGGGCGACGCGGGCCTGCTACCCGAATTTGCGTCACGGCTGATCGCTTGAACCGTCCGGGCGCGCCCGGTGACTAGCTGCCACGCAACCTTCGGGCCGCCAGCGCGTTATAAGGGGCCGCCACAATCTTGAAGAATTTCTGGCCCACCCTTCAATGACGTGCTTAAATTTGCGATAGGGCTTTGGCTGAGGAAGTTTGATGAGAGCTGAAGGCATTGAGACGGCACGGCGCATCCTGTGTGTCTTCCCCCGATACACGTCATCTTTTGGCACGTTCGAATACGCCTATCCTCTGACCGACGGCGTGCAGGCTTTCATGCCACCGCAGGGGTTGCTGCTGATCGCGGCCTATTTGCCGGCCAACTGGCCGGTCCGTTTCGTCGACGAAAACCTCCGCCCCGCCACCCAAGAAGATTTCGAGTGGGCGGAAGCAGTGTTCGTCAGCGGCATGCACATCCAGCGCCAGCAGATGAACGACATCTGCCGCCGTGCCCATGCCTTCGACCTCGCGGTCGCGATCGGCGGGCCGTCGGTGAGCGCCTGCCCGGATTACTATCCCTCGTTCGATTACCTCCATGTCGGCGAACTCGGCGACGCGACCAATGATTTGATCGCGCGGCTGGCGCGCGACCCGTCACGGCCTGAGCAGCAGGTGGTGCTGAAGACTGCCGACCGCCTCGCGATGACGGAGTTTCCGATTCCGGCGTATGAACTCGCCGAGATCAGAAAATATCTCCTCGGCAGTATCCAGTATTCGAGCGGCTGTCCCTATCAGTGCGAGTTCTGCGACATCCCCGGCCTCTATGGGCGCAATCCACGCATCAAGACGCCGCAGCAGATCGTCGCCGAACTCGACAGGCTGCGCGAATGTGGAATGACCGACACGGTGTATTTCGTCGATGACAATTTCATCGGCAACCGCAAGGCGGCGCTCGACCTGCTGCCGCATCTTGTCGAATGGCAGAAGCGAACCGGCTACATCACGCGGCTCGCGTGCGAGGCGACGCTGAACATCGCCAAGCGGCCCGAGATCCTCAAGCTGATGCACGAGGCCTTCTTCGTCACCGTGTTCTGCGGCATCGAGACTCCCGATCCCGACGCGCTGAAGGCGATGCACAAGGACCACAACATGATGGTCCCGATCCTGGAAGGCATCCACACCATCAATTCCTATGGCATGGAGGTCGTCTCCGGCATCATCATGGGTCTCGATACCGACAAGCCCGAGACCGCCGACGCGTTGCTGGCCTTTGTCGATGAATCCCGGATTCCGCTGCTGACGATCAATCTGCTGCAGGCGCTGCCGAAGACACCGCTGTGGGATCGCCTGCAAAAGGAAGGCCGGCTGCTCGAGGAAGACGACAGCCGCGACTCCAATGTCGATTTCCTGCTGCCCTACGATCAGGTGGTCAGTTCATGGCGCAAATGCATGGAATTCGCCTATGAACCCGCGCGGCTGTTCGCGCGCTATCAGTATCAATGCGAATACACCTACGCCAACCGGCTCAAAAGGCCTGTCAGCCCGGAGATGAAGAGCTGGGCCAATATCCGGCGCGGCCTGATCATGCTGCGCAACATCTTCTGGAAAGTCGGGGTGCTCGGCGACTACCGGAAGGCGTTCTGGAAATTCGCGCTGCGGCGGCTGCGGCAGGGCGACATCGAGGGCCTGATCGGTTCGGCGATGATCGCGCATCATCTGATCCTGTTCGCGCGTGCAGCCTCCGGCGGTCAGCAGAGCGCATCGAACTATTCGATCCGGCTGCGCGAGGCCTCGGTTCCTGCCGAGTAACACCGATATGAAAACGCCGGTGCTAGCGTCCCGTTCGTTGAGCGATCTGCGAGAGCTCACGCCGGCGCGCGTCGGGCTCGGCCGGGCCGGCGCCAGCATGCCGACCGATGCGCTGCTTGCCTTCACCCTCGACCACGCACGGGCCCGCGATGCGGTTCATGGCGCCTTCGATACCTCGCGTCTCGTCGAGGAATTGGCCAGTCTTGGGCTGGCGCCGGTGCTCCTTTCAAGTCAGGCGCGCAACCGGCGCGATTATCTGCGCCGCCCCGATCTCGGACGCATGCTCGATCCGGTCTCGCAACGCGCGCTGGCCGATCGAAGCGATGGCCCGTGCCAGCTGGCCATCGTGGTCGGCGACGGGCTCTCGCCCGCGGCGGTCAATGTCCATGCGGTCGAACTGGTTCGCCATCTGGTTCCACGATTGCAGGAAGCCGGGATCCAGCCCGGCGGTACCGCGGTCGCCTCCGGCGCGCGCGTGGCGCTGGGGGACGAGATCGGCGCCATGTTCGGCGCACGGATGGTCCTGATGCTGATCGGCGAGCGGCCGGGCCTGTCGGCGCCGGACAGCCTCGGCGCCTATCTGACCTTTGCGCCGCGCATCGGCCTCACCGACGCTGATCGCAACTGCGTCTCCAACATCCACGGCGCGGGGCTGGGCTACGATGAAGCCGCTTTCAAGATCGCCTGGCTGGTGCGCGAGGGGCTGGCCCGGCAAGTCACGGGCGTCGCACTAAAAGATGAAAGCGGTGGCGCGGCACCGGCGCGGATCGGCGCTGGTTAGTTCGAGTGTGACAAATCAGAGACTTAGCGGTGGTTTTCGTGATCTGCACGGCGATTTGACCCCCGCCGCGCGCTTGCCGTATGCGGTCCGGGCCTGTAAAACGGCGACGGTTAATTTACCGCGTGATTTCAAGGGCTAGCGCCAATCAGCGCCAATCAGATATGGGGCTGACTGAGCCGCATCCGCGCCCGCAACCCAAACTACAATTCAAGCCGACGTGAGAACTGGACAGGGTATGCTCGAAAAGAACACCGAAAGTCGGGTCCATGTCGAGGAGATCGAGGAGCCGCCGCCGCCCGGGCAGAGCATCGCCTTCGGTCTCGAGCGCATGGGGCTGATCGCGGTCAAGGCGCCCATCCTGTCCTGCCTCATCCTGGCCGCCCTGATGATCGCGGCGATCTTCGGCATCCAGCGCATCAAGATCGACGATTCGCTGAGCCAGCTGTTCCGCTCCGATTCCAAGGACTACAAGCAGTACGAAGCCGTCACCAAGCGCTTCCCGGCGACCGAGTTCGACGTGCTGGTGGTGGTCGAAGGCAAAGCGCTGATGGCGCGGCCCAATCTCGAGAAGATCCGTGACATGGTCACCGACCTGCAACTGGTCGATGGCGTGCGCGGCCTGGTCTCGCTGTTTTCGGCGCGTCAGGCGCCGGAGCGCGGCAAGCTGCCGGCGGCGCTGTTCCCCTCCGAGCTGCCGGAAGGCGCGGCCTACGACAAATTCGTCGAGACCGTGAAGACCAACGAGATCATTCGCGGCAAGCTGCTGTCCGAGGACGGCACGCTGGCGCTGATGGTGCTGTCGCTCGAACCATCGATCGTCGCCAGCAAAGACCTCTCCAGGGTGATCGCCGATATCCGCAAGATCATGGCCGACGATCTCGCCGGCAGCGGGCTCAACGCGCAGCTGTCCGGCGTTCCGGTCATGCAGCTCGAGATCCGCAACGCGGTCAAGCGCGACGGGCTGACCTACAACATCCTCGGCATCCTGGCCGGCTGCATCATCGCGATCATCTTCTTCCGCAAGATATCGTTCATGATCATCGCGGCGTTCCCGCCGATCATCGCGATCCTGCTCGCGCTCGGCGGTCTTGGCTGGGCCGGATTCAATCTCAACATGTTCCTCAACGTGATGACGCCGCTCATCATGGTGATCAGCTTCTCCGATTCGATGCAGCTGACCTTCGCCGCGCGCGACCGGCTGATCGCGGGACAGGACAAATACACCGCCTTCAAGAACGCCGTGCTGGTGGTGGGGCCGGCCTGCGTGCTCACCCATGGCACCGCGGGCATCTCGTTCATCGCCCTGCAATTCTCCGACTCCGAGCTGATCCGCAAGTTCGGCGAGGCCGGGCTCGCCGCCACCATCATCGCGCTGATCGCGGTGCTGTCGCTGGTGCCCGCGTTCGGCGTGCTTCTGGTGCGCAACGAAAAGATCATGGCGGTGAAATTCCAGGGTGCCGACGCCGGCGTTCAGGCGCTGCGCAATTTCTGCTACTGGATCGCCGTGCGCATGGTCGGCCGCCCCGGGCTGTTCAGCCTGCTCGCGGTGATCCTGGTCGCCGGCCTCGGCTACATCTACGCCACGCTGGAGCCGCGTTATCGTCTTGCCGACCAGGTGCCTGACAAACGCCAGGCGGTAGCGGCGTCGAGCCGTCTCGATGCCAAGCTCACCGGCGCGAACCCGATCGACGTGCTGATCGAATTCCCCAAAGGCGCCTCGCTCTATTCGGCGGACACCCTGAAGACGATCGCCGATGTCCATTCCATGGTGGAAACGGCGGCCGGCGTCGGCAACGTCTGGTCGCTGGAAACGCTGCGCCGCTGGCTGGCCGAAAAGGCCGGCAGTAGCGATGTCGCGACGCTGAAGGAATATGTCAGCGTGATTCCCGAACATCTGGTGCGGCGCTTCATCTCGGCCGATCAGGACGCCGTAGTGGTGTCGGGCCGCGTTCCCGATCTCGATTCCAGCGAGATTCTTCCCGTGGTCGACAAGCTCGACGCGGCGCTCAACAAGGTGCGCGCCGAGCATCCGGGCTATGAGATCGCGGTGACCGGTCTGTCGGCCATCGCCGCGCGCAACAGCGCCAACATGATCCAGAAGCTCAACCACGGCCTCACCATCGAATTCCTGCTGGTCGCGATCTTCATTGGCCTCGCGTTCCGCTCGGTGGTGGTGATGTTCTCCTGCATCCTGCCGGGGATTTTCCCGGTGGTGGCATCGGGCACCGTGCTGTGGCTGCTCGGGGAGGGACTGCAATTCGCCAGCGTGGTCGCGCTGACGGTGTCGTTCGGCCTCGGTCTCAGTGCGACGATCCACTTCCTGAACCGGCTGCGGCTGGAGTCGAAGCCCGGCATCAGTCCGGAACTGGCGGTGGAACGCGCCACCGTGCTGGTCGGCCCGGCGCTGATCCTGACCACGGTGGTGCTGGCCTGCGGCCTCGTCGTGACGGTGTTTTCCGACCTGCCGTCGCTGCGCCTGTTCGGCTGGCTCAGCGCGTTCTCGATGGTCGCAGCACTGGTCGCGGATCTCTTCATCCTGCGGCCGACGTCGATGTTCCTGATCAACCTGTCGGACAGGATCCGTGGCACCGGCGCTCACGCCAAGCCGGCAAAATAGCCGCAAAATAACCGATGGGCAGCTTTTTGCAGAAAGCCGTCTGCACGAAAAAGAGCCAGGTTCTGATCAATAGAACCTGGCTCTGAACCTAGAGACACCGCTCGATCAGGTCTTCGTCAGCGTGATGTTGACGCCGCGGATTTCGCCCTTGGAACTGATCTGGACGATCTGCTTGGTGCCGTTGGTCCGCAGGTTCAAATTGGCCGCAAATCCGGACGCCTCGACGAACACGTCGATCTGTCCGCCGCCCGCGGTGCCCTGCAGATTGCCGAAGATGTTGCGGCTCTTCTCACTCCAGTTGCCGGAGATGCGGTCACCCTGGCTGGTGACGTCGCTGGAGAGAACGAATTTGTAGCTGTCGCTGGCGCAGTTCAGGTTCTGCTTCAGGCCGAGCCCGTTGGCGTTGACCTTGTAGTCGGCCTTGCAACGGATGTTTTCGGTGGTGCCGTTGGACAGCGCGACCGTGCCTGCGCCGGCCCAATTTCCGTCAAAACCGGCAAACGGGCCTCCCGCCTGCGTGTAGCCTGCGGAGACTGACAACATCAGCGCGGCGCCAACGCCAACGGCCGTGAGAGCCTGACCAAACAGACTGGAACCAAACATTTTCATTGTGATTTTCCCATCAAAATAGACGCTCTTTCAAAGACACGTCTCGCCCACATCGAAGATTTAGTGTTCCCGCGATATGTTAGGTTCAAATGACAAAATGCCACTTGCGGCGATAGCGCCCCGAAAGGCGGCATTTTCACGCACGGAATCAAAAAATATCCGTTGAGCTTCGTTGGCAGCATCTAGCTTCGCGAGGGCCTGTCCGCAACAGCCAATCAAGAAGAAAGTTATGCCGTGAATAAACGTGATATATCAACTGGTTAATCGATAGGCATCGCCGCCGCAAATTTGGCCGCATTTGCCAGCGCTTGTCGTCGGCTCATTGCTGCGCTACGCGGCGTCTTCAAACAAATCCGTCCCGGCGATGCCGAAACACGATTCGGGAACAGGATTTCTTGCTGCCGAAATGAAGGAATACGATGCGTAAACTTTTCCTGGCTCTCTCTTTATTGTCGATCGCGGTATCATCGGATGCCTTCGCCCAGCAACAGCGCAGTGGAACGCCGGAAGAGCAAAAGGCTTGCGCCCGTGACGTGCAGCGCTTTTGCCGCGCGGTGATCGATCAGGGCGATTTCACCATCCTGGCCTGCCTGCAGCAAAATCGTCCGAAGATCACGGCGGCCTGCGACCAGGTGCTGAAAAGCCACGGGCAATAACCCCCGTCCGGATCGGTTAACCGTCGTACAAGGCCCGTTTCCGGCGTATTTGCCGGGAGCGGCGGCATGGGCTTGATGCCCCAGACAGCATTGGTTTTGGCGGCGTATTCCCCTATATGGGGCTCGCGATCCGTCGCACGCGCCTGATATCGGCGTGTGCCGCCATTTGGACCAATGTAGCCAGCTTTTGATGACCAGCGCGAGCGAACTACGATCCGGAAAAACCCACCGTGACGAGAACTTTCCGGTCGCGTCGTGGATCATTCATCCGCGTCACCGGGCGCTGATTCTCAGCTTCTACAATTTCGTCAGGACGGCCGACGACATCGCCGATCACGCGACGCTGCCGCCAGACGAAAAGCTGAGGCTTCTCGACCTCCTTGAAGCGGAGTTGCTCGGCAAGGGCGACACCCAGAAGGAGGCGGTCAGCCTGCGCCATGCGCTCGCCGCGCGCGAGATGCCGCCGCGCCACGCGCTCGACGTGCTGATTGCGTTCCGGATGGACGTCACCAAGCTGCGTTACGAGAACTGGGACGACGTGATCCATTATTGCCGCTACTCGGCGATGCCGGTCGGACGCTTCATGCTCGACGTCCACGGCGAGAGCACCTCGACCTGGGCTGCCTCCGATGCGCTGTGCGCCGGACTGCAGATCAACAACCATCTGCAGGACTGCGCCAAGGATTTTCGCGACCTCAACCGCGTCTACCTGCCGCGCGACGCGCTCGCAGCCGCCGGTGCTACGGTCGAGATGCTGGGCGAGACGAAGTCGCCACCCGCTTTGCTGAAGTGCCTGCAGGCGCTGGCGGTGCGGACCGAGACCGTGCTCAACGAAAGCAAGTCGCTGGCGGCCGAAGTGAAGGATTTCCGCCTCGGCCTCGAGATCTCGGTCATCCAGGCCTTTGCCGACAAGATCGTAGGCCTGCTGAAGGTGCGCGATCCGCTCGCTGAGCGCGTGCATCTCAGTCCGCTCGAATTGCTGGCGCAAAGCCTCGGCGGTGTCGCCGGCGAGATCGCGCGCCGCGCGGTGGGCCGGCGGCCCGTGTCGAAACCGGCGGCCGGCGCATGACATCAGAGACGGCGGCGGCCAACGCGAATTACGGCACCACCGCGTCCGGCAGTTCGTTTTATGCCGCGATGCGCATTCTGCCGCGCGACCAGCGCGAAGCGATGTTCCTGATCTACAGTTTCTGCCGGCAGGTCGACGACATCGCCGATTCCCACGAACCGCGGAGCGAACGGCTCGCCGGCCTCCAGCAATGGCGTGATGACATCGACGCGCTCTATCGGGGCCGTCCGCCGGCACGTCTGCAGGGCTACGTCGCCCCGGTGCGGACCTTCGGTCTCAAGCGCGAGGATTTTCTGGCCGTCGTCGACGGCATGGAAATGGACGTGCCGCAGGACATCCGTGCGCCGGATTTCGCAACGCTCGACCTTTATTGCGACCGCGTCGCGAGCGCCGTCGGGCGTTTGTCGGTACGGGTGTTCGGCCTTCCGGAGAGTGACGGCGTCGAGCTCGCGCATCATCTTGGCCGCGCGCTGCAATTGACCAACATCCTGCGCGACATCGATGAAGACGCCACCCTCGGCCGTCTGTATCTGCCGCGCGAAGCCCTGCTGCATGCCGGGATCACAAGCAACGACCCGCAGAGGGTGATCGTCGAACGCGCATTGCCGAAAGTCTGCCAGCCGCTGGCGGAACGGGCCAAGGCGTATTTCGAGAAAGCCGACGAGATCATGAAGCGCAATTCGCGGCGCAAGGTGCGTGCGCCCCGGATCATGTCGAAATATTACCGCGCCATCCTCGAGCTGTTGCTGGAGCGGGGCTTTGCCGCGCCGCGCGCACCGGTCCGCGTCACCAAGCTCGCCAAGATCGGCATCCTTCTCCGTTACGCGATCATCTGATGCAAAAAACCGCTCACATCATCGGCGCCGGCATTTCCGGCCTCTCCGCCGCCGTCCGCCTGGCGAACGCCAATTACAGGGTGTGCGTCCACGAGGCCACGCAAACGACCGGCGGCCGTTGCCGTTCCTATTTCGACGCCGCCACCAACTTGATGATCGACAATGGCAATCACCTGCTGTTGTCGGGCAACAGCCATGCGCTGGCCTATGCGCGCTCGATCGGCACCGAGGCGGGACTGGTCGGACCGAAGCGCGCGCAGTTTCCTTTCTGCGACGTCTCGACCGGCCAGCGCTGGCAGCTCGATCTCGGTGATGGCCGGCTGCCGCTGTGGGTGTTCGACGAGGCGCGCCGGGTGCCCGACACGTCCTTGCGCGATTATCTCGCGCTGATGCCTCTGATCTGGGCAGGGGCGGACAAACTGGTCGGCAAGTCGATCCCCTGCGAGGGCACGCTGTACCAGCGGCTGGTGCAGCCATTGCTGTTGGCCGCGCTCAACGTCGATCCGCCGGAGGGTTCGGCGGGGCTCGCCGGCGCGATCGTCCGTGAAACGCTGCTCGCCGGCGGCCAGGCCTGCCGGCCGCTGATCGCCCGCGAGGGCTTAAGTTCGGTGCTGATCGAACCTGCGATCAAGCTGCTGCAGGACAAGGGCGCCAGCGTTCAGCTCGGGCATGAGCTGCGTGAATTCGCGATGAACGGCAGCCATGTCGGCGCACTGAAGTTCGGCGACGACGCGATTGCGCTGGCGCCTGACGATGTCGTGGTGCTCGCCGTTCCGCCGCGTCCCGCCGCGTCGTTGCTGCCGGGTCTCAAGACGCCGACGAAATTTCGCGCCATCGTCAATGCGCATTTCCGCTTCGATCCGCCAAGGGATGCGCCGCCGATCCTTGGCGTCGTCGGTGGATTGGTGGAATGGCTGTTTGCATTCCCGCAGCGCCTGTCGGTCACCATCAGCAATGGCGACCGTTTGGTCGATATGCCCCGTGAAGAACTCGCGCAGGCGATCTGGCGCGACGTCTGCAAGGCAGGTGGCGTGCAGGGCGAACTGCCCCCCTGGCAGATCGTGCGCGAACGCCGTGCTACATTCGAGGCGACGCCGGAGCAGAACGCGCTGCGGCCGGGCCCGGTCACCGCTTACAAAAACCTGTTTCTCGCCGGCGACTGGACTGATACGGGGTTGCCGGCAACCATCGAGGGATCGGTGCGGTCGGGTGACCGCGCGGCCGATCTGGTTCTGGCCAGAGCATGATGGCCTGACTGGATGAGCGCGTGACCGGATTTACGGTGCGCGATCGCGAACAGAGGGATGTCTGACGAAATGTCTTCCGTCGATCACAGCGTTGTTGCCGATCCCGTCGCGGCAGCCGACCCCATCGCGGCAGTCGATCCCGTCGCCCTGGAGAAATCGATCTCCTCGGCGACGCAGGCGCTGCTCGGCTATCGGCAATCCGACGGGCACTGGATATTCGAGCTGGAAGCCGACAGCACGATCCCGTCGGAATATGTGCTGCTGCGCCACTATCTCGCCGAGCCCGTCGATAGCGAACTCGAAGCCAAGATCGCCAACTATATCAGGCGCACGCAAGGCAATCATGGCGGCTGGCCGCTGGTGCAGGACGGTGCGTTCGACATGAGCGCCAGCGTGAAGTCCTACTTCGCGCTGAAGATGATCGGCGATTCCGTCGATGCGCCGCACATGGTGCGGGCGCGCGAGGCGATCCGTTCGCGCGGCGGGGCCGCCAAAGTCAACGTGTTCACTCGCTTCCTGCTGGCTTTCTACGGCGTGGTGACATGGCGCGCGGTACCGGTGCTGCCGATCGAGATCATGCTGCTGCCGATGTGGTCGCCGTTCCATATCAACAAGATCTCCTACTGGGCGCGCACCACGATCGTGCCGCTGATGGTGATGGCGGCGCTGAAGCCGCTGGCGAAGAATCCGAAAGGTGTCGGGATCGACGAATTGTTCCTGCAGGATCCGAAGTCGGTCGGCATGACGCCGAAGGCGCCGCATCAAAGCACGGGCTGGTTCCTGCTGTTTCGCAGCCTCGACGCCGTGCTGCGGGTCGTCGAACCGATGTTTCCGAAAAAGTTTCGTGCCCGCGCGATCGATGCGGCACTTGCCTTTATCGACGAGCGGTTGAACGGCGAAGACGGCATGGGCGCGATCTATCCGCCGATGGCCAACATCGTTATGATGTACGAGGCGCTCGGCAAGGGACCGGATTTTCCGCCGCGCGCGATCACCCGCAAAGGCATCGACAAGCTCCTGGTGATCGGCGAGCACGAGGCCTATTGCCAGCCGTGCGTGTCGCCGGTGTGGGACACGGCGCTCACCTGCCACGCACTGGCTGAGGCCGGCGGCGAAGAAACGCTCGCAAAAATGAAGCAGGGTCTCGACTGGCTGAAGCCGCTGCAGGTGCTCGACCTCAAGGGCGATTGGGCGGTGAAGGCGCCCGATGTGCGGCCGGGTGGCTGGGCGTTCCAGTACAACAATGCGCATTATCCCGATCTCGACGACACCGCTGTTGTCGTCATGGCCATGGACCGCACGCGTCGGCAGTCCGGAAGCAACGAGTATGATACCGCGATCGCGCGCGGCCGCGAGTGGATCGAGGGCATGCAGAGCCGCGATGGCGGCTGGGCTGCCTTCGACGTCAACAATCTCGAATATTATCTCAACAACATCCCGTTCTCCGACCACGGCGCGCTGCTCGATCCGCCGACCGAGGATGTCACCGCGCGCTGCGTCTCGATGCTGGCGCAACTCGGCGAAACCGCCGCAACCAGCAAGGCTGTTGCCGACGGCATCGACTATCTGCGCCGCACCCAACTTGCCGAAGGCTCATGGTACGGCCGCTGGGGGCTGAATTACATCTACGGCACCTGGTCGGTGCTCTGTGCGCTAAATGTCGCAGGTATCGACCATCAGGACCCAATGATTCGCAAGGCGGTCGATTGGCTGCTATCGATTCAGAATCAGGACGGCGGCTGGGGCGAAGATGCGGTCAGCTACCGGCTGGACTACAGGGGATTCGAGGCCGCACCATCGACCTCCTCGCAAACGGCATGGGCCTTGCTTGGATTGATGGCAGTGGGTGAAGTCGGGAACCCGGCAGTTGCGCGCGGTGTGGAGTACCTAAAAACCACACAGACCGAAAAAGGGCTGTGGGATGAGCCGCGCTACACGGCTACGGGGTTTCCGCGGGTGTTTTATTTGCGTTATCATGGCTACTCGAAGTTCTTTCCGCTCTGGGCGATGGCGCGGTATCGGAATTTGAGAAGCACCAACAGCAGGGTGGTAGGGGTCGGGATGTGACTTGGGGGGCGGGGGCCGCCGCGATCGTGGACAATTCGAGTGATCTCAATTCGGGTGATCTCAATCAAATTGATCCGCGGCCGGTTTTGATCGTTACAGGCTTGGTACAAGAGGCCCGCATTGCGGCCGGTCCAGGCATGATCGTGATCTGCAGCAGTAGCGATCCGCAGCAATTGCGCGCGCTGCTCGCAACACTGGATTCATCGACATTCAGGGGCGTCATCTCTTTCGGCGTCGCCGGCGGGCTCGATCCGTCGCTGAAGTCGGGCGATGTCGTGGTCGCGACCGAGGTTCTGGCCGGCGATACACGTTTTCTGGCCGGTCTGGCGCTCAACGAGGAAGTGATTGCCAGCGCCGCGCTGCGGCGGCGGCGCGTGATTCGCGGCGGTCTGGCCGGAGTGGAGCAGGTCATTGCGGCGACCGCCTGCAAGGCCGCGCTGCATTCGGAGACGGGGGCTGCGGCGGTCGACATGGAAAGCCATATCGCGGCGGCCTATGCGGCCAAGGCAGGCATTCCGTTCGCGGCACTGCGCGTCATCTCCGATCCTGCCAGCCGCGCGCTGCCGGCTTTGGCCAAGAGCGCGATCAAGCCGAATGGCGATATCGACCTGCGCAAGATACTGCGCGGCGTCGCGCGCAATCCGAGAACGCTGCGCGCGCTGGTGTCCACGGGCATCGATTTCAATCGTGCGCTGCGTTCGCTGCGCGGCTGCCGCGGCTTCATCTCCGGCGGCGAGGGGCTGGCCGCGGCCAACGCCTGACGACCGCTGAAATAGTCTGCTGCAACGAAAAATGCCGTCGCAACGCGACGGCATTTTGTTTTGTGCTCTTTTGATTCTCAGCACTCACGCAACGCGGACAAGCCGCGTTGCGCTCCCGGCAGGCTTCAAGCGGCCGTGGAGGCGTTCTGCTGCTGCTTGGCGGCGGCGGCAGCCGCCTCGTCCTTGCGGATCTCCGACAGCCGCTTCTGCACTTCCGATGAGAAGATGTACTGCGCCGGACGCTGTTTATCGAGGTTGATCTCTGGGGCCATCGGACCTGATGTCCGGACGCCGCGCAGCGCCACCCACATCGCCTTCAACGGATTGACCAGCGCGGCATTGGCGGCGGTCGGCTCATAGCCGCAATGCGCCATGCAGTCGGCGCACTTCTCGTACTTGCCGGTGCCGTAGGTCTCCCAGTCGGTGGTCTCCATCAATTCCTTGAAGGTCTTGGTGTAGCCCTCGCCGAGCAGGTAGCAGGGCTTCTGCCAGCCGAAAATGTTGCGCGCCGGCATGCCCCACGGCGTGCATTCGTAGCTCTGGTTGCCGGCCAGGAAGTCGAGGAACAGGCCGGAATGCATGAAGTTCCACTTCTTGCCCTTGCCGAGGGCAAAGACGTCGCGGAACAGCTTCTTGGTCTTGGTGCGGTTGAGGAAGTGCTCCTGGTCCGGCGCGCGCTCATAGGCGTAGCCCGGCGACATCGAGACACCGACACCGAGTTCGGTGGTGAAGTCGAGGAACTTGGCGATCTCTTCCGCCGCGTGCCCGTCGAAGATCGTGGCGTTGACGTTGACGGTGAAGCCGCGCGCCTTCGCAGCCTTGATCGCCGAAACCGCGCGGTCGAACACGCCCTTCTGCGACACGGCCTTGTCGTGGTGGTCCTTCAGGCCGTCCAGATGCACCGAGAAGAACAAATAGGGCGAGGGCTCGAACAGATCGAGCTTCTTTTCCAGCAGCAGCGCGTTGGTGCAGAGCGAGACGAACTTCTTGCGCGCCACGAGGCCGCGCACGATTTCGCCGATCTCCTTGTGGATCAGCGGTTCGCCGCCGGGGATCGCCACCATCGGTGCGCCGCATTCATCGGCCGCGTCCCAGCACTCCTGCGCCGACATGCGGCGATTGAGGATCGCATCGGGATAGTCGATCTTGCCGCAGCCGACGCAGGCGAGGTTGCAGCGGAACAACGGTTCGAGCATCAGCACCAGCGGATAGCGCTTCCGGCCAAGCAGCTTCTGCTTGATCAGATAGCCGCCGATACGCAACTCCTTGAAGAACGGTATTGCCATTACAGGATTTCTTTCTGGACCTTAGTCGTCATAACTCGTGAATGGATCAGCCCGCAGTCAGTTCGGCTGGAAGCCGGAACTCGATATTTTCTTCCCTCCCAGGAAGCACCGACACCGTGACGGGTCCGATACGCCTCAAAGCCTCGATCACGTCGTCGACCAAAACTTCGGGCGCCGAGGCGCCCGCCGTGATGCCGACGGCTTTCGCATCCTTCAGCCAATCAGGGTTCAACTCGCTGCCATCGGCAATGAGATAACTCGCGACCCCGACCTCGGTGCCGATTTCGCGAAGCCTGTTTGAGTTGGAACTATTGGCGGCCCCCACCACCAAAATGACGTCCACCAGCTTGCTCAGGTCCCTTACCGCAGATTGGCGGTTCTGTGTCGCATAGCAGATATCCTGTATGTCGGGGCCTTGAATATCTGTAAAACGGGCCTGGAGGGCCGCAATTATGTCTTTTGTGTCGTCAACGCTGAGGGTGGTCTGGGTAATATAGGCCACCGGGGTGTCGACCGGGAGCGTCAGGGAGGCCACGTCGTCGACGTTCTGGACCAAAAGGACCGTCCCGGGAACCTGACCCATGGTTCCCTCGACCTCGGGGTGGCCGGCATGGCCGATCAGAATCAGGGCCCGGCCCTTCGACATATACCGTTTGCCCTGATTGTGGACTTTGGTGACGAGGGGGCAGGTGGCATTGAGGACGGGCAGGCCGCGGGCCGCAGCCTCCTCCTCGACGCTGCGGGCCACGCCATGGGCGCTGAACACGGTAACCGCGAGCGGGGGAACTTCCGACAGGTCCTCGACGAAGATCGCGCCCTTGTTCTTCAGGCTTTCGACCACGTATTTGTTATGCACGATCTCGTGACGGACATAGACCGGCGGACCGTATTTCTGCAGCGCGCGCTCGACGATCTCGATGGCACGCACGACGCCCGCGCAAAATCCGCGGGGCTGCGCAAGATATACTTCCATGGGACGCTCATTACCCAAGTTGCACCAAATTCATTCAAACGACTTCGTCCAGCCAGTCCTGCCGGGCCCGGCCGAACAAACTGCAATAACCGCACCACCGTTCCGGGGGTAATCCAACCAAGCACATGGAAGCACAGGGCTTTGTGTCAAAAAATTAGCGTCTAGAAAAGCCGGAACGCAAAAGGCCGTGTTCGGCTTGGGGTCGACTGAAGTATCATAATACCTTAATTAAGTGCCATACCTCACCGTTTCGTCACTTTCTTGCCCGCACTGGGCGTCTATATGGGGTTTCTCAATGCCATTTCGGCCCGTTTTGCCTTCTCTGAGCGGGCCTCTCTGACAGTAACCACAACAATAGATCGCCCGATGTAGATCGCCCCCGGGAACTCCGCTAGACAGCGGACGTTTTCGGCAAGCTCCCTATTAAGACTTAGAAAGAAATGATGTGCTGACCAGCCTGGTTGTCTCAATTGTTAGAACGTGCACGCGGTTTGCCACCCTCATCGTCGTCGTCTCGCTGCTCCTCGCGATTGGCGCGGGCTTCTATGCGGCTCGCAACTTCTCCATCAACACCGACATCAACACGCTGATTTCGCCCGACCTGGACTGGCGCAAGCGCGACAACCAGTTTGAGAAGGCGTTCGATCGCGAAAAGCTGATTTTGGCCGTCGTCGAGGCCCCGACCCCCGAACTCACCAGTGCCGCCGCCAAGGCGCTGGCCGACAAGCTTGCGGGCGATGCCAAGAATTTCGAATCGGTTCAGCCGCTCGGTTCCGGCGAGTTCTTCGAGAAGAACGGGCTGTTGTTCCTGCCCGTGGAGGAGGTCGGCAAGGTCGCCGGCCAGCTCGAAGCCGCCGCCCCGCTTATCGAAATCATGGCCGGCGATCCGTCGATCCGCGGTTTGACCGGCGCGCTGGAAACCGGCCTTGCCGGCATCAAGCGCGGCCAGGTCAAGCTCGACAACACGGAACGGCCCTTCAACCTGATCTCGCAGACCGTCGAGAACATCCTGAGCAAGGGAACGGCGACGTTCTCGTGGCGTGAACTCGTCAGCGACAAGCCGCTCGGCGATTCCGACAAGCGCGCCTTCATCGAGTTCAAGCCGAAGCTCGATTACAACGCGCTCGAGCCCGGCAAGGACGCCACGGACGCGATCCGGCAGGCGGCCAAGGAGCTGAATTTCGCGGGCGAGTATGGCGCGCGCGTGCGCCTGACCGGACCGGTTCCGATCGCCAATGAGGAATACGCCACCGTCCAGGATGGCGCGATCGTCAACGGCATCGGCACCGTCGTGATCGTGCTCGTGATCCTCTGGATGGCGCTGCATTCAGGCAAGATCATCTTCGCCGTGTTCGTGAACCTGTTCGTCGGCCTTGCCATCACCACCGCGGTCGGCCTGATGATGGTGGGTTCGCTCAATCTGCTGTCGGTCGCGTTCGCGGTGCTGTTCGTCGGCCTCGGCGTGGATTTCGGCATCCAGTTCAGCGTCCGCTACCGTTCGGAGCGGTTCAAGAACGATGATCTGGTGCTCGCGCTGGAGAGCGCGGCCCGCCGCTCGGCCGTCCCGCTGTCGCTCGCGGCGATGGCGACCGCCGCCGGTTTCCTGTGCTTCCTGCCGACCGACTACAAGGGCATTTCCGAACTCGGCAAGATCGCCGGCGCCGGCATGCTGGTGGCGTTCCTCACCAGCATCACGACGTTGCCGGCGCTGCTGACGCTGCTCAATCCTCCCGGCGAAAGCGAGCCGGTCGGCTATGCCTTCCTGGCGCCGGTCGACGACTTTCTCGAGCGGCACCGCGTCGTCATCATCGTCGGCACGATTTTGGTCTCGCTGGCCGGTCTGCCGCTGCTCTATTTCATGAAGTTCGACTTCAACCCGATCAATCTGCGCAACTCGCAGGTGGAATCGATCGCGACCTTCCTCGACCTGCGCAAGGATCCGAACACCGGCGCCAACGCCATCAACGTGATGACGAATTCCGACGCCGACGCCAAGAAGATCGAGGCGAAGCTGGAGAAGGTACCGGAAGTGCTTCGCGTGATGTCGCTCGACAGTTTCGTGCCGGAGGATCAGCCGGCCAAACTGAAGCTGATCGCGCAGGCCGCCAAGGTGGTGGGCCCCGCGCTCAATCCGGATTCCGTCGATGCGGCGCCGACCGATGCCGAGAACGTCGAGGCGCTCAAGAGCTCGGTCGACAACCTGCGCAAGACCGCCGGCGACGGCAAAGGCCCGGGCGCGGTCGCGGCACGGCGGCTGGCCGATGCGCTGGCGAAGCTGGCCGAATCAACCCAAGCGGTCCGCGACAAGGCGCAGAGTGTTTTCGTCATCCCGCTCAAGATAACCTTCGACCAACTCAAGAACACGATGCAGGCCCAGCCGGTCACGTTGAAGACGTTGCCGCCCGAACTCGTGAGCAGCTGGAAGACCAAGGACGGCCTGATGCGCGTCGAGGCGCTGCCGAAGGGTGATCCGAACGACAATGAAGTCCTGCGCAAGTTTGCCGATGCGGTTCTCGCCGCCGAGCCGACTGCGATCGGCGGACCGGTCTCGATTCTCAAATCCGGCGATACCGTCGTCAAGGCATTCATCCACGCCGGCATCTGGGCGCTGATCGTGATCAGCGTGCTGCTCTGGCTGGCGCTGCGGCGGGTCACCGACGTGCTGCTGACGCTGGTGCCGCTGCTGGTGGCCGGCGCGGTGACGATGGAGATCTGCGTGCTGATCGGGCTGCCGCTCAACTTCGCCAACATCGTCGCGTGGCCGCTGATGCTCGGCATCGGCGTCGCCTTCAAGATCTATTACGTGACGGCATGGCGCTCGGGCAGAACCAACCTGCTGCAGACCAGCCTGACGCGCGCGATCTTCTTCAGCGCGCTGACGACCGCCACGGCTTTCGGAAGCCTGTGGCTATCCAGTCATCCCGGCACCGCCAGCATGGGTAAATTGCTGGCGCTGTCGCTCATCACCACGCTGGCGGCGGTGCTGCTGTTTCAGCCTGCGCTAATGGGCAAACCGCGCGATATCGGGGAGTAGGCAGATATCGCCGACGGTATCGGCGGCCGCCTGCTTCTGGCCGGCAACGGACTTTTGACCCGGCGCCGGGTTCACGGCACCGGTGGTCTTCGGCGCGGCGGTTGCCGCCGGCGAGCCGGGCGCGGGCGTCAGACCCGGCGCCGTCGCCGAGGCGCCAGCCTTCGGTGCGCCTGCCGGATTTTTCGGCGCGCCGCCTTTGGCCATGCTGTTGCTGGGGCTTGAGGGAATCGGCGGCCCGACGCGGGTCCAGGTCTCGCCGCCGCACAGGAAGCCGAGCACGCAGCCCTGAATCTCGAGCTGGTCGGTTCCAATCGGCTTGATGGTCGAGCTATAAGACTGTCCGTCCTTGGCGTTGTAGACTTGGCCTTCCCACGCATCGACGCCGGGTTTCTTCTTCATGTTGATCAGGATCGGCATGCCGAGTGTCGGTCGGCTTTGCTTTGAGGCATCCGGATTATTCGCATCGCGGCCACCCGGCGTCTTCTCCCAGGCGACGGCACCCCACATGTTGCCGTTACATTGTGCTACGCGAATGTTGGCGACGCCGTCGGCCACTTTCCAATCGCCTGTGGGGTCGGCGGCCAGTGCGGAAGCAACACCTGTGGCAAAAAAGAATCCGGAAAAAACTATTCTGCGCGCGACAGTTCTTGGGCAGTGCAACATGGTTCGAACCTATGCTTATGTAGATTGTCCGAGAGGGGTCAAAACGCCGCATTGGGCGTTTTCAGTTGACGAAATGGCCATCAACCGACGTATGTAGCGAATGCTAAGTTCAAATCTAGACGTTTCCGAGATGTTTGTGGAGCGCCAGGCGCAGCGCAGTTCCATGCATTCGCGCCATTTGAACGAGCAGCTCGTCCGCGTGCTCAAGACCATTGGCTATGATGTCGGCTTTCAGAAGGGTCAAGGTCAATACCTGTTCGATCGTGACGGGGCCCGCTATCTCGATCTACTGAGCGGATTTGGCGTTTTTGCGATTGGCCGCAACCATCCGGCGTTGCGCCATGCGCTGAAAAGCGTGCTCGACGCCGATTTTCCGAATCTGGTGCAGCTCGACGTCTCGACGCTGGCCGGGGTGCTGGCCGAACGTCTGTTCGAACATGTTCCATATCTGGACAAGGTGTTTTTCGCCAATTCCGGCGCCGAAACCGTCGAGGCGGCGATCAAATTCGCCCGTGGCGCCACCGGGCGGCCCGGCATTGTCTCCTGTTCCCATTCCTTTCACGGATTGTCCTACGGCGCCTTGTCGCTGATGGATGATTCGAACTTCCGCAGCGGCTTCGAACCGCTGTTGCCGGGATGCACCCAAGTTCCGTTCAACGATCTCGCCGCCCTCGAACAGGCGCTGTCGTCGCGTCAGGTCGCCGCCTTCATCGTCGAGCCGATTCAGGGCAAGGGTGTCAACCTGCCCACCGACGAGTTTCTTCCGGGCGCGCTTGCGCTGTGTCGCAAGTACGGCACGCTGTTCATTGCCGATGAAATCCAGACCGGGATCGGTCGCACAGGCAAGTTTTTGGCGGTCGAGCACTGGAACGTCGAACCCGACATGGTGCTGCTGGCAAAAGCGCTGTCCGGCGGTCATGTGCCGGTCGGCGCGCTGCTGACGCGCAAGAGCATCTTCGACAAGATCTTCAATCAAATGGACCGCGCGGTCGTGCACGGCTCGACCTTTGCAAAGAACGATCTGGCGATGGCGGCCGGTATCGCCACGCTCGAAGTGATGAAGGCGGAAAAGCTGGTCGAGCAGGCCGCCAAGCGCGGCGCCGAACTTCGGCTCGCGCTGACGCGCATGGTGCCCGGCTACGAATTGCTGAAGGAAGTGCGTGGCAAGGGACTCATGATCGGTATCGAGTTCGGTCCGCCGAAGTCGCTGCGGTTGAAAGCTTCCTGGAACGTGCTCGAGACCGCCAACAAGGGCCTGTTCTGCCAGCTCATTACGGTGCCGTTGTTCAAGGATCACAAGATCCTGACCCAGGTCTCCGGCCATGGCAGCCACACCATCAAGCTGCTGCCACCTCTTGTCATAACTGAAGAAGACTGCAGCTGGATCGAAAAGGCGTTCGACAACGTGATCGCCGCCAGCCACAAGGTGCCCGGCGCGATCTGGTCGCTCGGCAAGACTCTGGTCGACAACGCCGTGCGGAAGTCGGCGTAGCACCAACGCGCAACACACAATTGTCATCGAGCAAGCGGAAGATTGCTTCTCAATTCCGCGCGGCGCGCATGCGTTTATGCCGCAGTTTCGGCCGATCCGCGCCATAGTATTCTCATCGCGGCAAATCACCAGGAGACGACCGATGCGCATTACCGGCGGCTGTCATTGCGGCGCGATCCGCTATCAGGTGGAAGGCGACCTGATCGTGCATGCGTTGTGCCATTGCGCGGATTGCCGGCGGCACGCCGGCGCGCCGATGGTCGGCTGGGCAATGTACGCCGAAGACGCGGTCAAGGTGACGCAGGGTGAACCCAAGGTCTACGCGTCTTCCGAACACGGCAGGCGGCATTTTTGCGCCAATTGCGGCACCGGGCTGTTCTACGTCAATGCGAACCTGCTGCCCGGGATCATCGACGTGCAAAGCGGCACCTATGACGATCCGGATGCCGTTCCTGTCATGGCGCACATCCAGGTCGCCGAGCGTATCGGCTGGATGGAGAAGGCGCACGAACTGCCATCGTTCGAACGATATCCTCCGCAGGCCTAGAGGCGGACAAGCGACAGGTTGCGGTCGCCCGCTACCCGTCTTGTCCTTCGAAGGCCGA
Source organism: Bradyrhizobium sp. AUGA SZCCT0169 (assembly GCF_018130085.1). Taxonomy (NCBI): domain Bacteria; kingdom Pseudomonadati; phylum Pseudomonadota; class Alphaproteobacteria; order Hyphomicrobiales; family Nitrobacteraceae; genus Bradyrhizobium; species Bradyrhizobium sp. AUGA SZCCT0169. The sequence continues at coordinate 86,507 of NZ_JAFCMC010000008.1, read as the reverse complement.
CAATGCCCGGAGCACGAGTTCGGGCGCTTCCTGCGCCACGCTGTGACCGGCGCCGTCGAACGTCCATTGGCTTGCGGCGGGAAGCAGCGCGAGCGCGCGTGACGCCATCTCCCGGTAGATGGACCAGGACTGCTCGGTGACGGCCACGCGCACCGGGCATTCGATCTCGGACAGCCACGCGAACGGATTGCCGCGCGCATCGCCCGCGTAAACCTGCTCCATCGCTTCCATGATCGGAAGCAGCACGGCTGATTCAATTTCAGGCGTGCAAAGCAGCCGGACCCGGCCATTGTCTTGCTGTGCGAAGCCGTGCTGGATGTAGGCCCGCAGCGAATTCTCCGTCCATTTTGCAAAGGCCGGCGCGGCACGGTAACGCGCGAATGCGGCGTCCGCGCTTTCGAACTCGGCTTGCCGACGCAGCGCGCCGTGCACGGCGCTTTTGCCGAAATCGCTCAAGCCATCCGGTCGAGCCGCCCGCGGATCCATCACCGTCGGCTCCATCACGAACAGCCGTGCAAAGCGCGCAGGCATCAGTTTCGCCGCCAAGAGCAGATCGGTCGCGCCGGCGCTGTGTCCGATGCCGTAGATATCGGTGAGGTCGAGCGCCTCGACGACCCGGCACACATCCTCGGCAAAATCCTGGAAGTGATAGCGGTTGGCCGCAGGCTTGTGGCTGTCGCCATGGCCGCGGCGGTCGAGCGCATAGACGGTGTAGTCCTGCGCGAGTTCGCGGGCGACGTCGTCCCAGACCTCGGCGACGAAGCCGGTGCCGTGCAATAGAAGCGCAGGCGGCTTACCCCGATCCTCCGCACCCCATCGCGCCAGCGCGATGCGCGACTCAATACCGCCGACCGAAATCCGAACCGGGCTCGTCAAGCGCGCGCATCCTGCAAAATCATCGTCGCCCCCTTTTCCGCGATCATCGCCGTCGGCGTATTCGTATTGCCTGACGTGATCGTCGGCATCACCGAGGCGTCGGCGACGCGCAAGGCGGCGATGCCGTGAAAGCGCAGGCGTTCGTCGACGACGGAACTGGCATCGGAAGCCGAGCCCATCTTCGCGGTGCCGACGGGATGGAAGATCGTGGTGCCGATATCGCCGGCGGCCTTTGCCAACGCCGCATCGTCGTCGCCGACGCTGGGGCCGGGCAGATATTCCTGCGGCTTGAACCGCGCCAGCGCCTGCTGCTTCATCAGCCGCCGCGTGGTGCGGATGGCGTCGGCGGCGACCTGCCGGTCTTCATCGGTCGACAGATAGTTCGGCGCGATCGCGGGCGCCTTGTCGGCTTCTGCGGTGCGGATGCGCACGGTGCCGCGCGAGGTCGGCCGCAGATTGCAGGCGCTGACTGTGATGGCGGGGAAGCGGTGCAGCGGATCGCCGAATTTATCGAGCGACAGCGGCTGCACGTGGAACTGTATGTTGGCGCGCTCGCGATGCGGATCGGAGCGCGTGAAGATGCCGAGCTGCGACGGCGCCATGGTCAACGGACCGCGGCGGCGGAACGCGTAATCGAGCCCCATCATGCCGCGCCGGAACAGATTGTAATAGGTCTCGTTCAGGGTACGGACGCCCTCGACCTTGTAGATCGCGCGCTGCTGCAGATGGTCCTGCAGGTTGCGGCCGACGCCCTGACGATCGAGCGTGACGTCGATGCCAAGCGGCGACAGCCAGTCGGCGGGGCCAATGCCGGAACGGTGCAACACCTGCGTCGATCCGATGGAGCCTGCGCAGAGAATGACTTCGCCCTTGGTGCGGGCTTCGACGATCTCGTTGCCCCGATAGAAGCGCACGCCGACGGCGCGGCCGTTCTCGACAATCAGCCGGTCGACCAGCACGTTCTTTTCCAGCCGCAGATTCTGGCGGTTCAAGACGGGTTTCAGAAAGCCCCGCGCCGAAGACCAGCGGCGGCCGCGCTTCTGGTTGACGTGGAAATAGCTGATGCCTTCATTGTCACCGGTGTTGAAATCGGGGATGCGGCGGATGCCCATCTGTTCGGCGGCGTCGCCGACCGCATCCAGCACTGCCCAGGACAGCCGCGGCGCTTCGATGCGCCAGCCGCCGCCCGCGCCATGATGTTCGCTCTTGCCGAGGAAATGATCTTCGAGCGCCAGGAAGTGCGGCAGCACGTCGTCATAGCCCCAGCCGGTGAGGCCGAGCTGGCGCCAGTGATCGTAATCGGCGGCCTGGCCCCGCATCGAGATCATGGCGTTGATCGCCGACGAGCCGCCGATCACCTTGCCGCGGGGATAGGCCAGCGCGCGGCCGTTGAGGCCAGGCTCCGGCTCGGTCTTGAACATCCAGTCGGAGCGGGGATTGCCGATCGCAAAGAGGTAGCCGACCGGAATGTGAAACCAGATCCAGTTGTCGTTGCCGCCGGCCTCCAGGATCAGCACGCGATTGCCGGGATCGGCCGACAGCCGGTTGGCCATGATGCAGCCGGCCGTGCCCGCGCCGACGACGATATAGTCGAAATCACCTTCAAGCCGCTTCATCATTGTTACCGCGCGACCCGCAACGCACGCAACGCCCGGGTCGAATTCGATCTGCAGGATTGGCCGCGCGTCACGTCCAGTGAACGGCGGTACCGTCGCGGACGATCAATAAACGAATCCGGGCAAAAGCGAACCCTTTCGTTTCGGCAGCGGGCGATTTCCGCCGCTCTATTGATGCCATTTCACCAAAGCGGGGTAATGGTGCGGCAGGCGCATCATCACGAGATCCTTTCGGCGAACGATGTTCGTCGGGTAGGGCGTATCGAGGTTCGTCGTATCGACGCTTGCCGCTGCAAATCCCTCATCGTCGAGGATGGCAGACTCCTGGCGTGGAAATGCAAACGCATCCGGGCCGAATACCGCGCTTTTTCCCAGGTAACCGCGATCGGGGTCGTAGACGTTCGCAAATGCAAAATAGACGTTGCTTTCGCCGCCGCGCACGCGAAAGGCGTGCCAATGGTGGGGATCGGCGCCGGTCGGGATCGGGTAGTTGTGGCGTATGCTGGTCCCCTCGTGCGCTCCGGTAAATTGGCCGGCAATGGCGGCCGGGCAAGCGACGAGGTCGCAGCCGAGCAGCGAGAGCGAACGCACCGCCTCGGGGAAAAGAGCATCGTGCCCGATCAGCAAGCCGACCCTTCCGATCGGAAGGTCGAACACCTTCCAGTCCGAGCCGGCGCTGGCCCAGGCCTTGTCGCGCGCATTCAGGTGAATCTTCCGGTAGCTGCCGACCAGCCCTTCGGGGCCGGCCAGAACGGCGGTGTTGAACAATCCTTCAGCGGCTCGCTCCGCGAAACCGGCGATGATGTGCACCCGCAACCGTGCCGCGAGGCGAACCAGACGCGTGACCGCCTGATCCTTGATGTCAAGCGCGCGGTGACCGGGTGCGCCGATCCCGGTCATCGACAATTCGGGGAATACAATGAGGTCAGGCTTTTCCTGAGCGACGGCCTCCCTGGCCAAAGCTTCGATGCGCGCAAGATTCTGCTCGACGTCGTCGGTCGGCGTAAATTGGACGACAGCGGCGCGCGATAATTGCCCGGGAGGCAGCGGCTGGTAGCCGTAGAGCTTGAAGAAGTCGCGCGGATTCCAGGTGAAGCTGTTGGTCATTAGGTTGGCATAAAGTTCGGGACGGCGGTCCTCGAAGATCGCTTCTGACAAAACCTGCCGCTTGCGCGCCCTGGTGAGATCAATCTCGCCGTGCACGATACCGTCGCCGCTATCCAGCACCGCCTGAACATTGCCGTCCGGTTCGATGATGCAGCTTCCGCCGCTGAATTGCACCGTGCGTTCGAGGCCCCAGCGGTTGCTCTCGATGACATAGCAGCCGTTTTCGAACGCGCGGTTGATCCAGTAAGGCGCCGGCGCCCGTTCCTGTAACCAGTTGCTGATGTGGCAGATCACATCGGCTCCAGCCAGCGCTTCCAGCCGCGCGGTCTCGAAGAAATGCAGGTCCATGCAGACCAGCAGCGCAATGCGTCCGATCTCGGTGTCGAACACGATGTGCGCGATGTCTCCCGACGCGGCCCATTTCGGTTCGGAAATATACGGATGCGACTTGCGGTGCTTGCCGACAACGCCTGACGGACCGATCAGAACTGCTGTGTTGTAGTAGAGGTCCGTGGAGGCATCGACCTCGGGCATGCCGACGACGATGTAGCAGCCGAATTGCTTTGCCAGCGAATGAAATACGTCGGTGGTCGGGCCGGGTACGGTTTCCACGAAAGGCTTCACTTCCGCCCGGTCATACCAGCAATAGCCGGTGGTTCCCATTTCGGGGGTGACGATCAGGCGCGCGCCTGCCGCCGCGGCTTCGCTCGTCATCTCCAGCAAGCGCCGGATGTTGCGCTGCTTTTCAAACATCGTCGGCTCGAACTGGATAGACGCCGCCTTGAAACGCTCTGATGCCATTGCCTTACCTCTGTCACGCCGCCACGGCGGATACCGAAACTTCCAGGATTCAAATCGCCATTCTCAGGTGCACAAGCTCTTCGGTGAGCTGCGATACCGGACCCTCCGCCACCACGCGTCCCTTTTCCATCATCGCGAACTGGTGCGACGCCCGGCGAACGAATTCGATGTTTTGCTCGACCAGCACGATGGTGAGGCCGATCTCGCGATTGAGGCGAATAATCGTCTGCTCGATTTCCTCGACGATCGACGGCTGGATTCCTTCATTGGGTTCATCAAGCAGAAGCACATCCGGTTCCGAGGCCAGCGCCCGGGCGATGGCCAGTTGCTGCTGCTGTCCGCCGGACAGCACGCCGCCTAGCCGGTCCATGTTCTGCAGCAGATACGGAAACAACTCGCCGACCAGCGCGGGAATGACGCGTCTGCCGTTGGTCCTGGCGAAGGTTCCGAGCAGGATATTTTCACGAATGGTGAAGTCCGGAATGATTTCGCGGCCCTGCGGCACATAGGCGAGGCCGGCGCGGGCGCGGCGGAAGGTCGGCTCATGGGTGATGTTCGTTCCGTCCAGCTCGATCTTTCCCGCGGTCTTGTCCGTCATGCCCATCAGGGTTTTCAGCAGCGTCGTTTTGCCAACGCCGTTGCGGCCGAGCACCGTGGTGATCCGCCCCTTGTCGAAGCTGAGCGTGACGTCATGCAGAACGTGGCTGCGCCCGTAGAAGCTGTGAAGGTTCGACAGGCTCAGCATCAGGAAATACTCCGCGATCCCAAATACGCCCGCCTGACGGCCTGGTCCGTTTCAATCGATGCAATGTCCCCTTCCGCCAGCACCTCGCCGAGATGCAGCACGGTGATGCGTTCCGCAATCTCGCGCACGAACGCCATGTCGTGTTCGACGACGAGCAGGGTGTGCCGGCCACGCATGCTGTTGATGATGGTTGCGGTCTTCCGGGTTTCGGCCGCCGTCATGCCCGCCGTCGGCTCGTCGAGCAGGATGACTTTCGGGTCCTGAAGCATCAGCAGGCCGAGCTCGAGCCATTGGGTTTGACCATGGCTCAGATAAGCGGCCGTCACGTCGGCCTTGTCCCGGAGATCGACGATGGCGAGCACCTCTTCGATCCTTGCGAGGGCATGCCTGGAAAAACCGAATCCGAGGTTCGCGAACACCGAGGGATTGCGGCAAGAGGCGACCTCGAAATTCTGACGGACGGTGAGTTCGCGGAACACGCTGGGAATCTGGAATTTCCTGCCGATCCCGGCCCGGGCAATCCGGTGCTCCTGCCAGTTCGTGATCTCGGTGTCGTGAAGGTGAATGTGTCCGCTGGTGCTGTGCGTGCGGCCGGAAATCAGGTCCATCAGCGTCGTCTTGCCGGCGCCGTTGGCGCCGAGCAAGACGCGCAATTCTCCCTCGGCAATCGTCATGGTGACGTTGTTGACGGCTTTGACGCTGCCAAAGCTGACTTCAAGCCCGTTGATCGTGAGCGCGGTGGCTGCCATGGCACTCACCCGCGCTCTGCAACGGCGTCGCGGCTCTCCGCCACCACCAGCCCTTCATCGGGGACGACCTCCGCGTTACGTGCCCGCCAGCGGTCGAGAAGATCGTGCGCAAATCCGCCAAGGCCCCGCGGCAGGTATAGCACCACGAGGACGAAGATCAGCCCGACCACCGCCTTCCAGACCTCCACCAACGCCTTGGTCTCGCTGACCTTGGCCTCGATCATGTTGATGAGGATGGCGCCAACGCAGGCCCCGAGGATCGAGGATCGTCCGCCCACCGCAGCCCACACCACCATCGTGATCGAGAACGACAGGTCCATGAAGGTCGGGGAGGCGAACTCCGACACCATCACATAGAGCATTCCCGCGAAGCCGCAGATCGCCGCCGACACCACGAAAAAGAAGATCTGGTAGCTCGGAACGTCCAGCCCGAGATAGCGCGCGCGGGTCTCGTCATCCCGCGTCGCCTGCAGGATCAGGCCGGCGCGTGTGCTGACCAGCAAACGCGCACCGACGAGAACCAGCGACAGCGCGATGGCGACCAGATAGTACGTCGCACGGCTGTAGGGGTCGAACTGAAACGCCCCGATCGTCAGCCAGGCGAGGTCGGTCAGTCCGTTGAAGCCGTTGGTCAGCGGCTGCGCATCGATGACGAGCAGGCGTATCAGCAACACCAGCGCCAGGGTGATGATCGAAACGAAGACGCCGGAAATTCTGTTACGGAACACGATCATTCCGGTGATGGTGGCAATCGCCACCGGCAACACGATGCCCATGGCCACGCCAAACCACTGGCTTTGAAACGGAAGCCAGATGAAAGAGCCCTTGTTGATGCAGCACAGTTGCGTCAGCGCGCCGGGCTCGGCGTTCCAGAGCATGAAGTCGGGGACCGGCTTGTCGGATCCCTGTTGCAGGCTGGTCGGGCTGGCAAGCTTCAGCGACATCGCCAGCATGTAGGCGCCGGCGCCGAAAAACAGTCCCTGACCCAGATTGAGGATGCCGGCGTAACCCCATGACAGCGCGACGGCGACGCCGAGCATGCCGAACACGAGGTATTTTGCGATCCGGTTCAGCCAGAACTCGTCCAGCATCAGCGGCGCCACCAGAATGGCGGCGACGAAGATCCCATAGAGCAGGAAATCGTATCTTTGCCTCGATGCCATGACTCTAGCGGCCCCTGAACGAGAAAAGGCCCTTGGGCTTCACGACAATGATGAGAATGACCACGCCGAATATCACGGCGCGGGCGATGGTGTCGTTCTTGAGCGCGGCCACCACGCTGTTGATCTCGCCGAGCAGTCCGGCTGACAGCACCGATCCCAAGAGACTTCCAACGCCGCCGACCACGACGACCAGGAAGCCATCGACCACCATGGGCGTGCCCATGTCGGGGAATACCGTCTTGAAACCCGACATCATGACGCCGGCTATTCCGGCGAGGCCCGAGCCAAAGGCGAAGGTGAGCGCATTGACGCGTGCGACATCGACGCCGCAGGCCGCCGCCATTTTCGGGTTCCGGATGATGGCGCGGACCTGCATTCCGATTGAGGTCCGCTGCAACAGAAGCCAGGTTACGGCCGCAAGGGCGGCGGTGACGACGATGATGAAGGCGCGATAGGTATTGATTTCCACTCCAGCCAAATGAAACGTGCCCTGCAGGGCTGCCGGCACCGGCACGTTCTGAAGGCCGGGCCCCAGGCCCTCGACGTGAATGCCGAAGAACGACAGGCCGAATTCAAGCCTGATCGCCTGCTGGATCAGGATGGCGACGCCCCATGTCGCCAGCAACGTATCCAAGAGCCTGCCATAGAGCCGGCGGACGATGACGCGCTCGATGACCAGGCCGACGATCGCGGTGACGACGAAGGCGATCGGAATGGCCATCACGATGTTGGCGTCCAGCCAGATGCGCGACAGTACGGCGGTGTAGGCGCCGAGCATCACCATCTCGCCATGAGCCATGTTGATGACGCCCATCGCGCCATAGGTGATCGCAAGTCCGAGCGCCACCAGCAGCAGGATCGAGCTCAGGCTGAGGCCGATAAACATCGTGTCTATCATGTCGTGTCTACTTTCGAGGGAGCCGGACCGTGCACTGAACATCTTCCAGCCAGGGCGCGTTGGGGTGGGAGGTGCGCCCCGGCTGGAATGTCTTTCGATGTGGCCGGGCTTGCTATTTCAGCTTGGCGGTTTCCAGCCCCTTCGCCGTGCAGAACAGATCGCTTTCAGTCTCGCCATAAGCCGAATAGGCGAGCGGCTTGATCGGCTCCGGCCAGGCGTCGACCACCTTGCTTTGGCCGTCCGGCTGCCACTGGCCGACCCGCGGCGTCAGCCAGCAATGCAGATTGTCGGCGTCGATTTTGACCTTGCCGCCCGGCGCGTCGTAGGTCTGGCCGCGGATGCCATCGCGAATGCCGTCCGCGGTAACCTGTCCCGACTTCTCGATCGCCTGCTTCCAGAGGAAAACCTGGAAATAGGCCGCCTCCAGCGAGTGGTAGGTCACCGCTTTCGGATCCTTGGTGAACTTTCTGAAGTCGTCGATGAACTTCTTGTTGGCCGGCGTGTCGATCGACATGAAATAGGGGAACGACGTGTAGCTGCCGGCGGCGTATTCGGGGCCCATCGCCGCGATCTCGATTTCGGAAGTGACCGTCGCGCAGATCGGGATCGTCGCCTGCGAGAGCCCTTGATTCTTGAACTCCCGGTAGAACGCGATGATGGAATCGCCGACCACGTTGGAAAGCACGACGTCCGCGCCCGAATCCTTGATCTTCTTGACCATGCTCGCCCATTCGGAATGGCCGAGTTCGAGATACTCGTCGCCGGTCCATTGCGCGCCGGCGGCCTCGATCAGCTTCTTGCTGACTTTCGCCATCTCGCGCGGATAGACGTAGTCCGATCCGACGATGAAGAATTTCTTCTTGCCGAGCGTCTTGGCGATCCACGGAATATACTTCCCGAGCTGCTGGTTCGGGACCGCGCCGGAATAGACGACATTGCGCGAACACTCGAACCCCTCGTAGTGGGTCTGGTAGACCAGCATGGCGTTGCGCCGTTCGAAGATCGGCAGCACCGCCTTGCGGCTGGCCGAGGTGTGGCATCCGAACACGGTTGCCACGCGATCCTGAATGACGAGCTTGGAAGCTTTTTCGTTGAAGGTTTTTGGGTCGGACGCGCCGTCCTCGACGATGACTTCGACCTTCCGGCCGAGCACGCCACCTGCCGCATTGATCTCGGATACGGCCATCTGCACCGCGCTCGCCAGCAGCTTCTCGACGATCGACAGGCCGCCGGTCTGTGAGTAGAGCGCGCCGACCTTGATCGGGTCGGCTGCAAAGGCCTGCCGGATGACGGAAGGCGATGCGATCGCTGCCGAAGTGATCGCCGCCGTCTTTAAAAAGTCACGTCTGTTGAAGGACATCTTGTTCCCCTGGTTTGTGCAAAGCTTCGGGCACTGCTGAAAAGACTCAGCGTGATGACTGGTTTGGGAAGACGCTGACGTCTCTGTCAGCCGGCAACAAAAAACCCGCAGGACCGGGTCAACGGTCTGCGGGCAACTCTGCCACCTGCGGTTCGGAGAACATTCCGCCGCTACGTCAAGACGTGGCCTCGTTGTGAGGGGACGTCCTGACGGCGCCCATGAGGGGCACTATCAACGTCAATATGCTAATCTGCTCTCGCAATCATTTGCAAGCCTAATCTGCTTGCGCTCTGCTGCGTAAAATATCTTCCGACCTGATGATCAGATTGGCAACCTCGTCTACTGGCACGCGGCTCGCCATCGCTCGATTTCGTATCTCGTGATAGGCCTCAGCCTCGCTGAGCCTGCTGCTCGACATCAGGATCGCTTTTGCCTTTGCCATTCTTTGATCGCCAAGCAGCCGGCGCTTGTACTTGCGCGCTTGCTTGCTGAGCGCCTGTTGCTGCAGCCAGAGATTTCGCGCGATCGCCAGGTTTGTCAGCAGCCCGAACGGTTTCAGCGGCCGTTCGATGACGGCCAGTGCGCCGCTTTCGAGAACGATCTGCAGCGTCGATGGATTTTCGTATGAGACGATCGCCAGGATGGTCGGCGCCGGCTGCGCGATGGATTTGAGCAGCCGTTCGGTTTCGGGGCGCGTCTCGTCGTCGATTGAAAGAAACAGCACATCCGTATGCGCAGGCAGTTCGATGGGGACGGGCCAGCGGCAATTCACCGTGCATCCGATCCGCCGCAGATGATCGACCAGAAACTCTCCCTCAGTGTCCAAAGGGTGAATGACGAGAACGTTGAGGTCCCGCAGATCTTTCAACAGCGCGACGGACACTTGAACGGCTCCCTACATTCGCACGGGCTGCGGCACGGGTTCGGATGAACCCAGCCGATGCTCCAGCATGAAGGGGTCGGGCTGAACCCGGGCCGTGGGTTCGTGCACGATTTCGTATTCGCCACGCGCATTGACCTTGGCAACGCGGGGCCACAGATGCGTATGGTTGTTGCGCCGTTCGATCTTCACATTTCCTTGCGGGGCCTCGAATTCCACCTCATAGAGCGCCGGCAGCAGTTCGCTGTAGCGATCGCTGCCCGCCCGTTCCAGCGCGGCGGCATAGAGGAAGACCTGAAAATACGCGGCTTCCGCCGGCGCAGTCACCGGCGTATCCGGTCCGCAGGCCTCGCGGCAAGCCCGGACGAATGCCTGCGCCTGCGCACTGCCGAGCGTCGAGAAGAACGGCGCGGCGGTGATATGCCCGCGGATCACCTCCGGCGCCATCTGGACGAGATCGGCCTCGCTGGTTGACAGGCTTGCGACCGGCGTTTTGGACATGTCGAGGCCGGACTGAACCAGCGCGTTGAAGCACGGAATGATGCCCGCGCCGACGATGGTCGAATAGATGACATCCGGCTGGCTGGCTTTGACGCGCTGGATGATCTTTTCGATATGAAGCGGCGTTAATTCCAGCGGCACGTAAAGCTCGTCAAGGACCTCGCCGCCGGCCTGAAGAAACAGATCGGCAATGATGCGATTTGATTCGTAAGGGTAAACGTAGTTCGAGCCGACCAGGAAGACCCGGCGGCCGTAATTGTTGGTGAGATAGTCGACAAGCTGGACCGAGTTCTGGTTGGGAGAGGCCCCGGTGTAAATGCAATTGCGCGAATATTCGAAGCCTTCATACAGCGTGGGATAGAACAGCAGGGCGCCTCGCGCTTCAATGACGGGGAGCGCCGCCTTGCGCGTGCTGGACATATGGCAGCCGAAGATCATGCGGACATGATCTTCATCGCACAGCCTGACGGCCAGCTCGCGGTATTGCTGCGGGATCGAGCCGGGGTCGTAGCAGATCGGCTCGATCGGCTTGCCGCGCACGCCGCCGGCGGCATTGATCTGCTGGATTGCCAGCAGGGTCGCCGCGCGTTGCGTTCTCTCGATCGCAGCGGTGACGCCGGTTTCGGAAAACAAAACGCCTACTCGCCAGCTGCCTGCGTCCATTGCCATCCGTCCAAAAAACAAAAAGCTCCCGCCCGTTGCCGGTCGAGAGCTACCCTGCTCATGAGGTACGGCCAAACCTGCCGTTACGACGGCCAGTCATGCCGTCGCGAGGAGCTTAGCGAGTTCAGGTCGGGCTGGCAACGCCAGTTTGCCGAGGGGATGTTTGGGTGGTTCGCCTCTTGCATGCTACAGAGCCACAAGCGTTCAACCAGAAAACGATCAGTTCCATGCCCATTGTCAACCGCGTCGCCGATCTGCAACCCGATATCCAGGCCTGGCGTCGCGATATCCATCAACACCCGGAGCTGTTGTACGAGGTGCACCGCACGGCGGCGCTGGTGGCGGACCGGTTGCGGGAATTCGGTTGCGACGAGGTGGTCACCGGTCTTGGCCGCACCGGCGTGGTCGGCGTCATCAAGGGCAACAGGCCCGCCGGCAAGGGTGAGGTGAAGGTGATCGGGCTGCGCGCCGACATGGATGCGCTGCCGATCGAGGAAGCGACCAACCTGCCTTATGCTTCGAAGAATCCGGGCCTGATGCACGCCTGCGGCCATGACGGCCACACTGCCATGCTGCTCGGGGCGGCGCGCTATCTCGCCGAGACACGCAATTTCGCCGGCGATGCTGTCGTGATCTTCCAGCCGGCGGAAGAGGGCGGCGCGGGGGCCGTCGCGATGATCGAGGACGGGCTGATGGACCGTTTCGGCATCGAGCAGGTCTACGGCATGCACAACGGGCCGGGCATTCCGGTCGGCAGCTTCGCCATTCGCCCCGGTCCAATCATGGCCGGAGGTGACGCCGTCTTCGTCCGGATCGAGGGGCGCGGCGGGCATGCCGCGCGTCCGCACAAATGCATCGATTCCGTGCTGGTCGGCGCGCAGCTGATCAATGCGCTGCAGTCGATCGTGTCGCGCAGCGTCGATCCCCTGGAGTCGGCGGTGATTTCGATCTGCGAGTTCCACGCCGGCCATGCCCGCAACGTGATCCCGCAAACCGCTGAACTGGCAGGCACCGTTCGTACCCTGAACGCTGAAGTGCGGAAACTGGTGGAAAAGCGTGTGCGCGAGGTCGTCGCCGGCGTAGCGCAGGTCACGGGGGCGAAGATCGACCTGACCTACAACCGCGGCTACCCGGTGACGGTCAATCATGTCCCGCAGACCGACGTCGCCGTCCGGGCCGCCCGGGAAATTGCCGGCGACGCCAACGTGAACGAGATGCCGCCGCTGATGGCCGGCGAGGATTTCGCCTTCATGCTGGAACAGCGGCCAGGTGCGCTGATCTTCTGCGGCAACGGCGACAGCGCGGGGCTGCATCACCCCGAATACAATTTCAACGACGAGGCCCTCGTATTCGGCACGTCATACTGGATCAAGCTGGTCGAGAACACGCTGGCGGCGTGAGGCCCGCTCCCTCTGGTGCTTCTGTTTCCGAGCTGCACCGCCACAATGGCGGCCATGCCTGAAGACTGCCGGCACGAACAGCGTTGTGGTCGGCAAGCCCGGCCCCGACCGGACCCCCTTGGCAAGCGCTCCGGATGGATAGGGCCTCTGCGGCAGAGGGGTGGGTGGAGCACGTCTTGCATGCTAGACAGGCAAGCGTTCAACCCGGAAGCAGAGAATTTGCAATGCCCATTGTCAATCGTGTCGCCGACCTTCAACCCGATATTCAGGCCTGGCGCCGCGATATCCATCAACACCCCGAATTGCAGTATGACGTGCACCGCACTGCGGCATTCGTGGCGGACCGGTTGCGCGAATTCGGCTGCGACGAGGTCGCGACCGGCCTCGGCCGTACCGGCGTGGTCGGCGTCATCAAGGGCAAGAAGCCGGCCGGCAAGGGCGACATCAAAGTGATCGGGCTGCGCGCCGACATGGACGCGCTGCCGATCGAGGAGGCGACCAACCTGCCTTATGCCTCCAGGAATCCCGGCAAGATGCATGCCTGCGGCCATGACGGCCACACCGCGATGCTGTTAGGGGCCGCCCGCTATCTCGCCGAGACCCGCAATTTCGCCGGGGATGCGGTCGTGATCTTCCAGCCGGCCGAAGAGGGTGGCGCGGGCGCCGACGCGATGATCAGGGACGGCCTGATGGACCGTTTCGGCATCGAGCAGGTCTATGGCATGCACAATGGTCCGGGCATTCCGGTCGGCAGCTTCGCCATTCGCACCGGCCCGATCATGGCGGCGACCGATGAACTCGACATCAAGATCACCGGCCTTGGCGGCCATGCGGCACGACCGCATATCTGCATCGATTCCGTGCTGGTCGGCGCGCAGGTGGTCACCGCGCTGCAGTCGATCGTGTCGCGCAGCATCGATCCGCTGGAGTCGGCGGTGATTTCGGTCTGCGAATTCCAGGCTGGCCACGCCCGCAACGTGATCCCGCAAACCGCCGAATTGCGCGGCACGATCAGGACGTTGACTCCGGAAGTTCGTGCATTGGTCGAAAAGCGCGTGCACGAAGTGGTCGCTGGCGTGGCGCAGATCACCGGCGCCAAGATCGACCTCACCTACAAGCGTGGTTATCCCGTGACGGTGAACCATGCTTCGCAAACCGAGTTCGCCACGCGGATCGCGAGGGAGATCGCGGGCGAGGCCAATGTGCATGAGACCCCGCCGCTGATGGGCGCGGAGGACTTTTCCTACATGCTGGAAGCGCGGCCGGGCGCGTTCATCTTCTGCGGCAATGGCGATACCGCGGGCCTGCATCACCCCGAATACAATTTCAACGACGAGGCGATCGTCCACGGCACGTCGTACTGGATCAAGCTGGTGGAGAACGCGATGCCGGCGTGACGGCCAACGGCTTGATGATGTTTCGCAAGAACTTGAGAGAACGCCTGCATGTCCATGCAGGCGTTTTGTTTTTTGGCGAAATGATTGAGGGGAGACGAAGGAGATACTGGTTCGCGTGAAACATGACGCGGTATGAAATCGCGAGCTTCGGTTCAGCTTGAACCGATCATGCCCGAATTTCCTTACGCGTTGGTTTAGCGGCTGAAGTGGATTGGTCCGGCGCCGGATTGCCCGCCAGCCCCTTCGGGAAATTGGGCTTTCTAGGGACCGACGGTTCTGCACTTGATCGTTTGAGTTTCGGCGCTGCTGGAATTCGCAGGCCGAAACCCCCGGCCATGCTGTGGCAGCCCGTAGGGCTGGAAAACCAATCCTCCGGAGCGCATAATTGAAGGATACTTCAAAAGGCTCCCGGTATGACGAACTACCCCAGAGGGATGTTTCTCTACGATGAGAAGCTCGTCATGGTGCGCTACGAAAGGAGCTCCATGATCCTGCCCAAGGATCAATATGAGGAGCGGTCTTACTTGCCCAAGATCGTCGATCTGCCGAGTCGGAACGATTGGCTAAAGCAATTTGGCCCAGATGGTGAATACACTGACTCCCAAGCGGAGTAATAGGCGCCATTCTTCAAACTGACCTGGATTTTGCAGCACGCAAAAAAAGCCCGCGCCGGAGGCGCGGGCTTTTCTATTGCGTTGCAGCGGAAAAACAGGCCGCTGACGTCTCTCGTGTCGTCAGAAAATATACGAGAACAGCACGTAGAGGCTGGCCGACAGCATGATCGCGGCCGGCAGCGTCAGCACCCAGGCCATCAGTAGGTTGCGGATGGTGGCTAGCTGCAGGCCGGAACCGTTAGCCGCCATTGTTCCGGCGACACCCGACGACAGCACGTGGGTGGTCGAGACCGGCAGGCCGAAGATGTCGGCGGCGCCGATGGTGCCGGCGGCAACGAGTTCGGCGGAGGCGCCCTGCGCGTAGGTCAGGTGGGTCTTGCCGATCTTTTCGCCGACGGTGATGACGATGCGCTTCCAGCCGATCATGGTGCCGAGGCCGAGCGCGATCGCGACCGCGATCTTGACCCAGGTCGGGATGAACTTGGTGGCGCTGTCGAGCGAGGCCTTGTAGGCGTTGAGGGTGGCGACCTCTTCCTTCTTGAGGTCGTTTTCCTTGTCCTTCATCAAAAAGCGGATCGCTTCCGAGGTCAGGTACATGTCGTTACGGGTGTTGCCGACGGCTTCAGCCGGCACCTTGTTGAGCGAGCCGTATTTCTGCACCTGGTCGCCGACATCCTTCACCAGCGCGGCCAGCGACGGGTAAGTGCCTTCGCTGATCTTGCGTGCGGCGACATATTGCGTCACCGCCGGGCGGGGATCGCCGATGATGCTGTGGCCGGCGCCCTTGGCGGCGATCACCTTCGAGGCCGCCTCGGAGGTCTTCTGGAACTGGACGATCTGCGATTCCGGCAGCGCGCGGTTCAGCGCGTAGGCGGTCGGCACGGTGCCGATCAGGATCAGCATGATCAGGCCCATGCCCTTCTGGCCGTCGTTCGAGCCATGCGCGAAGCTGACGCCGGTACAGGTGGCGATCAGGATGCTGCGGATCCACAGCGGCGGCGGCTTGTTGCCTTCGGGTGCCGAATAGAGCGCGGGGTTGCGCACGATGAACTTCAGGACCAGGAGCAGGATGGCGGCCATGCAGAAACCGAACAGCGGCGACAGCAGCAGCGCGTAACCGATTTCGGTGGCCTTGGTCCAGTCGACGCCCGAGGTGCCGTCGCGGCCGCGCATGACAGCGTTGGCGATGCCGACGCCGATGATCGAACCGATCAGGGTATGCGAAGAGGAAGCCGGCAGGCCCAGCCACCAGGTGCCGAGGTTCCACACGATCGCGGCGATCAAGAGCGCGAACACCATCGCAAAGCCGGCGCTGCTTCCAACCTGGAGGATCAGTTCGACCGGCAGCAGCGAGACGATGCCGAACGCGACCGCGCCCGAGGACAGCAGCACGCCGAGGAAGTTGAAGAAGCCCGACCACATGACAGCGAATTCGGCCGGCAGCGAGTGGGTGTAGATCACGGTCGCGACCGCATTGGCGGTGTCATGGAAGCCGTTGACGAATTCGAAACCGAGCGCGATCAAGAGCGCGATCAGCAGCAGAATGTAGGGCAGGTAGGTCGTCACGTTGGCGCCGGTGGCTTCGACGTCGACATAGATGCTGTAGACCACGAACAAGAACCCGGCAGCGAGAATGCCGAAGAACAGGATCATCGTGAGCGGATTGAAACCCTTGTCGAGATTGGGCCTCGAAGCCGGCTGGATCGGTGCCCCCATCGATGAATTGAGCGTCATATCGGTCATGGCAAAACCCCCTGAAATACTAACGGCGGTTAACCTTTGACCGATGGAGTTGAAGGTTAGATGACAGGATGTCGCAGGGCTTATGGCTTGGCGCGATGCAGCGTTGCGCTGATGCGCGTGTCACAGGCGCGTTGCCCATTCCCTTCTCAGCATGGACATCAGGCGCATCGACCGGAACGTTCCGTCGGGGTCCCGGTGCAAATCGCGAACCACGCCTTCCTCGATAAACCCGGTTTTGAGGTACGTCCGGTAGGCCCGTTCATTCTCAACGAATACAACGAGTTCGACGCGATGTCAGCGGCGTGCTGTTCGGCGTCCCATCGGCCGACCAGGCGCACATAGCCTTCCACGCGTTCGATGCGCATGATGGCGGGGAGTGTCGGATTTACGCGCGGCTTGAATCTGCATGGCGGCAGTTTGGCGTTGCCGCGCCTGCCGGGCAATGCTCAAGGCGAGAAGCTGCGAGCAGGGTCGATCGCCGCAAGAGATGATGGCCAAGATGATGGCAAAGACAGGTCGCGCGCTGCACGGCACCGGGGCTAGAGGAAACCGCACAGCGCGCCGACCCCATGGGAACGTCATGGCGTGAACAGGACGCCCCAACCCCTCCCCAAGAGAATGAGATAGTATCATCGATCAATTGAAGGTTGTACATTTATTTGTCAGTATTCGAGGGGGCGGTAACGGGAATTTGCGGTTCCCCTATAGCCAGTTCCGATTGAATCGGAACTGGCTATAGATTCTCGGTTTGACGCGTTTTCTTGACGCGAACCGGTATCCACTTCGCTGGAAAACCCTTTGGAATGTGCGGGAAAATTCAGGCAGCGTGCGCCGATTTTCGCAGCAAGGCTGCCGCGATTTTGAGATCGGCCACGAAGCGCTGATACTCCCGCGCCTTGGCGTCGGCGTCCGGCAGCCGCAGCAAATAGGACGGGTGCACGGTGACAAGCGCCGTCGTGCCGTCCTCGAGATCAATCAGGCGTCCACGGCTTTTGTTGATCGGCGTGATTTTGCCGAACACGCTCTGCGCCGCGGTAGCACCCATCGCCACCACCAAGGCAGGCTTGATGGCGGCGCGTTCGCGTTCGTACCATTGCCGGCAAGCTTTGATCTCGGGCGTGTTCGGCTTCTGGTGCAGGCGGATTTTTCCGCGCGGCACAAACTTGAAATGCTTCACGGCATTGGTGACGTAGACCTTTGCGCGGTCGATGCCGGCCTCATCCAGCGCCCGGTCCAGCATCTGGCCGGCCGGGCCGACGAACGGCTTGCCCGCGAGATCTTCCTTGTCGCCGGGCTGTTCGCCGACCAGCATGACCTGGGCGGCTTGTGGGCCTTCGCCGAACACGGTTTGTGTGGCGTCCTTCCAGAGCGGGCAGGCGCGGCAATCGGCGGCTTCTTCCCGCAGGGTTTCGATGTCATCGGCAGCCTGTTTGCGTTTCATCGGCGGTTCCTGCCGCTTCTGCGATTTATGCGGTTCGCTCGCCGCCTGCGCGATCATGGCGCTGGCGGTGCGTTCGGCATTTGCGATCAGAGGCTTAATCAACGAGGCCTCCGGCAGGTTCCGCCAATATCGCTTCGGCATTTCGGCCTGCATGGCCTTCACCTTCAGCCGGGCGGGATTGAAGATGCTGGCGTAGTAACGCCGCCAGGTTTCCTCGAGCCGATCTTCGGTCGGCGCCTCGGCCTTGGCTACCCCCGGCGTGATCGAGACGGCATGGCCGTCCCAATGCCCGCAGACGTCAGGCGTCAGGATCGACCAGGGCATGTCGGCAAAGCGGCGGGCGAAGAACGGCGCTGCCAGTTCGACGATATGATGCTCCGGCTCGAACCAGGCGACGAAATGCGATTTCTGTTCGCGGCCGATTTCGCGGAAGCGGACGAAGGCGTGCATCTTGTGCTCGTCGCGATGCACGGCCTTCGCCATCGCGCTAACGCGTGCTACATCCGGATCGGTCGCGACGACAAGCAGGTCATGGTTGCCGCGCAGCCGCCACAGCAGGCGATAGAGGATGGCAAAGCGTTCGCTATGGCGATGAAGGATCGCGACTTTCGCCAGCTCGACGAATTTGGCCGGGACGTTGAAAGTCGCATTTGGCGGGTCGGGGAGTGGGGTGGTCGATTCAAACAATCCAGGCGCGTCGCCTTGCACACGCCATGTCACGTCGGCCGGGCTTACCTCATTCAGCACCAGTGTTCGCGCCGCTTTGCGCCAGCCGTCAAAATCGGTTTCGTGCTCGAGGGTGATGGTGTGCATTAAATGCCGCCTGTCTCCTTCGTCATGCCCGGGCTTGTCCCGGGCATCCACGTCTTCCCTCGGTGCGGAGGAAAAGACGTGGATGGCCGGGACAAGCCCGGCCATGACGGTGTGTTTAGAATCCAAACCCCAATTGCGTCGCCTTCGGCCTGAAGCGCTCCGCCAGCTTCGCTCCGTCGAGCAGATGAGGCTGCGGGCGGTGATCACTGAGAACGATGAATGGCAGCGCCTTGTTCTTCGGGATGTGCAGCCGGGCGAGATCGGCCGCACGGATGGAAGTGACGCGGCGCGTGGCGATGATGCGGTCGACGGCCTTGCGGCCGAAGCCGGGCACCCGCAGCAGGTCCTCGCGGCTGGCCCGGTTCACATCGAGCGGAAAGCGCTCGCGGTGCCGCAATGCCCAGGCGAGTTTCGGATCGATATCGAGCGGCAGCATGCCGGCGCTTTCATCAACGATCTCGCCGACATCGAAGCCATAAAACCGCATCAACCAGTCGGCCTGATAAAGCCGGTGCTCCCTGACCAGCGGCGGAGCCGCCAGCGGCAACGCGCGGCTGGCATCCGGGATCGGGCTGAAGGCGGAATAATAGACGCGCTTGAGTTTGTAGGAGCCATAGAGATTGGCGCTGGTATGGAGAATGGTTTTGTCGTCGGCCGCATCCGCGCCGATGATCATCTGCGTGCTCTGCCCGGCCGGCGCGAAGCGCGGCGGCTTTGCCTTTGTTATGGTCTTGTCGTTGCTGCTGTTATTTTCTTGCGCCTCATCGAGCTTGAGCCGCAGCCGGCCCATGGTGCGGCGGATCGCGCGCACGTCCTTTTCCGGCGCGAGTTTGGCAAGGCTGGCTTCCTCGGGCACTTCGATGTTGATGCTGAGCCGGTCGGCATATCTGCCGGCCTCGGTGATCAGCGCATCATCGGCTTCCGGAATGGTTTTCAGATGGATGTAGCCGCGGAAGAGATGCTCCTCGCGCAGTTTTCGCGCGACGGACACCACTTGCTCCATGGTGTAGTCGGCACTGCGGATGATGCCGGAGGAGAGAAACAGGCCCTCGATGTAATTGCGTCGATAGAAGTCGATCGTCAGCTTCACGACTTCATCGACGGTGAAGCGCGCGCGCGGCACGTTCGAAGAGGTGCGGTTGACGCAATAAAGGCAATCGTAGTTGCAGGCATTGGTGAGCAGGACTTTGAGCAGCGAGATGCAGCGTCCATCCGGCGCGTAGGAATGGCAGATCCCCATGCCGGGCGAGGTCGAGCCGAGGCCCTTGCCGTCGCTGGAATCCCGCTTCTCGGTGCCGCTGGAGGCGCAGGAGGCGTCGTATTTGGCGGCATCAGCCAGGATTTCCAGCTTGCGTTGCACGTCCATCATTGAATCCCTTTGATTCCACTCATGAATCGCCTGGGTAGTATTCCCGATTGACTCCTTGGGCCCTGTTAGCTTTATATTAGAACATATCATGAACAAATGAGCCAGCAGCGGGTTCATTTCAAAACCAGCGATGGCCACGATTTCTTTAAGGGAACGGCGCATGACCGGCGCACGCCTAAACACGCTTGCGCGTTTGCGCGGCCGCATCGAACGCATCGAGGCGGGCGCGGATACGCACGCGCTTCATAAAGTGGCGCTCGGCCATGCCGAGGCCGATGCGACGCTGTGCGGCGGCCTTGCCCGCGCCACGGTGCATGAAGTCTTTGCCGAAGGACATCAGGGTGCGGCGGCGACGGGATTTATCGCGGGCCTTGCGGGACGGCTGACATCGCGCCGGCCGCTGGTCTGGGTGCGGCAGGATTTTTCGGAAATTGAATCCGGCGCGCTGTCGATGAGCGGGCTCGCCGAACTCGGCCTTGATCCGCGGCTGCTGGTCACCGTGCGCGCCGCCGATGCCGACGCGGCGTTACGGACCGCCGCCGACGCGCTGGCCTGCGATGCGCTCGGCGCCGTGGTGCTGGAAGTCTGGGGCGAGCCGCGCCAGCTCGATCTCGTCGCCAGCCGCAAACTGACTTTGGCCGCGCAGGCTTCCGGCGTCACCGCATTGCTGCTGCGGCTGGCGGCTGTGCCGCAGCCCTCGACCGCGGAGACAAGATGGATCGTGCGCGCGGCGCATTCGCCGCCATCAGCACCCTGGCATGCGTGGGGCGCGCCGGTGTTCGACGCCGAGCTCGTTCGTAACCGTCATGGCCCGGTCGGGCGTTGGATCATGGAATGGAAATGTGATGAGTGCCTTTTCAGCGAACCGGCGGCGAATCCTCAGCCTGTGGCTGCCACGCCTGCCCATCGACCGCATCAAGCGGCAGTTCAAAGCGTTTTCAGACGCAGCGCGTGAGCACGACTCTTGCAACACGACTGGTGCGCTCCCTCCCCCCTTGCGGGGGAGGGCGGGGGAGAGGGGTGGCGGCAACGGTAGTGCGCGTGGCTTACCCCTCTCCCTAACCCTCCCCCGCAAGGGGGGAGGGAACACGACTGAGCCACCGGATAGTTTCGGTGCTCCTCACGTCGTCGTCGCCAAGCAAAACAACGCGCTGCAGATCTATGCGCTCGATGATCTCGCGGCGCGTTCCGGCCTCGAGATCGGCCTGCCGCTCGCCAATGCCCGCGCGATCTGTCCGGAATTGACGGTGTTCGATGCCGATCCGGTCGCGGACGCCAAGACGCTTGGCGATATCGCCGACTGGTGCGATCGCTTCACGCCGCTGGTGGCGCTCGATCCCCCGCACGGGCTCTATCTCGACATCACCGGCTGCGCCCATCTGTTCGGCGGCGAGCGCGCGCTGCTGCAGACCCTGTGCGGCGCGCTGACCCGCAGGGGTTTTGTCGTCAGCGCTGCTATCGCCGGCACCTCGATCTGCGCGCGAACGATGACGCGCCATGCGTCAGGGAAAATCATTGCCGATGGCGAGGAGGCCGGCGCCGTCGGCCCGCTGCCGGTCTCGGCGCTCGGCGCCGATGCCGCCATCACCAGCGGCCTGCGCCGCGCCGGGCTGAAAACCATCGGCGATGTCGCCGCGCGCGGGCGCCACGAGATCACGGCGCGGTTTGGCGCCGGCTTCACGACTTTGCTCGAACACGCGTTGGGGCAGGGCGATGCGCCGATCAGCCCGCGCAAACCCTTGCCGGATTACATCGTCGAAAAACGCTTTCCCGAGCCTGTTGCCACCGACACGGTGATCGCGATGAACCTGTCGGCGCTCGCGGGCATGCTGGTGTCAGCGATGGACAAGCAGGGCAAGGGCGCGCGGCGGCTGGAAGCGAGTTTCTTCCGCACCGACGGCGCAGTGCGCAACATTACGGTCGATACCGGACGTCCGGTGACGAAGCCTGTGGTGATCGACCGGTTGTTTCGCGAGCGGTTAGATGCCTTGAACGATCCGCTCGATCCCGGTTTCGGCTTTGACCTGATACGCCTCTCCGCCAGCCGCACCGAAATCGTGGTGCAGCAGCAGCGCGATCTCGACGCCAATGTCCACGACAATGACGAACTCGCCGCCCTGATCGACCGCATCGCCGCGCGGATCGGGGGAAAGCGCGTGGTCGTACACCTGCCGCAGGACACCCATATCCCCGAGCGCGCGGTATTGGCGGTATCGGCGCAGCATCATCTGGCGGCGGCGACAGAGGCCGCCTGGCCCGAGCGGATCGAGAATGAGCCGCCGCTGCGGCCGCTGCGGCTGTTCGAGAGACCTGAGCCCATCAACGTGCCGTTTGCATCGGTGCCCGACGGGCCGCCGCATCAATTCACCTGGCGGCGCGTCACCCATGCGGTGGTGCGGGTGGAAGGCCCCGAACGCATCGCTATGGAATGGTGGAAGCAGAATGGCGAGGCGCTGACGCGGGATTATTTCCGGATCGAGGACGCGGAGGGATTGCGGTTCTGGATTTTTCGCGATGGGCTCTATGAAGGCGAACTCAGAAGCGACGAGGAGGGTGAACCCGTATCTCCCAAATGGTTCGTGCACGGGCTGTTCGCATGAACAGGCCTGCCTATGCCGAAATCGGCATCACCACGAACTTTTCGTTCCTGCGCGGCGGGTCCGATCCGCGCGCCTATGTGCATGAGGCGAGCCGGCTTGGTATTCCCGTGATCGGCATCGCCGATCACAACACGCTGGCCGGTGTGGTGCGCGCCTGGAAGGAGCTCGACAACCCGGAAGTGCTGCACAAGCCAAAGCTTCTGATCGGTTCGCGCATCGTCTTCGTGGACGGCACGCCGGATATTTTTGTTTATCCGCACGACCGTGCCGCCTATGGCCGGCTGTGCCAGTTGCTTACCCGCGGCAAACGCGGCGGCGATACTGAGCGGATCGCCAAGGGCGAGTGTCATCTGAAACTGGATGACCTCCTGGAATTTTCCGAGGGCCAGCTCCTGGTGCTGACGTTGCCGCATCGCTTCGACTCGGCCGGCGCCTTGAAAATCCTGGACCGCCTGAAGGGTAGCCGCGCCGATGGCGTGTGGCTGGCCGCAAGCCTCCTGTACCGAGGCGACGACCGCCGCCGGCTGGCGCGGCTGCATCTGATCTCGCTGACATCAAAGGTGCCGCTGCTGGCGACCAACGAGGTGCTGTATCACGATGCCGCCCGCCGCCCGTTGCAGGACGTGCTGACCTGCATCCGCGAGAAGACCACCATCGAGGCCGTCGGCAAGCGGCTCGAGGCCAATGCCGAACGTTATCTCAAGCCGCCGCAGGAAATGGCGCGGCTGTTTCGCGATCTGCCGGACGCGATCGCCGAGACCATGCGCTTTGCCGGCCGTATCAATTTCTCGCTTGACCAGCTCAAGTACCAATATCCGGACGAGCCGGTACCGCCCGGGAAAACCGCGCAACAGCATCTGGAAGATCTGACATGGCAGGGTGTTATCAGTTATTTCGGCGGCGATATCGATGGCACGCTTCGCGCCACCTTGCGCAAGGAGCTGGCGCTGATCGCCGAGCTCAACTACGCGCATTATTTTCTCACCGTGCACGACATCGTCCATTATGCGCGCAGCCAGAACATCCTGTGCCAGGGCAGGGGATCGGCGGCGAATTCGGCGGTCTGCTATGTGCTCGGCATTACCTCGGTCGATCCGACCAAGGTCGATTTGTTGTTCGAGCGGTTCATTTCCAAGGAACGGCTGGAGCCGCCCGACATCGACGTCGACTTCGAACATTCGCGGCGCGAAGAGGTGATGCAATATGTCTACCGGCGCTACGGCCGCCACCGCGCCGCGATCATTGCCACCGTGATCCATTACCGGCCGCGCAGCGCTATCCGCGATGTCGGCAAGGCGCTGGGGCTGACGGAGGACGTTACCGCCGCGCTGGCCGATACGGTGTGGGGCAGCTGGGGCAAGGGCCTCAACGAGATGCAGGTCCGGCAGGCCGGGCTCGACCCTGCGAATACGATGATCGAGCTTGCGGTGGCGCTGGCGACCGAACTGATCGAATTCCCAAGGCATCTGTCGCAGCATGTCGGCGGCTATGTGCTGACGCAGGATCGGCTCGATACCTATGTGCCGATCGGCAACGCCGCGATGGACGACCGCACCTTCATCGAATGGGACAAGGACGACGTCGACGCCCTGCACATGATGAAGGTCGACGTGCTGGCGCTGGGCATGCTGACCTGCATCCGCAAATGCTTTGATCTGATCGCCGATCACAAGGGTGAGCGATACGAGCTGGCCGATATCAAATCGGAGGACGACGACGCAGTTTATCAAATGCTGCAGCGGGGTGAATCGCTCGGCGTGTTCCAGGTCGAGAGCCGCGCCCAGATGAACATGCTGCCGCGTTTAAAACCGCGGACCTTCTACGACCTCGTCATCGAGGTCGCGATCGTGCGGCCCGGCCCGATCCAGGGCGACATGGTGCATCCCTATCTCAAGCGCCGAAAAATGCGGCCTGAGGATATCGAATATCCCTATCCAAAGGGCGGCAACAAGGATGAGTTGCGCAACGTGCTGCACAAGACGCTTGGCGTTCCCTTGTTCCAGGAACAGGCGATGCGTATCGCGATCGAGGCGGCGGAATTTACCTCCGAGGAAGCCAACGGATTGCGCCGCGCCATGGCAACGTTCCGCAATCTCGGAACCATCGGCAAATTCGAAGCCAAGATGGTCGGCAACATGATCCGCCGCGGCTACGATCCCGAGTTCGCCAATAATTGCTTCAACCAGATCAAGGGTTTTGGCTCTTACGGTTTTCCGGAAAGCCATGCCGCGAGTTTTGCGCAGCTCGTCTATGTCTCGTCATGGCTCAAGCATTACCATCCCGATGCGTTCTGCTGCGGGCTCTTGAACTCGCAGCCGATGGGTTTTTATGCGCCTGCGCAGATCGTCGGCGATGCCCGCAAGAACGGCGTCGAGGTGCGCGGGATCGACGTGTCGCACAGCTTTGCGCAAAACACGCTGGAAGAGGGCGAAGGAAAATATTGCGCCGTGCGGCTCGGGTTCCGGCAGATCGATGGTTTCAAATGGGCCGATCCCGATGAGGAGGGGTTGAAAAAAATTCAAACGTCATTCCGGGAGACATCAAAATCCAACCGCGAAGGGACTGCGCTCCCTCTCCCGCTTGCGGGGGAGGCACAGGCGGCCTATGGCCGCCGTTCTTTAGAAGAACGCCGATGCGGGGCATCGGCTACGGGTGGGGGTGTCTCCGCGAGTCACACTCTTCGTGAGGAAAGAGCCCCCACCCGGATCGCATCTAGCGATGCGATCCGACCTCCCCCGCAAGCGGGAGAGGTGAAGGAAGACTGGGCCGACCGCATCATCGCCGCCCGCACGCGCCGTCCCTTCACCTCGCTGGAGGAATTCGCCCGCGACACCGCACTACCAAAACGCGCGCTGATCCTGCTGGCGGATGCCGATGCGTTCCGTTCGCTCGGGCTCGACCGCCGCGCCGCGCTGTGGGCGGTACGCCGGCTGCCCGACGATGTGCCGCTGCCGCTGTTCGAGGCCGCAGTGGCGCGCGAGCAGCCGGACGAAAACGCCAAACCGCTGCCTGACATGCCGCTGCCGGAGCAGGTGGTTGCCGACTATCAGACCATCCGGCTGTCGCTGAAGGGCCATCCGATGGAATTTTTGCGCGCAAAGTTTTCAAAGGAGCGCATCGTGCCTTGCGAACATATCGCGCATCGCAACGACCGGCGTCATGCCCGCTGCGCCGGCGTGGTGCTGGTGCGACAGCGTCCGGGCAGCGCCAAGGGCGTCGTCTTCATGACGCTGGAGGATGAAACCGGGATCGCCAACATCGTGGTGTGGCCGGCGGTGATGGAAAAGTACCGCAAGGAAGTGATGGGCGCGCGCCTGATCCTGGTCGAGGGCTACATCCAGAGCAGTCCGGAACACGTGACGCATCTGGTCGCGCAGCGGCTGTTCGACCGCTCGCACGATCTGATTGGTCTGGCCAACGATGCCCTCAGCCGCAAGCATCCGGTGCCGGCGGGCCCTGCGCTGATCGAACCGCTCAACGACGACCGCCGCGACCACCCCGATACACCGGCGCAAAAGATCCGCCATCCGCGCAACGTCCGCATCCTGCCGCCGTCGCGGGATTTTCATTGAGGTGCGGAGCCATGACACACGCTTAAAACGGCACGCCTTAAAACGGCATGCCGCAAAAATGAAATGGCCGCTGGATGTGAATCCAGCGGCCGCCCGGGAAGAACAAAATTGATTGTTTAAGAATCCTCTAGCCCCCGGTGCCCTTTAATTTAGCCGACGCGATGCTATGCTTCGAGTCAAAATTGGCCGGCCTGCTGCGAAAGCGCTGGTAACGTTACCTGCCGGTCTCACCCAAATGGGGGTGGCGTTGGAAGGTTCCTTGTCGGAACCTGCAGCGCAGAATCGTTGTCATGAACTCGTCTTGCACGCCGGTTTCGAAGCGCGTGGCTGAAGTGGCATAGGCTGACCAATGGGGACGAAGGTGGACGTTGGCCGGCTGCAGTCGATCAGCAACCGGCTCGGCGATGCAGTGATCGATCCTGCGATGTGGCCGGCCTTGATGCAGGACATCTGCAGCGCCAGCAACTCAGCGGCGGCATGCCTGCTTCAAAGCGACGTCAGGACGCCCGACGTGCCGATGACGGAGTCCGGGCGGGAGTTTTTCAAATCCTATTTCGACAATCGCTTCCACGAAAACGACATTCGCGCGTCGCGCGGCGTGCCGTTGTTGCTCGCGGGCCGTCAGATCGTCAGCGACCAGGACATCTTCAGCTCTGAACCGGAAATGCTTCGCGATCCCCTGTATGCGCATGCGAACAATTTCGGGCTGCGCTGGTTTGCGGTTATCGGATTTTTTGCAGGCTCCGCGTTGTGGGGTTTTTCCATCCAACGCACGATCGGTGAGGGCGCTTTTGACGAATCCGAAAAGGCGGCGCTTGCCGGCCTGTCCCAACGATTGACGGAGACCGCCACGCTTTCCACTGCGGTCGGAAGGGGCGTGCTGTCCAGCATCACCAATGCACTGGCCTTCATCAAGCGCGCCGCGATCGCGCTCGACCGGTTCGGATCGGTCGTCGACATCAATCCGCCGGCGGAAGCGGCGCTTGGTGGCGATATCAGGATCATCGGGCAGCGCCTCGTTCTCGGCGACAGGCGGGCGCAGGCGGCGTTCAATAATTTCCTCGACCGGCTGCGAACGGCATCCGACGTCGATGCGCTCGGCGTCGCGCCCATCGTGGTCCGCCGCGCCGGCAAGCCGCCGATCGTCGTCCGTGTGCTGCCGGTCGATGGCGCGGCGCGCAGTCCGTTTCTCGGAGCCCGCGCCATTCTCATCCTCTCCGGCTTCGACGAAGGCGAGGCCGAACAGTTGACGATGCTGCGCCAGGCCTTCCGCCTGACGCCATCGGAAGCGCGCATCACCCTGTGTCTGGCCGGCGGCAAGTCGCTGGAAGAAGTCGCGCAGGAAATGGGAGTAGCGCATGAAACCGCGCGCTCACATCTGAAGGCAATCTTCCGCAAGACCGATACCCACCGGCAAGGCGAGTTGATTGCGCTGGTCAGCCGCCTGCGATAAGGCGTTGACCAGACGCCGCCCGCGGGCAGCGATCCGCTGTTCCCGGCGCTGCGGCAGGCGAAGTCGCTGGTGAGGGTGGTGGGGCCTTCGCGCCAGCAGGTCCCGCTTCGCGAACTCGGCGACAAGGCGGACAAGTTCGAGGGCCTGTGCCGGAAGCGCGGGTGCCGCCAGGCGAGGCGGCCTCATTCGTAACCTAGTGATAGGTGCCGAGCGTCGGCCGGGTCCAGATGTCCTGCATGATCCATCCGCCAACGGCGCGCTCCGCAAGCATCTTCGCTAGCCTGGAGTCCATCGCGCCGCCCACCACGATCTCGAGCTGCGCGTCGTCGATCAGGGCCGACTGGTCGTTGCGATCTGAATTCCTGAACTTGGTCATTGTCGTCTCCCGTTTTCCCTGCAGCGAGACCATTCCCGCCGTCCCTGATGACAGGGATACGACGGGTGCCGGGCTGCCACCGTGACGCGTGTCACACAGCAAACGGGCTGTCATGGCGGCGCTAACTGACCGCTGCAAACAGCCCTTCCGGTTCCTCCAGTTCGACCAGCTTCTTCTTGTCGATCAGCCAGAAACGATTGCCCACCGTCCGCACGAAGTTGCGGTCATGTGACACCAGCAGGCAGCTTGCCTGATGAACCATTAGTTCAGCCTCCAGGGCTTCCTGCCCCTCGATGTCAAGATGATTGGTGGGTTCATCGAGCAGATAGAAGTTTGGCTGGGCAAGCCGCAGCAACAGCATGCCCAGCCGCGCCTTCTGTCCGCCGGAAAGCTGGCCGATCGGACGGCTCTGCATCTCGATCGAGAGGCCGGCACCTGCGAGCAAGGTGCGCGCACGCTGATCGCCGACATCGAAGCGGCGGATGATCGTGTGTGCCGGAGTGTCGGCATCGGCAAGACCGGCAAGCGCCTGATCGCAATAGCCGAGAACCAGCGACTGCGTGGCCTTGATGCCGGCGTGCACCGCGTCTCGATTTTCGATTGCCGCGCGCAGCATGGCGACGAACCGGGTCTTGCCTGCCCCGTTCAACCCGAGCAGCACGATCCGGTCTCCCTTGCAGATGAACTGCTTGCCGGTCCGAAACAGCAGCCTGCCATCCGGCGTCTCGACCGTGGCGTCGTCCAGCGTCACCATCACCTTGGCGTGGGTGCCGCGATTGGCGAGCCTGATGGTGCCTGCGGATCGTTCGAGATGCCCGGGCTTTGCGGCATCTTCCAGTTTCCCGGCCCGCTGCTTCAACTGCCTGGTTTTCGACAACAGCAGGTCGCTGCCGGAATTGATGCCAATGTTGCTCAGCTTCGCAGCTTGCTGGCGCAGCTGTTGGGCGGTCTTGAGGTCATGCTGATAGCGCCGCTCGTCGGAAGCGTCCACTTCACGGAGTGCGGCGCGTGCCCGCGTATAGGGCAATGAAAACAGCTGCGACTGCTCCGGCCGCAGGAACAGCGTCCGGTTCGTGGTCGCATCGAGGAAGGCGCGGTCGTGGCTGGATATGACGACGGGCATCTCGCGCGGCAGCGCGTTCAGCCAGTTTTCAAGCTGGCTGATCCTGGTGAGGTCGAGATGGTTGGTCGGCTCGTCGAGCAGCAGCACGTCGGCCTCCGTCATCAGCACGCCCGCGAGCATGGCAAGCCGCTGCCAGCCGCCGCTCAACTGCTTCAGCGGCCGCTGCCGCAGCGCCTCGGGCACGTCGAGCGATTCCAGGGCAACGTCGACCCGCCAGCGTTCGCTGAGCCGTTGTTCGGCGGAGAGCGCCTCGAGCACGGCGGCATAGAGGGGCGTCTCCATCAGGGCTTCCGGCACGTACTGCTCGACACAGCCGACCGTCAGCCCGCGCGACCGGGTGATCTCGCCCTCGCTCGCTTCCATGGTGCCTGCCATACAGCGCAGCAGGGTGGATTTTCCGCGACCGTTGGCGGCGACAAGCCCGATCCGGTCGCCGGGATTGACGACGAGGTTCAGCCGGGAAAACAGCGGCGCGCTCAGCGTCACGCCGAGATTGCGGATGGTAATAAGCGTCATGATCGTTCTCTGGTCCTGCCGGCGATCACGATATCCGGGCACGCAGCCATCGTCGGATGTCGGTGTCAAAGCGCGGCGATGAATGAGAATGCAGGCGCGAGCGTTAGGAACGCGCAACGCCGCATGGCCACGAAGGGCAGACCAGGAAGAAGAGAAGTCTCTGGTCAGCCCTGCAAACGCATTTGCAGGGCGTTGACCGGGCCACGCTGGCGATAGTGCCGGAAGAACGTCATCATCGCGCGGCCCTCCTTTCAGGGTTGAGTGACGTCAAAATAACGCGCTCCGCACAGGAGAGCAAGCTAAAGTAGAGCAAGCCAAAGTCTCGCCGAGTCAGTTGTCGAGTCAATCCCGGCAACTGGCGATCGGTAACGTATCAGAAATTCACCCGGTTCGAGATCGCGCCATCGACGAGGAGGTTCGACCCCGTCGTGAATGACGACGCCGGGCTCGCCAGGAACACGGCGGCATTGGCGATTTCCTGCGGCGTCGCCATGCGGCCGGTCGGGTTGCGCGTCAGCGCGTCCTGATAGCGCTTCGGCATGTTCTGCTCGATCATGTTCCAGACGCCGCCCTTGAAATAGACCGTGCCGGGCGACACCACGTTGACGCGGATTTTCTTCGACGCGTATTGCCGCGCCAGGCCCTTGGCCATGTGCACCAGCGCCGCCTTGATCGGACCGTAGGAGCTGGCGTTGTCGGCCTGTGCCGCCGAGACTGACGAGATGATCACAAAGGCCGCGTCGCCGCTCTTCTCGCCACTCGCTTCGAGGAACGGCCGCGCGGCTTCGAACGCATTGACGGCGCCCAGCACGTCGAGCCGGAAATTCTGCTCCCAGGATGCGACATCGCCGCCTTGCGCCATGGCGCCGGCATTGGAGAACAGCATGTCGATGCCGCCGAGTTCTGCAGCTGCGCCGCCGACCCATGATTTCAGCGCCGCCGCGTCGGTGATATCGACGGAAGCGCCGGTGGCCTTGACGCCCCGCGCCTTCAGCTCGGCAACGGCGCTTGCGACCTGATCGGCGTTACGCGCGCAAACCGCGACATTGCCGCCTTCGCCCGCCAACGTATCGGCGATCGCCCGCCCAATGCCGCGCGTGCCGCCGAGGATGACGGCGTTTCGTCCCTTCAAGCCCAGATCCATTTTGTTTTTCCTTTGTTGGCGATCGACACTGTAGCAGAACCTCCGTGCAGGCAAAGCGATCCTCACGCAAGGCGCAATGTCTCACAGCGTCCAGGTCTTCCCGGGGTCGTCGAAGCTTGATTTGGATGTCGTTCTCTCCTCGTCATTGCGAGCGCAGCGAAGCAATCCATGGCGCGCCCAGCCGAGGAATGGATTGCTTCGCTGCGCTCGCAATGACGGTTAAGTGCGGCAAAACGACCCGACGGGCAAATCACTTCCGGTTTCCAGAATCCATGTCAAGCCCCAAAATAAAAGATATTTCTGTTTACCAGAAGGAAAATCAGGTGCATATGTTTGCCCATCCCGTCCTACTCAGAAGGGCGTCGGCCGTCGTCACGGACGTTGGACGGGTTGCGGTGGACGCTGGTTTACGCCTCGACGACGGCGTGGATAAGCGTACGGCAAAACCGTGTGGTCCTGGCACCCGTTGCAGGTGTCAAGCTGTCGGGTAGGCGAGAGCCGAACGGCAGCGACGGAGTCAACCAAGAACTCGTCTCCGGGGAGAGCACGGCATAAGCCGTAAAGCCATTGCGCAGGGAAGGCCGGGTGTTCTCCGCTGCCCTGTATGCTCGTGTGCAGCTTTCTTTGCACTATTCGCACACGAGACCGCGGGTGCAGCGCGCACCCGGTCTTCCCTGCGCCCTCTCAATGAGTGGGCGAGATTTCCAGCAAAGCTCGGGCGCATCGCGCCGCGAGGTTGCAGGCGCATATTCATCGCGTCGGCCGCATGGCAGGTCACCCGCCCGGCGCTAGGCCGCGTCAGGCGAAGCTGATACGATTTCATCCAAACAACGATTGGGGACCGTAGCATGGACAATCGCAGCGACATCTGGCGGGGCATTGACGTCATCAAGCCGCGCTTCATCGATTTGGCCGACAGGGTCTGGGCGATGCCCGAGGTCTGCTACACCGAGGCGCGCTCTGCCGCCGAACATCTGGCCGAACTGCGCCATCAGGGTTTCCGCATCACCGAGAATGTCGCCGATATTCCCACCGCCCTGATGGGCGAATGGGGAGAAGGCGGTCCCGTCATCGCCTTCCTTGGCGAATATGATGCGCTGCCCGGCCTCAGCCAGGAGGCGGGCGTCGCGGAACACCGCCCCATCGAGGCCGGCGGCCATGGCCATGGCTGCGGCCACAACCTGTTGGGCTCGGCGGCACTGCTCGCCGCTACCGCCGTGAAGGATTGGCTTGCCGCGAGCAAGATTCCGGGCCGCGTGCGCTATTACGGCTGCCCCGCCGAAGAAGGTGGTGCGGCGAAAACCTTCATGGTGCGCTCGGGCGCCTTCGATGATGCCGACATCGCCATCACCTGGCACCCCAACAGTTTCTGGGAGGTCGCGGTGACGCCGTCGCTTGCCAACACGCGCGCCGATTTCATCTTCACCGGGCGCGCGTCGCATGCCGCGGTCTCGCCGCATCTTGGCCGCAGCGCGCTCGATGCGGTGGAACTGATGAATGTCGGCGTCAACTACATGCGCGAGCACATGCCGAGCGAAGCCCGCGTGCATTATGCGCTGCTCGACACCGGCGGCATTGCCCCCAACGTGGTGCAGGCCCACGCCCGCGTGCGCTATTCGATCCGCGACCGCGATCTGCCCGGGATGAACGCGTTGGTAGGGCGCGTGCACAAGATCGCGCAAGGCGCCGCGCTGATGACCGAAACGAGTGTGGAGATGCGGATCATTTCCGCCGTCTCCAATGTTCTGGACAACACCCCGCTCGAGCAAACCCTGCACCGCATCATGGAAGAACTTGGTCCCCCGCATTTCGACGAAGCGGACAAGGAATTCGCCACGAAGATCCGCGCCACTTTGACCGACAAGGACATCGCCTCCGTCTATCATTCGATCGGCATGGATCCGACCGACCGCCCACTGGCCGATTTCATCGTGCCGCTAAATGCAAAACGCAATCCGCAGATCGGCTCGACCGATGTCGGCGATGTCAGCTGGGTGGTCCCGACCGTTCAGGTCCATGCCCCCACGGTCGCCATCGGAACGCCGTTTCACACCTGGCAGATCGTCGCCCAGGGCAAGAGCCCGCATGCCCACAAGGCCATGGTGCAGGCCGCCAAGGCGATGGCCGCGCTCGGCGTCCAGGCGCTGGGCGAGCCGGAGCTGATCGCCGCCGCGAAAGCCGACCTCAAGAAGCGCACCGCCCGCACGCCCTATGTCTGTCCGTTGCCGGATAACGTCGCGCCGCCGCTGGATATGTCGCTGGGCTGAGTTGGGACGAGGTACAGCACATGGGTGAACTCGCGACCATCAATATTGACCGTGCGGTCGCGACGGCAGCCGCCAACCGCGCTAAACAGCAGGGTTTGACGACCGAAGAATATGTGTCGCAGCTCCTCCTTCGGGATATGGAACGCGAACCCGGCGAAATGAGCATTCTCGCCTACAATCATGTCGACCTCGAAGCTGAGTTCGTTCTCGATCGGGAGGAAGGGGAGAGCGACGTAAGCTACGACGACCGCTCAGCTCATTTCAGCAAATTGTTTAAGCGCGAAAAGATCGGAACAACCTCGTAGCATGATTGATTCCGAGTACGACACGATCATCATCGGCGGCGGCTCCGCCGGTGCCACGCTGGCCGCGCGCCTCAGCGAGGATCCCTTGCACCGCGTGCTGCTGCTCGAGGCCGGGCAGGATTTTCGCACCGCCGACACGCCGGAGCACATCCAGATCCCGAACCCGATGCGCGCCATCGGCGATGACAATTTCCGCTGGCCCAAGCTCTTGGCAAGGCGAACCGAGCGGCAGGCGCCGCGCCTGCTGTGGCGCGGGCGTGCCATGGGCGGCAGTTCCACGATCAACGGCCAGATCGCCATCCGCGCGGTGCCCGACGATCTCGACCGCTGGGAGAGAAGCGGCTGCGAGGGGTGGGGCTGGGACGCGATGCTGCCCTGGTTCTGCAAGCTCGAGACCGACAAGAATTTTCCCGACGCGCCCTATCACGGCGATCGCGGCCCGATCCCGGTGTATCGCGCGCCGGTGCCGGATTGGGGAAATGTGGACCGGGCGCTGCGCCAGTCCGCGCTCGGGCTCGGCTATGGCTGGTGCGACGACCACAACGCGCCTGATGGCACCGGTGTGTCGCCCTACGCCATCAACAGCGAGGCCGGGCGCCGCGTCTCCACCAATGACGGCTATCTGGAGCCGGCGCGCGGCCGCGAGAATCTGCGGATCGTCGGTGATGCCCTGGTCGAAGGAATCGAGTTCGAAGGCAACCGGCTGCACGCCCGCGCGGTCCGGGTGCGCATCGGCGGCAAATCATATGCACCCGCGGCGAAGCATGAGGTGATCCTCTGCGCCGGTGCCATTCACTCGCCCGCGATTCTGCAGCGCTCCGGCATCGGTCCTGCGCCATTGCTGGAAGGGTTGGGCATCCCTGTTCTGGCCGACCTGCCGGTGGGCGAAAACCTGCTCGATCATCCGATCATGGATGCGCTGCTGCACTTACGCGAGCACGGCCAGGTCAACACGCTGATGCACCGGCACACCAATTGCTGCCTGCGCTACAGCTCCGGCCTCGCAGACGCCGGTGAGAACGATATGATCATGATCGCCGGCAACCTCGCTCGCGACGTCAATCAGACGGCCAGCACCGCGCGCGGCCGCATCGCGGTGTCGGTCTATCAGGCGTTCAGCCAGGGCCACGTCCGCATCACCACGACAGACCCGACCATCGATCCGGCGGTGGAGGAGCGCATGCTGTCCGATCGCAGCGATCTCATTCGGATGCGCGACGGCGTGCGCCGCCTGCGCGAGATCTGCCTGCAGCCCGCCATCACCGACATCGCCCACCGGGTCGAGTATGGCGCGACCGGACGCTCGATGGACGAGGCGCTCAGCGCCACTGAGCTCGACGACTGGCTGTTCACTGAGTGCAGCGACGCCCAGCACGCCAGCGGCACCTGCCGCATGGGCGCCGCCGACGACCCTCGCGCCGTGGTTGATCCCGAATGCCGCGTGATCGGCTGCACTGGTTTGCGCGTCATCGACGCCTCCATCATGCCCGAAGTCCCGCGCGCCAACACGCATCTGACGACGGTCGCGATCGCCGAGCGAATGGCGGATCGGTTGAGGGCGCAGTGGTGAGGGAGGGCAGTCACTATCACCGCAGGCCGGGTTCGACACATAACCGTTTGGATTGGTCGATCAGCGGAGGACGGCTGAAATGCCGCGCGAGGCGCCTTTCGCTGCCCCAGCCATACTTCCTCGCGAGTGGCGCAAATGCCGAATGCAACACCCTGAGCCCAATCAGCGCCAGCAAAAGATGGAGGGCGAAGCGCACATAGAGGAACATCGCGGCCAAAAATACCACCGCACAGAGCAAGGATCGAACGGTTGGTCGGTTAGCTGCCATGGTTGTCGCTCGTAATGAAGCGATGAAACTCCCGCATCGTTGCATCGCGAGGTAAACCGAAGGTGCTGAGAAGCTGAACGCCGGTGTAGTAGAAGACGGCCGCCGCCAATGATGCGGTCATGAAAGCGATCAGCATCGCATCGGCTAAGCCCGTGCTCGCTGGCGCAAAGAGAAAGAGCGAACATAACGGGGTTAAGGTCGCGCCGATCAGGGCGAGCCCGCTCGGAAGCGTATATGCGTCGAACAACGGACTGATCTTGTGCATGCGGCCCAGCATATGGCGGCTTGCGTTGGAATCCGATGCCTGGAGCTCGCGCATGCCAAAGCAGGGTAAATTGAACATAAATCCGAAAGTTGTGATTCGATGCGCTGCCGCCCAATCCTACGGATCGAGCTCGGTGTCCCAATACAAATAATCCAGCCAGCTATCGTGCAGATAGTTCGGCGGGAACAGGCGGCCGTTGCGGTGCAGTTGATGCACGGTCGGCGCGAACGGGTGTTGCCGCGGGAACATCCGCGCCTGCTGTGGCGTCAGATTGCCCTTGCGCAGATTGCACGGCGAGCAGGCCGCGACGACGTTCTCCCAGGTGGTCTGGCCGCCCTTGCTGCGCGGGATGATGTGATCGAAGGTGAGGTCGTCATGCGCCAGGCAATATTGGCAGCTGAACCGGTCGCGCAGGAAGACGTTGAACCGGGTGAAGGCGGGATGCGTGGTCGGCTTGACGAAGGATTTGAGCGACACCACGCTCGGCAGCTGGATCTCGAAGCTCGGGCTGTGCACCGCGCGGTCGTAATGCTCGACGATGTTGACGCGGTCGAGGAACACCGCCTTGATCGCGTCCTGCCACGACCAGAGAGACAGCGGGTAGTAACTCAGCGGCCGGAAATCCGCGTTCAGCACCAGTACCGGCCATCCGCCTTGCGAGACGTGTGCGTTCAAGAAACGCTCCTGACTCCCATGTTAGCTGCGAAGCAGCATGCGCCCTGCATACTACAGGCAGCGTGACGGGATTGTGAAGAGCGTTCCGGGCCTTATCCAGCATATGCCGCCCACGAATCGCCATGATTTCGCGGGCCTCCAGGGCATCTCCAAGGCACCTGCAGGGGCGGGCATCCGCGGTCAATCCATCGTGATCGGGCGTGCCACCCCCGAGCCGCGCGGCCGCCGCTAAACCTTCTCCAGCTTCTGCAGACAGCGGCCGACACCGACCTCTGAGGGCATCGGCGTGTCGGGAAAGCTGGTCTTCCAGTTGGTGACGCCGACCTCGCCGACATAGATGTCGCCTCTGGAATCCAGCGCCAGGCCGTGGGGCGCGAGGAATTTGCCGGTGTCTATCCCCGGGCCGTCCTCGCCACCGAGCCGGGCGATCCGCTGGCCCTTGGCGTCGACGATGGAGAGCCGCGGCCCGAGATTCGGCACGTTCAGGTTGACCGGCATGCCCGGGCCGAGCTCGCCGACGATGAAATGCGGCTGCTTGCCGCCGCAGCAATGCAGCGCGCAGGGCCGGTGCAGATTGTTCCACTGGGTCTCGTATTTGCCGTTGCCGTCGAACACCTGCACGCGATGGTTCTCGCGGTCGGCGACGTAGACGAAGCCGTCGACATCGGTAGCGATATTGTGGACGATGTTGAACTGGCCGGGATCGGAACCCGGCTCGCCCCAGCTCTTCAGCAGCTTGCCGTCGGGCGTGTATTTATGGACGCAGGCATTGCCGTAGCCGTCCGAGACGTAGATCTCGCCCTTCGGCGACAGCGCGGTGTGGGTGCAGCGGTGGAACGGCTCGCCGCTCATATATGGCTTCGGGCGGTTCGGGATGCCGATCGTGAGCAGCACCTTGCCGTCGACCGAGCACTTGCGCACGGTGTGGTCGCCGTCATCGGTGCAATAGAGATTGTCGTCGGCGTCGATGTGCAGCCCATGGGCGCGGTTGAACAGGCCTTCGCCCCAGCTCCTGAGGAAATTCCCCTCGCGATCCAGCACCACCATCGGATGGGCGCCGCGGTTGAAGACGTAGATGCGGTCGCGGCTGTCGACCGCGACGGAAGCGACGTCGGAGAGGCTCCAGCCATCGGGCAGCTTCGCCCAGTTCTCCACCACGCGATAGCGATGTTCGCCCGAGCCGAGAATGGACGGCATGTTTATTCCCCCATGATGTTAGCTGTGATTCACGCGACGGCCG
The DNA here is from genome assembly GCF_018130085.1 of Bradyrhizobium sp. AUGA SZCCT0169. NCBI lineage: Bacteria > Pseudomonadati > Pseudomonadota > Alphaproteobacteria > Hyphomicrobiales > Nitrobacteraceae > Bradyrhizobium > Bradyrhizobium sp. AUGA SZCCT0169. The sequence goes on along the minus strand of NZ_JAFCMC010000008.1, from coordinate 48,997 downwards.
CCGCCGGCTTCGCGCCGCGCGGCAGCAACCCTTCCTCGATCGCCTTGATCTGCAGCGCCAGATGCTTCGATCCGATGCGGCATTGCGCAAGGCCGCCGGCGATGAACCACAGGCCGGGCTGGCCGGTGCGGGTGTACATGTTGCGCAGTTCCTGGCCCTCGCCAAAACCCCAGATGGTGCCGACGCGGTTCATGACGGCTTCGCCGAACAACAACCGCACCAGCTCTTCCTGTCGCTTGTAGCCGGTCGCCAGCACGACGAGATCGGCGGCGATGGTCTCGCCGTCCTTCATCTTGACACCGTCAGTTACAAAACCATCGACATCGGCGAATTGCTTCAGAGCGATATCGCCTTTGACGATCAAATCGGAGCAGCCGACGTTGAAGTAATAACCGCCGCCACGGGTGAGGTACTTGAACTGCCAGCCGGTATTGTCCTCGCCGAAATCGAGCTTGAAGCCGGCGCGTTGCAGCCCGTCGAGCAGGTCCTTGTCGAGCTCTTTCGACTTCGCGCAGGTCAGCGCGTGGCTCTTCCGCGCGACTTGCAACGGCATCGAGGTCGCGATCAGATCGTTGTCCTCGAGCGTGCCCTCATTATAGGGCGCGTACACCAGCTGCGCCGAGGGTTCGATGCTGACGACCAGCGTCGATGAGCGCTGAAACAGCGTGACATGGGCGCCGCTCGAATGCAGGTCTTGCGCGATGTCGTGGCCGCTGTTGCCGGTGCCGACCACGATCGCGCGCTTGCCCTTCCAGTTCTCGCCGTCGTCGTACTGGCTGGAGTGCATCACGCTGCCCTTGAAATCCTTCAGGCCGGCAATGTCGGGCTTGCTCGGAATGCCGCTGACGCCGGTCGCAAGCACCACGTGGCGCGGCTGCATGGTGCGCGTGCTGCCGTCGGCGCGGCGCAGCGTCACGGTCCAGCGCTGCTCCTTCTCGTCGTAGCTGCCGCCCTCGAATTCCGTCTCGGTCCAGAAGTTCAACTCCATGGCTTCGACATAGGCCTCGAACCAGTTGGCGAGCTTGTCCTTCGGGATGTAGGTCGGCCAGTTCGGCGGGAAAAGCATGTAGGGCAGGTGGTTGACCTGCACTTGATTATGCAGCGTCAGCGCGTGGTAGCGCTTGCGCCAGTTGTCGCCGATGCGTTTCTCGCGATCGACGATCAGCGTATCGACGTTCAATTGCTTCAGCCGCGCCGCGATCGAGAGGCCGGATTGTCCGCCGCCGATCACCAGCACGGTCGGATCGTGTTCGGCATAGCCGGCGGAGGCCTTGCGCAGGTCGAGCCAGTTGGGGCCGCGGAAATCGCGCGAATAGGCGTTGCCACGTGGCCGCGCGACGCCGATCTGCTCCTCAAAACCCTTGAGCTCGCCAAGCTCGGTCAGCAGCGTCCAGGCCTTCAGGACATTGTCGGCATCCGGAATCAGGCGGATGATGCCGCTGCCGCGCCCGACCCTGGTCTCGAACTTGAAGATTGCCTCGATTGCGTTGGTGCCCGCGCGCATCACCTTGCGGGGGGCGGCGCGGTTGGGATCGACCGCAAATCCAACAGGGCCAGCGGCCGGCGCGTGAAGCGCGAACTCTTTCAGGATCGCGTCCGCGCCGTTGACGGTCTGGATGTTCCAGCTCAACGCCAGCACGTCGCGCCAATGGCTGTCGGCATGGAACAGCGCCTTCAGCAGGCCGCTATCGGATTTCGCCAGCGCCTCTTCGAACTGCGCCAGCCAGTTGTCGGCGGCCACCGAAATATCGTCCGTCTTGTCGAGCATGCGCGTTTCTCGTCACCGGCCGTCTGTGCGGCGTTTCCCTGTTCCGCGAGCCTATACCCATTCGGGAGGCTGCAGAAAGGGCGCGAGGAGATAGCGGTTATCTCTAAATCGACAGGATATGCCCCTGGTCCGGCGGCACACGGCCGTTGAGGGTGTCGAGATAGACCCGTTGCACCGCCGCCGGGCCGCGGCCTTCGATCACGGTGAGCCACCCGTCCAGCTTCGGCGCAAAACCCGACCATGCCGCGCCGAACCGCGTGCCGACGCCGCCCGAGCCCCATTCCTTCGCGCGTTTGCGAATCTGGACGGGCGCGGAGTACCAGGTGGGCTTGGCGCCGGGCAATTCCGGCTCGTCGGGCGACGAACTGCGATGGGTAAGTCCGATGCGTCCGGAATATTTCATCTGGTCGCCGAAATGGTTATGCAGCGTCGCGCGCAATTCGCTGTTCCCCGCCATGTCCACCAACGCGACAGGTGAATCCGGCGGCAACGATGTCACGGCGTCATAGGTCACGACCTCGTCGTAACAGCCGAGCGATTTCACGAAGTCGACATTGGGTGCCGAGGTGAGCCCGATTACCTTGATTCCATTGCGCCTTGTGTGCAGCAGATGCGCAAGCCCGAACGCGGTCTTGCTGGAGGCCGAGGAGAGCATCACGCTCTGCGCGCCGAAGAAATCGTTCTCGGCGAGGAAATCATCGACCAGAAAGGACAGCATGAACAGCGGTCGTAGCAGCGCCTGAAAATCGCCCCGACGTCCGGCGAAGGAGGGATCGCCGCTGACACGGGCATAGGCGTTGTAGACCGGCGCAGCGACTTGTCGATGCGCGGCGGCATCGCGCAGGCCGTGCTTGCTAACGTCAGCCGCTTCGATCACCACGTGCGTCGCCATCGGGAAATAGCCGAACAGGCGTTCGCCCTCGGCAATATCAGGATGCTTCGACGCGATCACGTCGCCGAATCCCCACACCGGAATATTGCCGAAACCCTTTGGCGCAGGAAACAGCTGCCAGTAATTGAACTGGTCGCCAAGCACGGCGTAGGTGATGTTGTTGGCGGTGAAGGCGAAACTGACAACTTTGACCAGCAACGACTCACCCGGCAATGTGCCCGCGTTGGGTAGCTCTGTCTCGATCACTTTGTATTGCTGCAGATCATGGCGGGCGACGATAAAATCAGTGGCGTGCATGTGTCAGGTCCCTACGCTTGATATGCCCTGATCTTTGCGCTCTCCAATGACCATTTTGCAACAGCAAGTATGTTCAACAAGGACGTTTAAAACACTGTCCGTTTGAAACGCCGTTTGCTTTTCTGCGCCGCCGTCACCTGGCCGCGCGCAGGCGGCCTTCCGCATGCAGATCGCGCAGCTTGCGCTTGAAAATCTTGCCGGTGGCCTCGCGCGGCATCGCGTCCATGAACTGGATGTCCTTTGGCACCTTGAAATTGGCGAGGCGGGTGCGCAAGAATTCCCGCACTGCCGCCGGCGAAAGCGTGGCATCGGTGTCGGGCTCGATGCAGGCAAACAGCCGCTCGCCGAATTCGTCGTCGGGAATGCCGAACACCGCGCAGTCGCGCACGCCGTCCATGCCGATCAGCGCGTTCTCGATTTCGGCGGGATAGATGTTGACGCCGCCTGATATCACCATGTCGCGTTTGCGGTCGCACAGGAACAGATAGCCGTCTTCGTCGAGATAGCCGACGTCACCGACGCTGACGAGGCCGTCGCGCCCGGCCTCGGCGCGCGCCTCGGCCTTGCCGTGGTAATCGAAGTCCGGCACCGACATCTGTCGCATGAAGATCTCGCCGGGTTCGTTGACGCCGCACAGTTCGCCGTCGGGGCGGAAGATCTTGACGACGCCGCCTTCGATGGCGCGGCCGACGGTGCCGGGCTTGGCCAGCGCCTCCCCGGCCGAATGCCACACCGGGATTCCAGTTTCAGTCGAGCCGAAATATTCGCTGATGACCGGTCCCCACCAGTCGATCATGGCGCGCTTGACCTGCGGCGGGCAGGGGGCCGCGCCGTGGACGACGAAGCGCAGCGACGACAGGTCGTAACGTTGCTTCACCTCGTCCGGCAGGCGCAGCAGCCGCACGAACATCGTCGGCACCATATGCATGTGGGTGACGCGATGGCGCGCGATCAGTTGCAGCATGTCCTCGGGATCGAAACGCGGTTCGAGCACGATTGTGCAGCCGCTCCGAAACGCCAGCATGCCGTAGGAGCTTGGCGCCGAATGATACATCGGGCCGTTCATCAGGATGACTTGATCCTCGTTGGGTTTGACGCCATAGGCGATGCCACCGACTCGTGCCGAGGCCGCCTGCTGCTCCGGCTTCATCGGCTTGCGCCGCACGCCCTTGGGCAGGCCCGTGGTGCCTGACGTATAGAACATCGGCGCGCTCCCGATCGGCGGCTCCTGCGATGGCGCATGGGTGTCGCGCCAGACGTCCCAGTCGGTCATGCCGTCCGGAACCTTCGTCAGCGCAGCCGGAACATTGAACGCCGTGGCGATCTCCAGCGGTGTGGTTACGATCAGCAGCTTGATATGGGCTGGTAGCCCGTCCCTGATCTGCGGCAACAGGTCCGCATGGCAGACCAGGATCTCGGCGCCGCTGTCAGCGAGGATATAGGCGACCTCCTCGGCCTTCAGGTGCCAGTTGATCGGCACCACCGGGCTGCCAAGCGCCGCGGCTGCGCCGGTAACTTCGAACAACGCAAAATCATTGCGCAGCATCATCGCGACCGGCGTGCCGCCACCAAGGCCGAGGCTTTGAAATCCGGTCGCCGCGCGTGCGATGCGGTCATGGATTTCCGGATAGGTAATTGTGCGTTCGCCGCCGATGATCACCGTCACGTGCTCCCTAAAGCATGATGAGTTAGTTTGAAGCTGCCAGCTCGCACCCTATCGCGTCATCCTGAGGTGCGAGCCTCTTCGGCGAGCCTCGAAGGATGAGAAGCGCCCGTGGTCCATCCTTCGAGGCTCGCCCAGCGGTGCAAGTGCACCGCAAGGCTCGCACCTCCAGCGACAACGGCAAAGCCGTTACGCGGGGATGACGTCTGCCGATTTGGTTCGTACTCACCACACTCCCTTATCGGTCGTCCAGGATTTCACCGAAACCGACCCAGCTCTTGCCGTCGAAGCGCCGCAGCCGCAATTGCTGGAACGGCAGATAATCCTCGGCATCGGTCGACACCGTTATATCAGGCAACAGCAGCGGCAGCGAAACCTGGCGCAGCGAAGCGGCCTGCCGCATGATATTCTCCCGGCTGAGATCGTCCTTGCAGGCCGTCAGCACCTTCGTCATCAGGTTGGCATAATGATAGCTCGCCGCGTAATTCGAATTGTTCAGGTCGGCATTGGGCAGATACTTCTTCATGAACGCGAAATACTCCTTCACGCCGGCATCATTGGCCCATTGCGCGTCCATCGTGTCCTTCTGGTTGCTCGACGAAATCAGCCCGACCGCGTTTTCCAGTCCGCCGGGCTCCAGGAACGAGATCGATGACGCCGATGTCGGCACGAACAACAGGTCCGGCTTCCAGTTCAGTTCGGCAACGCCCTTGATCATCTGCGAGGTGAACTTCCCGAGCACGACGCCGAACATCACATTGGCGCCGGAGGCTTTCAGCGTCGCAAGCTGCGAAGCGATGGTCGGCGCGCTGGTCTCATAGCTCGCCTCGGAGACGATCATGGTCGCGGCCTTGTCTCCCAGCGCGCGCTTGAAGCCGGCGACATAGTCGCGGCCGAAATCATCGTTTTGCGCCAGGATGGCGATCTTCGCGTCCGGCTTGGTCTGCAAGATGTACTTGGCATAGACGACGCCCTCGGACTGATAGGTCGCCATGCCCGGCATGGTCCATGGGTAATGCTTCGGGTCGGCCCACTTGGTGGCGCCGCTCAGCACGAACAGCTGCGGAACCTTCTTGTTGTTAAGGTAGCGGTGCACGGCGTTGTTGGTTGCGGTGCCCAGCGAGCCGAACATGACAAGCACTTCTTCCTGCTCGACCAGCTTTCGGGTCTGCTCGACGGTCTTGGGCGGCGAGTAGGCATCGTCGAGAGTGATGAACTTGACCTTGCGGCCGTTGATGCCGCCGTCCGCGTTGACCTTGTCGAAATAGGCCTCTTGCGCCCGGCCGATGGTGCCGAAGCCGGACACCGGCCCGCTATAGGGCAGCGTCTGGCCGATGCGGATTTCGCCCTTGTCATCGGCGGCGACGGCTGCGGTCGCCATCAATGCGAACACCATGCTCAATGCAGTGCGTGACACGCTCATCGTTCCCATCTCTCTGTTTTCATTTGTTGTCGAAGCCGAGAGTGCGCCGCCTAAGCGCGCGCTCGCCTGAGAAAGTCGCTGCCGGCGTCGTCGAATTCGGCTTTCAGGCGCGTTACGAGTTCGGCGACCGGCGGTGCATCATTGATCTGGCCGATGCCCTGGCCCGAGCCCCAGATGTCGCGCCATGCCTTGGACTTGGTGTTGCCGCCGGAGCCGAAATTCATCTTGGTCTTGTCAGCGACCGGCAAATTGTCGGGATCGAGGCCCGCGGCCACGATCGACGGGCCGAGATAATTGCCGTGCACGCCGGTGAACAGGTTCGAATAGACGATGTCATGGGCGGCGTGCTCGGTCAGCGCCTTCTTGTAGGCGAGGTCGGCATTCGCCTCTTCGGTGGCGATGAAGCGCGTCCCCATGTAGGCGAGGTCGGCGCCGAGCGCGAGCGCGGAGGCAATGCTCCAGCCGTCGGAGATCGCACCCGACAGCAGGATGGTGCCCTTGAACCATTGCTTGACCTCGCGCAGCAGCGCGAACGGCGACAGCGTGCCGGCATGCCCGCCGGCGCCGGCGCAGACCAGAATGAGCCCGTCGACGCCCTGTTCGGCGGCCTTGCGTGCATGCTTGACGTTGATCACGTCGTGGAACACGACGCCGCCATAGGAATGCGCGGCTTCGACGATCTCCAGCGGCGGCCGCAGCGAGGTGATGATGATCGGAACCTGGTGCTTGACGCAGGTTTCCATGTCCTTCATCAGCCGGTCGTTGGAAGCGTGGCAGATCTGGTTGACCGCATAGGGCGCGACCTTCTTCGTGGGGTGCAGCGCCTTGTACTCGCCGAGTTCATTCTTGATCCGGCTCAGCCATTCGTCGAGTTTTTCGACCGGCCGCGCGTTCAGCGCCGGAAACGATCCGACGATGCCGGCCTTGCACTGGGCGATCACGAGTTCCGGCCCGGACACGATGAAGAGCGGCGAGCCGACCACGGGCAGTTCAAGCGAATTGGCAAGCGACGCGGGCAACGGCATTCAATCCTCCCTCTGGGTTTCGTGCCGGCGAGCGGTTCCGCTCCAGCCGGCTTGCTTATGCGCTGCATTATAGGGCTGGACGGGTCGTCTCCGACGTTCAATATTGAACAGCTGACTATTCAATAATGAACATACGGGCCTGATCGCCAATGGACTGGGACCTGTGCAAGACCTTCGTCGCGGTGGCCGAAACCGGCAGCTTCGCCGCGGCCGCGCGCCAGCTCCGCTCCAGCCATCCGACGGTCGGCCGCAAGATCGCCGAACTGGAAGGCCAGCTCGGCATACCCCTGTTCGCGCGCTCCAACGAAGGCCTGTCGCTGACCGCGCAGGGCCGCAAATTCCGTGAGCATGTCGACGCCATGGCGGCGGCGGCGCTGCGCGCCGAGGCCGCGGTCTCCGCGACCGGTGCGGACGCCCGCGGCGTGGTCAAGCTCTCGATCGGAGCGACCTTTGCCTCGCACTGGCTGATGCCGCGGCTGGGTCCGTTCCTGCGCGCGCACGACCACATCCAGATCGAGATCATCACCCATCCGTTTCCGGCCAGCGTGCGCCGCCGCGAGGCTGATGTCGTGCTGCGTCCGGTGGACAGTGGCGAGGAGAATTTGATCGGCCGCCGGATCGGCCGGCTCGGCACCGGCTTTTACGCTTCGCGCGCCTATGCGGCGCGGCGTCGTTTGCCGGAGCGGCGCGACGAATGGAAGGGGCACAGCGTGATCGGCTTTGCCGACCGGGCCTCGAACGAACGCTTGGCGCGCTGGAGCGATCTCATCACCCGCCAGGGATCGGTGGTGCTGCGCTGTTCGTCGCAGGGCGACATGCTGGCCGCGGCGAAGGCCGGCCTCGGAATCTCGGCGCTGTCCTGCTTCGTCGCCGCCAGCGACCCCGATCTGGTGCGGGTCGCGCCGCAAAAACTCGTCAGCGTGGCCGATCTCTGGCTGCTGGCGCATCCGGATCTGGTCGAACTCCCCGCGGTGCGCGCGGTGATCGACTTCGTCACGGCATGCGCGCGCGAGGATCGGGTCAGGCTGCGGGGCTGACTTGTCTCGGTCTGCGTTCCCCGGATGCTGCGCAGCGCGAAGCGGTGCGCTGCTGATCCGGGATCCATGCCTCCGAGACAATGTCTACTTCGCGATCACGCCCTCGCGATTCTTCACGACGCGATAGTAGCTCCACCAAAGATGCGCTGCGGCACCGCGCATGGGGCGCCACGGCTCCGCCAGCGGCGCCATCTGCTTGGCGGTCGGACGCGCCTTCAGGCCGAGCCCGACCTTGATCGCCTCCTGGATCGCGATGTCGCCGGCCGGCCAGGCATCGCCATGGCCGAGGCAGAACAGCAGATAGACGTCGGCGGTCCACGGGCCGATACCATGCAGCGCGGTCAACGTGTGGTGTGCGGCGTCGGCGTCCTCTTCTGCCAGTACCTCGAGGTTCAATCGTTCGGCGGCCAGTTCGCGCGCGATGTTTTTCAGCGTCTTGATCTTGGCGGCCGAAAGGCCGAGCCGTCCGAGGCGTTCGGCGCGGGCCTTGCGGATGGGCTCGGGATCGAACGGATCGAACGCGGCGGTGAGGCGTCCCCAGATCGCCCCGGCGCTCGCGGTGGACAATTGCTGACCGCACACGATATGCGCCAGCCCGGCAAAGCCCGGTTCGCGCTGGCGCAGCGCCGGCATGCCCGTGAGTTCGAGAATCGGTTTGAGCCGCTTGTCCTGTACGACGAGGGCCGCAATCGCGTCTTCGAGGTCGGCCTGGGAGTTGAGGTGAATGGTCATTGCCCGTTAAAACCATCATGTCCCGCGAAAGAGATCAATGCCGTCACCTGTGTTCCGATTTGCGCCAAGCCCCAATGGCTACCTCCATCTCGGCCACGCTTTTTCGGCGCTGTTGAATTTCGAGCTGGCGCGCGCGAGCGGTGGAAGATTTCTGCTCCGCATCGAGGATATCGACGCGACGCGGTGCCGGCCGGAATTCGAGGCTGCGATATTTGAAGACCTCGAATGGCTCGGCCTGTCCTGGGAAGCGCCGGTGCGGCGGCAGTCCGAACACCTTTCCGATTTTCGCGAAGCGGTGGAAAAACTGTCAGGCCGAGGCCTGATCTATCCCGCCTTCGAAAGCCGCGCGGAAATCGCCCGCATGGTCGCCGAACGGGAATCCGCCGCGAAGGCCGGAGCGCCCTGGCCGCGTGATCCCGATGGCGCGCCGCTCTATCCCGGCGCCGCGAAGTCGTTTTCCGCGCCGGCGCGGCGGCGATTGATCGACCAGGGCCTGCCTTACGCGTTGCGGCTCGATATGGCGGCGGCCATGGCACAGGCGCCCGATCTCGCCTGGGTCGAGCACGGCGAGGGCGCAGGCGGCGAAACCGGGCTCGTGGCCGCCCGACCGGAAGCCTGGGGCGACGTCATCCTGGCGCGTAAGGAGACGCCGACCAGCTATCATCTGTCGGTTGTGATCGACGATGCCTTGCAGGGCGTCACCGACGTGGTGCGCGGCCAGGACCTGTTCTGGTCGACCAGCGTGCACCGGCTGCTGCAATCGCTGCTTGGTATTCCGCAACCGGCCTACCGGCATCACCGGCTGGTCCTCGACGACGCCGGACAGAAACTGTCGAAGTCGACCAAGGCCACCGCCTTGCGCGAATTGCGTGGGCAGGGCGCCACGCCGGCCGACATCCGCCGTCTGGCAGGACTTGCGTAATTACTGAGGGTTGCCCCAAAGGCCATCGTGACTCCGGCTGCCGTGGCATGCCATGCTTGGTTCCAGGATGGGTCAGGGGATCATGGCGGCATCACCGCGTTCACGGCGTACAACACGGCTGACCAGGAAGCAGCCGAAGAAGAAGCGCGTATCGCGCGTTGGCGCGAAGAAACGCGGTTCGCCGAAAGCTAAGGCCGGGCCCGGCGTGGTCGAAGTGGCATTGGCGGCCTTTGCCCACGAGGTGCGCACGCCGCTGACCGGCATTCTGGCGATCAGCAACCTCCTGGCGACATCCGACCTCGACGAGCGCGAACGGCGCTGGGTCGACACCATCAAGGCCGGCGCGGAACATCTGGCGAGCCTTGCGACCTTGTTCGTCGATGCCGCGCGCAGCAGCGGTCCCGGGCTCACCGTGCGCCACGATTTCTTCGATCTGCGCACGCTGGCGCGCAACGCCGGCGATTCGCTGACCGGGCGGGCGGCGGCGAAGGGTCTGCAGTCGTCGGTCGAGATTTCCGAAAAGCTGCCGGCATTCGCCGTCGGCGATCCCGTACGGCTGCGGGCGGCGCTGGAGAACCTGATCGACAATGCGGTGAAATTCACCGAACAGGGCAGCGTCACGCTTGTCGTGTCGCCGCTGCGCGCTCCAAGGGGTAAAATCGGCGTCGCCTTTGCGGTTTCCGACAGCGGCATCGGCCTCACGCTCAGCGAGATCAAGCGCCTGTTCCGCCCGTTCTCGCAGGCCAATGTCTCGATCGCCTCAAAGTTCGGCGGCACCGGGCTTGGGCTGTCGTCGGTCAAGCAACTCGCGCGCGCCATGGGCGGCGACATCGTGGTGACGCAACGGCGCGGCGGCGGCACCACCTTCACGCTCAGCGTCGTGATGTCGCCGGCCAAGGGCCCGATTACGATCATGACGGGGGCCGATGGCGAGCCGTCGACCGGGGCGCTGCGGTCCTTGCGCCTGCTCAGCGTCGAGGACAATCCGTTCGGCCGCGTCGTGCTGAACGCCATCCTGACCGAGCTCGGCCACCAGACCGAGTTCATCGGCCAGGGCGAGGCCGCGCCGGAGCGGATCGCGCAGGGCAGTTTCGACGCGGTGCTGATGGACATGGTGCTGCCGGGCATCGACGGCATCGAGGCTATCCGGCGCATTCGGGCGCTCGATCCGCCGCTCGGCCGCATCGCCATCATCGGCGTGTCGGGGCGCGGCGAGGACGAGGCGGCCTCGCGCGCTGCGGGGGCCGACGCCTTCCTGATCAAGCCTGTCAGTCCACGTGCGCTAGCGACTGCGCTGCTTGAAGCGACACGCCGCGCGGCAGCCGCGACTTGATGATCGCCGCGTTGAGTTCGCCGCCATAGACGAAGATCGCGGCGAGGAAATACAAAAACACCAGCGCGATGATGACCGATGCGAGGCCGGCATACATCGTCACGTAATTATTGGCGAAGCGCGCCAGATACTGGCCGAACACGATGCCCGATACCAGCGACGCCACCATGGTGAAGATGATGCCCGGCAGGATCTGCAGAAACCCCCTGCGTCCCGCCGGCAGCCAGGCGTGCAGGATGAACAGCGCCACGATCAGCGCGCCGATCGTGATGCTGTAGCGGGTGATGTTGAGGAAGTGTTCGTTGGTCTCGACGAAAAACGGAATGTGGCGCCGTGCCGCCTCCAGCATCAGGGGGAACAGCACGATCAGGAACGCCATCGCCAGCGCCGTGAAGGCGGCGACCAGCGTGTAGCCGATCGACTCCAGCCGCAGCCAGTACCAGCTGCGCGGCTCGATCACGGAATAGGCGCGGTTCAGCGCCACGCGCAGCGCCTCGACGCCGTTCGAGGCGAAATAAAGTGCCAGCACCGCGCCGATGGTCAAGATATCGCCGCGGGACGTGGTCAGCACGTCGTGGATTTCGCCTGACAGCGTGTCGGCGACCTGTTGCGGCCACACCTGGAGCAATAGGCTGACTGATTGGTCGGCGAGTTGCTTGGAGCCGAAAAAGCCGGCCAGCGACGTCAGCACGATCAGGAACGGAAACAGCGCCATCAGCGTCGACAACGCGATATGGCTGGCGATCGCCCAGCCATCGTCGACGAGGAACTCGTAAAAGGCATCCACCACGACGTGATAGACGTACTTGACCTGCCTCACATGCCACCCTGGCTGGCGATTGACGGTTCGATGCGAGATACTAGAGCGTTTTCAAGCGAAGTGGGACCGGTTCGCGTGAATAAAACGCGTCAAAACAAGAATCTGATATTATTATTGGGCTAAGAGCCAGATCGATCAGGCATCTGTGCGGCTGTCTGTGAACGTATAGCGGCCGGCCCGGCGCGGTGTTATGTAGCGCCGATGGCATCCTTTTTTGGTTCGATTGTTCTGCCCATCGCGGTCGCTGCCGTTGCGATCGTTCTGTTTTTGGGTCTCATCAACATGATGCGGGGCGGCTCGCCCAGCCGCTCGCAGAATCTGATGCGGCTGCGGGTGTTGCTGCAATTCATCGCCATCGTCATCACGATGGCCGTGGTCTGGGCGATGGGCAAATAGGGCAAGCAGGAGGGACCCGCCAATGGTCGTGCTTAATCGAATCTACACGCGGACCGGCGATGACGGCACCACCGCGCTCGGCAGCGGCGAACGCCGCCCGAAATATGATCTGCGCATCAGCGCCTATGGAACCGTGGACGAGACCAACGCCGCGATCGGCGTGGCGCGGCTGCATCTGGCGCAGGCGCGCGAACTCGATGCGATGCTGGGCCTGATCCAGAACGACCTGTTCGATCTCGGCGCCGATCTCGCCGTGCCCCAGCGCGAGGGCAAGGCGGAGCGGCTGCGCATGCTGTCCAGCCAGGTGGAACGGCTCGAGCGCGATATCGATACGGTCAACGCCCATCTGGCGCCCCTGACCTCCTTTGTGCTGCCCGGCGGCACCCCCGCTGCGGCATACCTGCATCTCGCCCGCACCATATGTCGCAGAGCGGAACGGATCATGGTGGAACTGGCGGCCAGGCCGGACGAGCCGGTCAGCGAGCCTGCCGTACACTATATGAACCGGCTGTCGGATTTCCTGTTCGTCGCCAGCCGCGCCATGAACGATAATGGCGCCGGGGACGTGTTGTGGGTGCCCGGCCAGAACCGCTAAAGTGGTCGTCTGAAGGGCGCGATTTTTGGCTTTCGCGCGTTGACCGCCGATAGCGGGACCTTTAGGTTCCGCGCCCAAGCTAATAGAGAGCTCACCAAACCCCAGAATTCAAGCGAAAGAGGATCGATGAAGGTTCTTGTGCCGGTAAAACGGGTGGTCGATTACAACGTTAAGGTCCGCGTCAAGAGCGACGGAACGGGCGTGGAACTCGCCAACGTGAAGATGTCGATGAATCCGTTCGACGAAATCGCCGTCGAGGAAGCGCTGCGGCTGAAGGAAGCCGGCAAGGCGACCGAAGTGGTGGTGGTATCGATCGGGCCCGCACAGGCCTCCGAGACGATCCGGACTGGACTTGCGATGGGCGCCGACCGCGGCATCCTGGTCAAGGCCGAAGGCAATGTCGAACCGCTGGCGGTCGCCAAGATTCTCAAAGCCATTGTCGACGAAGAGAAGCCCGGCCTCGTCATCCTCGGCAAGCAGGCGATCGACGACGACTCGAACCAGACCGGCCAGATGCTGGCCGCACTGCTCGGCTGGTCGCAGGCGACCTTTGCCTCCAAGCTCGAAGTCGACGGCTCCGATTTCAAGGTGACGCGCGAAGTCGACGGCGGCCTGCAGACCCTGAAGCTGAAGGGACCGGCCATCGTCACCACCGATCTGCGCCTCAACGAGCCGCGCTACGCCTCGCTGCCCAACATCATGAAGGCGAAGAAGAAGCCGATCGCCGACAAGAGCGCGGCCGACTACGGCGTCGATCTCACGCCGCATCTCGAAGTGCTGAAAACTACCGAACCGCCGGGCCGCAAGGGAGGCGTCAAGGTCAAGGACGTCGCCGAACTGATTTCGAAGCTCAAGACCGAAGCCGGGGTTCTCTGATGACCACGCTGTTGATTGCCGAACACGACCACGAGGCCCTCAAGGACTCCACCAACAAGGCGCTGACCGCGGCCACCCAGCTGGGTGCCGAGGTTCACGTGCTGGTCGCCGGTGGCGGCCAGGGCACCAAGGCGGCGGCCGAGGCGGCGGCGAAGCTCGCCGGCGTCACCAAGGTGCTGGTTGCCGAGGGTGACGCCTATGCCCACGACCTCGCCGAGCCGCTGGCGGCGCTGATCGTGGCGCTGGCGCCGTCCTACGACGCCTTCGTCGCGCCCGCGACTTCGCGCTTCAAGAACGTGATGCCGCGCGTCGCCGCCTTGCTCGACGTGATGCAGGTGTCCGAGATCATCAAGGTGGTCTCGCCGGATACGTTCGAGCGGCCGATCTATGCCGGCAACGCGATCCAGACCGTGAAGTCCAAGGACGCCAAGAAGGTCATCACGGTGCGGACCTCGACCTTCGCCGCGGCAGGCGACGGCGGCAGTGCTGCGATCGAGAACGCCGCCTCCGCGGCCGATCCGGGCCTCTCCACCTTCGTCGGTGAGGAAGTGGCCAAAAGCGACCGCCCCGAACTGACGTCCGCAAAAATCATCGTCTCCGGCGGCCGTGCCATGCAGAGCCGCGAGAACTTTGCCAAGTACATCGAGCCGCTCGCCGACAAGTTAGGCGCCGGCGTCGGCGCCTCGCGCGCCGCCGTCGATGCCGGCTATGCGCCGAACGACTGGCAGGTCGGGCAGACCGGCAAGGTGGTGGCGCCGGAGCTCTATGTCGCGATCGGCATTTCCGGCGCGATCCAGCATCTCGCCGGCATGAAGGATTCCAAGGTGATCGTTGCGATCAACAAGGATGAGGACGCGCCGATTTTCCAGGTTGCCGATTACGGCCTGGTTGCGGATTTGTACCAGGCGGTTCCGGAATTGACCGAGGCGCTCGGCAAGCTCGGAAAATAACGGCAGTCAAACAGCGGCCGGACGCGTAAGCTCCGGCCGGTGTTAATCTAGGGACAGCGTTTTCAAGCGAAGTGGCTACCGGGTTCGCTTGAAGAAAACGCGTCGAAAACAGGTTTAAGCCTCGGTTCGGACCGGGGCCTAACGGGATGAACTGGCGCGAGATGCGTGCCGTTCGGGTGGATGACAAGATGGCGGTGACAATCAAGAAGGTCGGCGTGATCGGCTCGGGCCAGATGGGCAATGGCATCGCCCATGTGGCGGCGCTGGCCGGCCTCGACGTGGTGCTCAACGACGTGTCCGCTGACCGGTTGAAATCGGCGATGGCGACCATCAACGGCCATTTGTCGCGCCAGGTCGCCAAGAAGGGTATCACCGAGGACGCCCGCAAGCAGGCGCTTGAGCGCATCACCACAAGCGAGACGCTCGACGGCCTGTCGGACTGCGATCTCGTCATCGAGACCGCGGTTGAAAAGGAAGAGACCAAGCGCAAGATCTTCCACGACGTCTGCGCGGTGCTGAAACCCGAGGCGATCGTCGCCACCAATTCCTCGTCGATTTCGATCACGCGGCTCGCCGCCTCGACCGACCGCCCCGAGAAATTCATCGGTATTCATTTCATGAATCCGGTGCCGGCGATGGAACTGGTCGAACTGATCCGCGGCATCGCCACCGATGACGAGACCTTCGATACCGCCAAGGCCTTTGTCACCAAGGTCGGCAAGCAGATTGCGGTGTCCGAGGATTTCCCGGCTTTCATCGTCAACCGCATCCTGCTGCCGATGATCAACGAGGCGATCTACACGCTGTATGAAGGCGTCGGCAATGTCGAAGCGATCGATGCGGCGATGAAGCTCGGCGCGCACCATCCGATGGGCCCGCTGGAGCTGGCCGATTTCATTGGTCTCGATACCTGCCTGTCGATCATGCAGGTGCTGCATGAGGGGCTGGCGGATTCGAAATACCGGCCGTGCCCGCTGTTGGTGAAATACGTCGAGGCCGGTTGGCTCGGCCGCAAGACCCAGCGCGGTTTCTACGACTACCGCGGCGACAAGCCGGTGCCGACGCGCTAGCCTCAATTTCTCGTTAACCAGCCTCCGCTAGGGTCGCCCGGCGTTTCGGGAGTCTTGCGTATGGACATGATGGCTATGGTGTCGAGCATGCTCGCCATGCAGGCGGGTGGTCTGCAGCAGCAGATTCAGACCTCGATCATCAAACAGAACAACGACGCCGAGAAATTCGCGGTCCAGACCCTGCTCGGCATCCCGTCGACGGCCAACCTGGCGCCGGGCGTCGGCGGCAATCTGAACGCGATCGCCTAGACTTTACCAACGGGTCACTTTTCGTCATGGCCGGGCATAGCCGTCCGAAGGACGGCGTCGCTTCCGCTCGCCTATGCCCGGCCATCCACGTCTTTGTTGCGACGTGAGGAATACGTGGATGCCCGGCACAAGCCGGGCATGACGAGACCTAGATGCTAAAACCCCGCCGCCACCGGCTTCACAGCCGCCTTGATCAGCTTGATCGCGTCGTCGCTGGCCCATTCGGCGGGACCGGCCAGATTGGCGATTTCGCAGCCCTGGCCGTCGACCAGAATAGAGGTCGGCATCCCCAGCGCCTTGCCTATGCCCTTAAGGTCTTGAAAAACCTTGGCTTTCGCGTCGCTGAAATAGGCCAGTCTGGTCAGATTGGCTTCTTTCAGGAAGTTTTTGGGCTTTTCGGGGTCGCGGGTGTCGATGTTGATCGCGACCACCTCGAAATCCTTGCCGCCGAGTTTGGTCTGCAGGCTGTCGAGCGCCGGCATCTCTTTCCGGCAGGGCACGCACCAGGTGGCCCACAGATTGACCAGCACGGTCTTGCCGCGCCAGTCGGAGAGTTTTCGGGGCTTGCCCTCGGCATCCTCGAACGCGAGGTCAGGGAGCCGGAGCGGGCTGGTGGCCATGGTCAGCGCGGCGACCTCGCCATGCGCCAGAGGTCCGATCTTGCGCGCCAGCTCGACCGCGCCTGCACAGGCGGCATCGCCGCCCGCGCCGCGCTTGAAGCCGCCGAACCCGTAGACCCCGGCAAAGCCGATCGCAGCCCCGATCAGGACCGCGCCGACGGCGATGGGGATCCGGCGCGTGGCAGCCGGGCGAGGGGCGGGCGTTTCGGGCATATCGTTTGTCATCCTGTATCAGATACGGCTATGCAGTGCTCACGTTACGGGCGAAACCGGCACGGCGTTTCGCCGGTTTCGACGATAAATGCCAGACCTGAATAGCCAGCACCTGAATAAGAAGTCGTGAGCGAGAAGTCATGAGCAACAAGATGTGGGGCGGTCGGTTCACCGAGCGTCCCGATGCGATCATGGAGGAAATCAACGTCTCCATCGACGTCGATCGTCACATGTATTCCCAGGACATCGCCGCGTCCAAGGCCCACGCCGCGATGCTCGCTGCGCAGGGCATTATCACGGCCGGTGATGCGAAAAATATCGGCAAAGGTCTAGACACGATTCTGTCAGAAATCGAAAACGGCTCGTTCGATTTCAAGCGCGCGCTCGAAGACATCCATATGAACGTCGAGAGCCGGTTGACCGATCTGATCGGGCCCGCCGCCGGCCGGCTGCACACCGCGCGTTCGCGCAACGACCAGGTCGCGACCGATTTTCGTCTGTTTGTGCGCGACACCATCGATGAGCTAGATGCGGCGCTGGCCGCGTTTCAATATGTCCTGGTGGAGCGGGCGCTGGAACATGCCGGCACGGTCATGCCGGGCTTCACCCATCTGCAGACCGCCCAGCCCGTGACGCTCGGGCATCATCTCCTGGCCTATGTCGAGATGGCCGCGCGCGACCGCGGCCGCTTTGCGGATGCGCGCAAGCGGTTGAACGAATCGCCGCTGGGCGCGGCCGCGCTCGCCGGCACCTCGTTTCCGATCGACCGTCACGCCACCGCCAAGGCGCTCGGCTTCGACCGGCCGATGGCCAACTCGTTGGACGCGGTATCGGACCGCGACTTCGTTTTGGAAACCCTGTCGGCGGCGTCGATCGCAGCGGTGCATATGTCGCGCTTCGCCGAGGAGATCGTGATCTGGACCTCGCCGCTGGTCGGCCTCATCAGGCTGAGCGACAAGTTCACCACCGGATCCTCGATCATGCCGCAAAAGCGCAACCCCGATGCGGCCGAACTGGTGCGCGCCAAGACCGGGCGGGTGATCGGGGCGCTGACGGCGCTCCTGATCGTGATGAAGGGGCTGCCGCTCGCCTATCAAAAGGACATGCAGGAGGACAAGCAGGGCGCGATGGAAGCGTTCGCAGCCCTCTCGCTGGCGATCCGGGCGATGACCGGCATGGTTGCCGACCTCGTACCGGACGAGAGCAGGATGAAGGCGGCCGCGGGCGAGGGCTATGCCACCGCCACCGATCTTGCCGACTGGCTGGTGCGGACGCTGAAAATGCCGTTCCGCGACGCCCATCACGTCACCGGACGCATCGTCGGGCTTGCCTCGAAACAGGGCGTGGCGCTGCACGAACTGCCGCTGCAGGCGATGCAGGAGGTCGAGCCGAAGATTACGGCCGAGGCGCTGCGCGTGCTGTCGGTGGAAGCGTCGGTCAAGAGCCGCACCAGCTATGGCGGCACCGCGCCGAAGAATGTGGCGGCTCAGGCCAAGTCCTGGCTGAAGCGGTTGGAAAAAGAGCGAAAATTGGGCTGAGGCCAAGAATTTCGCTGCAATTTCTTGGGTTTTTCTTGGGTTTCATGGGGGCGTCGGGCCTCGCCATCGCAAGGCAATCTTTGTATGGTGCGGCGCGTATTGGGGATTTTCGTCGTGACACGTAACTACCGGCCGACATCGTCGGGATGGGCCATCATCCTGCTGAGCGTGAGCGCGCTTGCGCTCGGCGGCTGCGGCCGCAAGGGCGGCCTCGATCTGCCGCCGAACGCCTCGAATGCGTCGGCGCAATCCGCGGCCACCGATTCGGAGGCCGAGCGCGCGGCCCAGCCGGGCGTATACAATCCGGGCTTCGGGTCCGACGCCCAGCCGGAGGCGGCCAGGGGCAAAAAGAAACCGTTCATACTCGACCCGCTGCTGGGTAATTGAGCGCACCATGAATCACTTCGACTATCGCAACGGCGTGCTTCACGCCGAGGCGGTCAATCTTTCCGATCTCGCGGATGCCGTGGGCACGCCGTTCTATTGCTATTCGACCGCGACGCTGGAGCGCCACTACCGGGTGTTCGCCGAGGCCTTCGCCGGCGAGAAGACGCTGGTCTGCTACGCCATGAAGGCCAATTCCAACCAGTCGGTGCTGCGCACGCTGGCGAAACTCGGCGCCGGCGCCGACGTGGTTTCCGGCGGCGAGTTGAAGCGGGCGCTGGCGGCGGGAATACCCGCAAACAAGATCCTGTTTTCCGGCGTCGGCAAGACCGAGGCGGAACTTCGCGCGGCACTGGCGGCGGATATCCTCTGCATCAACGTCGAGTCGGAGCCTGAACTGGAACTGTTGTCGCGGCTCGCGGTCGAAATGGGCCGGACCGCGCGGATTTCGGTGCGCGTCAATCCCGACGTCGATGCCGGCACCCACGCCAAGATCGCCACCGGGAAATCCGAGAACAAGTTCGGCGTGCCGATTGCGCGCGCCCGCGAGGTCTATGCCCGTGCCGCACGGCTGCCCGGGATCGAGGTCACGGGCACCGACATGCATATCGGCAGCCAGATCACGGATCTGAGCCGCATGGAGACCGCGTTCCGGATTCTCTCCGACTTCGTGCGGACCTTGCGCGCCGACGGCCACAACATCTCGCATATCGATTTCGGCGGCGGGCTCGGCATTCCCTATCACATGGACCGCGAAGCGCCGCCGCTGCCGTCAGCCTATGCCGCGATGGTCAAGCGGGTGACGCATAATCTCGGCTGCACGCTGATGTTCGAGCCGGGCCGGATGATCGTCGGCAATGCCGGCATCCTCGTTGCGCGCGTGATCTATGTGAAGCCGGGTGACGCCAAGAATTTCGTCGTCATCGATGCCGCGATGAACGATCTGATCCGCCCCACGCTGTATGAGGCCCATCACGACATCCTGCCGGTCCGCGAAGCTATGCCAGGCACGCCGACGATTACCGCCGATGTGGTCGGGCCGGTCTGCGAAACCGGTGATTATTTGGCACTCGACCGCCAGATCCCCGAGCCCAAGGCCGGCGATCTCCTGGCGATCATGACCGCCGGCGCCTATGGCGCGGTGCAGTCAGGCTATTACAACACCCGCGCGCTGGTGCCGGAAGTGCTGGTCAAGGACGATCAATTCGCGGTGGTGCGTCCGCGTATCGAAGTCGACGAACTGATCGCGATGGACCGGCAGGCGCCGTGGCTGTAACCCAAGGCATATCTGTCAGCGCGCGCTGACACTGTGCCGATTTCAAAGGAGATTCCGATGCGCATTCTGGCTTTGGCTGTCTTGACGATGGCGGCGGTTTCGGCGACGTCGCCGGCGCGCGCCCAGACCTATAATCCGAGGTATCCAGTCTGCATCAAGCAGATCCAGACTTTCGGTGGTGAACGCATTGAGTGCGCCTACACCTCGCTGGAGCAGTGCAACGCGACGGCACTGGGCCTTCCTGCCCAGTGCATCGAGAATCCGTATTACGGCGGTCGGCCGGAAGGCGGCCGGCGTTACCGCCAGGGCTATTGAGCGGATCGGGCGCGTAGGTGGGTGGAGCAGGTCGCTCCACCTATCCCACGCGATGCCTCACTTCGCGGCGTGGCTGCCGCCCTTTGCGCCGCCGACGATCACACCCGCGGCCTTTTCGATCGGCTTGATCGCCTCGGTGAAATCCGACTCCGCGCCCTGATCGCGGATCACGACTTCCCACAGGCGCCCGACCGCTTCGGCGACTTCCATCGACAGCCCCAGCGACTTCATCTCGTCCAGCGCGAGCCGCACGTCTTTCACCATCAGTCCGGTGGCGAAGCCGAAGTCGAACGTCCGCGGCAATACCGCACGCGGAAACTTGTCGCGGCTTGCGGTGTTGAGCCCCGAGCCGGCGTTGATCACGTCGACCATCACGGCCGGATCAAGACCCGATTTGACGCCCATCACCACCGCTTCCGACGTCGCCACCATCGCGGTGGCTGACAGGAAATTATTGGCGAGCTTCATGGTCTGAGCGGAACCCGGTTTCTCGCCAATGAAGAACACCTTGCCGATGACACCGAGCGCGGGCTTCAACATGTCGCAATCGGCGCGCGGGCCCGACACCATCACGGCGAGCGTGCCCTTTTCGGCACCGCCGACGCCGCCGCTGACGGGGGAGTCTATCTGCACGATGTTCTTCGCGGCCAGGAGGCCGTGGATCCGCGTTGCCATTTGCGAGCCGACGGTGGAGAGGTCGACGAAGCGTTTGACGCGTTTGCCTTCGATCACGCCGCCGGTGCCGGTTGCGACGTCGAGCGAGGCCTGCAGTGACGGCAGGCTCGCCAGCACCGTTTCGCAGCGATCGGCGATATCCTTTGGCGATGACGCCACTTGCGCGCCGAGCGCCACAAGCTTGTCGGTGGCTTCCGTCCGCGTATCGAACACGGTGAGCTGGTGGCCTGCCTCGATCAGGCGGCGCGCCATCGGGAAGCCCATCTTGCCGAGGCCGATGAATCCGATTTCCATGGTGTTGTTTTCCTGAGTTTCTGGAGACGCTCCTCATCCTGAGGAGCGCGTCTTCGCGCGTCTCGAAGGATGAGTTTGTTGATTAATCTTTCGGGCCTCATGGTTCGAGACGGCGCAAGCGCGCCTCCTCACCATGAGACTTCAACCCTTGTCCATTTCCGCGAACACTTCGCGCGCGATGCGAAAGCTGTCGACGCCGGCGGGCGCGCCGGCATAGATCGCGACCTGCATGAAGATTTCGCGGATCTCGTCTTTGGTCACGCCGTTGGTCAGCGCGCCCTTGATGTGGGTGCGCAACTCATGCGGCCGGTTCAGGATCGAGATCATGGCGAGGTTGAGCATGCTTCGGGTCTTGCGCGGCAGTTCCTCGCGGCCCCACACCGCGCCCCAGCAATATTCGGTGAGCAGTTCCTGGAACGGGCGGTTGAAATCGTCGACGTTCTTCAGGGCGTTGTCGACATAGGCCTCGCCGAGCACGGCTTTGCGCACTTCCAGGCCCTTGTCGTAGGTCTTCTTGTCCATGACGTTTCCTCCGGCATTCTTGCGGTATTTTGCGGGTTCGGGCGGACGTTAGGGGGTCGAAGCCCTGCAGTCACGCCTTCGTGTTATGCGTATTTCCGGGTGGGTTGGCCCTGGAAACGGGTGCCTCATTGCCGCCGCTGTGCTAGGCTGATTTGTCGGCAACCCGGAGAGTTTATTGAACGGCGCCAACCCTGACCCCACGGAGCCAGCGCGCGAGCCTGATGCGGTGGCGCGGCTTCAACTGACGCAGGCCCTGCAGCGGGCCCAGTATGCGATCGCGTGGGAGCGCGGGTGGCCGATTCTGGCCCGGCTGTTGACCGTCGTCGGACTGTTTCTGGTGGCGTCCTGGGCCGGATTGTGGCTGGCGCTGCCCTTTGTCGCCCGTGTCGTCGGCATCGCCTTGTTCGCAGGCCTGGCGCTCGGCGCGTTGTACCCGATCTTGCGCTATCGCTGGCCGACCCGTGAAGAGAGCCTGGGCCGGCTCGACCGCGGCACCGGCATTCGCCATCGCCCGGCGACCGCGCTCACCGACACGCTGGCCAGCAAGGATCCGATCGCGCTGGCCCTCTGGAACGAGCAGCGCGAGCGGACGCTGGCCTCGATCAAGCGGATCCGCGCCGGCCTGCCGTCGCCGCGGCTGCCGATCCACGATCCCTGGGCGCTACGTGCGCTGGTCATGGTAATGGCGGTGGCGGCCTATTTTGCCGCCGGTGACGAACGCGCGATGCGCATCGCCGCGGCGTTCGACTGGAACGGCGTGCTGGCGCCGGCCAATGTCCGGGTCGATGCCTGGGTGACACCGCCGGTCTACACCAGCAAGCCGCCGATCATTCTGTCCGCCGCGAACAAGGACGCTGGACCCAATAGCGGGCCGCTGGCGGTTCCGGCCGGCAGTACGCTGCTGGTGCGCTCCAGCGGCGGTTCGATCGATGTCGTGGTGGGCGGCGGCGTCACGGAAGTCGCGCCCAGCGAACAGGCGCCGAAGGGCACCAACGAGCGCCATTTCAAGATCGCCGGCGACGGCACAGCCCATGTCCGCGCACCGGCCGGCCCGCCGCAATGGCGGTTCGCCGCGACGCCCGACCGTACCCCGACCATTTCGCTGGCGAAGGATCCCGAGCGCCAGGCCCGCGGCTCGCTGCAGATGTCCTACAAGCTCGAGGATGATTACGGCGTTACCGAAGCGCGCGCCTCGTTCGCGGTCCGGCCCGCCGATCCCGGCAAGGAAGCAGTCAAAGAAATCGGCAAGGAAGCGGCAAGGGGCGCCAAAGGCGGAGACAAGGCCGCCGAGAAGACTGCCGAAAAAACGGCCGAGGCGCGGCCGTTGTTCCCGGCGCCGCAGTTTCCGCTGGCCCTGCCGAACGCGCGGACCCGCAATGGTGTCGGCCAGACCGTCAAGGATCTCAGCGAGGATCCCTATGCCGGTGCCGACGTCACGCTGACGCTGACGGCCAAGGACGAGGCCGGCAATGAAGGCCGCAGCGAGCCGTTCAACATGCGGCTGCCGGAGCGGCTGTTCACCAAGCCCTTAGCGCGCGCGCTGATCGAGCAGCGCCGTATCCTGGCGCTCGACGCCAACCAGAATGGCCAGGTCTATGCCGCGCTTGCCGCGCTGATGATCGCGCCGGAACTGTTTACGCCGCAGGCCGGCCATTATCTCGGCCTCTACAGCGTCTCGCGCCAGCTCGAGGCGGCGCGCACCGACGACGCCATGCGAGAGGTGGTGGCGAGCCTGTGGTCGCTCGCGGTCACGATCGAGGACGGCAACATCACCGATGTCGACAAGGCGTTGCGCGCGGCGCAGGAGGCGCTGAAGCAGGCGCTGGAGCGCGGGGCCAGCGACGAGGAGATCAAGAAGCTCACCGACAATCTGCGCGCCGCGCTGGATAATTTCCTGCGCCAGCTCGCCGAACAGCTCAAGAACAATCCGCAGCAACTGGCGCGGCCGCTCGATCCCAATACCAAGATGCTGAGCCAGCAGGATCTCAAGAGCATGCTCGACCGGATGGAGCGGCTGTCACGCTCCGGCGACAAGGATGCGGCAAAGCAATTGCTGGAACAGCTGCAGCAGATGCTGGAAAACCTGCAGATGGCGCAGCCCGGCCAGTCCGGCGACGGCGACATGGAGCAGGCGCTGAACGAGCTCGGCGACATGATCCGCAAGCAGCAGCAATTGCGCGACAAGACCTACAAGCAGGGCCAGGATTCGCGGCGCGATCGCATGCGCGGCAAGCAGGGCGAGCAGAGCATGGGCGACCTGCAGCAGGACCAGCAGGGCCTGCGCGACCGCTTGAAGAAATTGCAGGAAGAACTCGCCAAGCGCGGCATGGGTCCGGGTCAGCGCGGCGAGAAGGGCCAGCGCGGCGAAAAAGGTCAGCAGGGTCAGCAAGGCCAGCCGGGCGGCGACCAAGGCGACGGCGAGGACGGGCTGGAGCAGGCCGATGGCGCGATGGGTGACGCCTCAGGCCGGCTCGGCGAAGGCAACGCCGATGGCGCGGTGGATTCGCAAGGCCGCGCGCTGGATGCGCTGCGCAAGGGCGCGCAGAGTCTCGCCGAGGCGATGCAGCAGGGCGATGGCGACCAGCCGGGCGACGGCCCGGGCAATCCGAACGGCCGGCAGCAGGGCGCGCAAAGGAATACCGATCCGCTCGGGCGGCCGATGCGCAACAACGAGTTCAACGACGATTATTCAGTGAAGATCCCCGGCGAGATCGACGTACAGCGCGTGCGCCGCATTCTGGAAGAACTGCGCCGGCGCCTCGCCGATCCGGCCCGCCCGCAGATCGAACTCGATTACATCGAGCGGCTGCTGAAGGATTATTGAGCCGTCGCGCTCAGTCGTCATCGCATAATACACTTGTCATACGCGGGCTTGACCCGCGTATCCATCTTCTTCGCGAGAGTCTTTCGAGCGGGATGGATGGCCGGGTCAAGCCCGGCCATGACAGGTTAAACTACCCCTTCCGCGCCGCCAGCGCATCGGCGACTGCGGTGCGGATATCGGCCACCGAAAACGGCTTTGTCACCACGTCGTGCACGATCGCATTGAGGCCGGAGGCGCGTTCGCGCTGATCGGCAAAGCCGGTCATCAGCAAGATCTTCAGGTCGGGAAAATCGCGTGCCGCCGCCAGCGCCAGCGCGATCCCGTCCATTACGGGCATCTGGATGTCGGTGAGCAGCAGGTCGAACGCACCCTTTTCGCGCGCCAGGATATCAAGCGCCTCGGCGCCGTCCTCGGCGGTTACGGTGTCATGGCCGTCCATGGCGATGGCGCGCGCCACCAGGGAGCGCATCGAGTCTTCGTCGTCGGCAATCAATACACGCGGCATGGCAACAGCTCATTTGCGAGCGGGACGTCCGGCCAATTTTACGCGCGGCCGGCGGCCAGATCCCGCTTGTTGAAGAAGCGTACATCAATATTGCGGCCTTCGGGCGGCGGCGACGCCAGCCGCGACTTGAAGTAGGCGCGCTCGCCCGGCTTCAGCACCGGCTGCTCGAGCACCGCGTTCCAGGCATAGATCTCCGCGCCCTGTTCGTCGCGAACGCTAAAGCGCAGCCGCGGCAATTCGACCGGCTTCCTGGTCTCGCCGACGATCACGCCTTCGATGACCAGCACCGGCTTGCCGTCGACGGTCTCGTTGGTGATCTTGATGTCCTTGAACGACAGCCCGCGCAAATTCACATCTAACCCGACCATCCTGTAGAACGTCGCGGTCTGCGGCAGCAGGCGCACCACGTCGGTGCGCCAGAACATCAGCGCCACGACCACTGCGCCCATCGCGGCGCAGGCGACGGGAGCGCTGACGGACGGCATCCGCATGGACGGCAGTTTGGGCAGCCGGAACAGCTTGGCCAACCGCGAGCGGTGGGTGGAAAGCGCCTCCTGATGCGCCTCGGCATCCTGCTGGGCGACCGACGGCCAGTCGGCTTCATTTCCCCGGGAACCTTCGCCTTCGGCCGGCCAATCGGCCGAAATCGACGGGCTGTCGACCACGGGGGGCTCCTGGGCCTCTTCCTGGCGGGCCATGGCCTCCCACTCGGCGACGGCGTCCGCCTCGGCATTTCCGGTTCCCTGGCCGGCTTCCGCCATCGCCGGCACGGCAGGTGCCATCTCGACCGCGTCCTCGGGGCGCGCCAGCCAGGTTTCCTTGCAGCGGGAACAACGGACGGTCCGGCCGGCGGCACCCAGGGTGGCCAGCTTGATCGCGTAGGATGTTGTACAATGGGGGCAGACGATGTGCATGGAGCCCGTTTCCACAGTGTCTTTGGGCCGATGCTACCTAGCGACCGTTAACGAATCGGAAACCATAACGGTCGCACAACCGTTTTGTCCGGCTCGCGCCCAAAAACTGGGCTGCGAGCCCAAGGGTACTGTCAAGGGTACTGGTAGGTACGGGTTTCCGGTCGAGGCCCAGGCAAACGTCGAAGCCGAGGCAGAAGCCGAGGCCCATCTCGAGCGGAGCTGAGCTTGGTTCGGTTCGAAAATGTTGGATTGCGCTACGGGCTCGGCCCGGAGATTTTGCGCGACCTGTCGTTCCTGATCCCGGCCCATTCCTTCCAGTTCCTCACCGGCCCGTCGGGCGCCGGCAAGACCTCGCTGCTGCGGCTGTTGTTCCTGTCGATGCGGCCGACGCGCGGTCTGGTCAATCTGTTCGGCCACGACGTCTCGCTGCTCGGCAAGGACCAGATTGCGGATTTGCGCAAACGCATCGGCATCGTGCTGCAGGATTTCCGCCTGCTCGATCACATGACGACCTATGAGAACGTGGCGCTGCCGTTCCGCGTCATGGGGCGGGATGAATCCAGCTACCGGCGCGAAGTGATCGATCTGTTGAAATGGGTCGGGCTCGGAGAGCGCATGGATGCGCTGCCGCCGATCCTGTCCGGCGGTGAAAAACAACGCGCGGCGATCGCGCGCGCGGTGATCTCGCGGCCGCAATTATTGCTCGCGGACGAGCCGACCGGCAGCGTCGATCCGACGCTGGGCCGAAGGTTGTTGCGGCTGTTCATCGAGCTCAACAAGTCGGGCACCGCCGTGATCATCGCGACCCACGACATCACGCTGATGGATCAGTACGAGGCGCGGCGTCTGGTGCTGCATCAGGGACGGCTGCATATCTATGAGTAGATCCGGTGACGAGCATGGTCCGCTGGTCGATCTCGGGCACGAACGCCCGCAGGTCCCGGCGCGGGCGCGCAACATGTCGCCGATCGTGCCGCGCGCCTCGATCTCCGGCCGCGCGCTGGTCGCGGTGGTCGCGATCATGACGTTCCTCGCCTCGATCACCACGGGCACCGTGCTGCTGGTGAGCGCGTCGGCGGCGGAGTGGCAATCGGAAGTCGCCAGCGAAATCACCATCCAGGTGCGCCCCTCGGCAGGCCGCGATCTCGACCGCGATGCGATCGCGGCCGTTGAGGCGATGCGGGCGCAGCCCGGCATCGTCGAGGTCCGGCCCTTCACCAAGGACGAGTCGGCCAGATTGCTGGAGCCGTGGCTCGGCACCGGACTGTCGATCGAGCAACTGCCGGTGCCGCGCGTCATCGTCGCGCGCGTCCAGCCCGGCGCCACGCCCGACCTTGCTGCGTTGCGCGCCCGGATCATGCAGGTGGCGCCGTCAGCCAGCGTCGACGATCACCGCGCATGGATCGAGCGCATGCGCTCGATGACCGGGGCGACGGTATTCGCCGGCATCGGCATCCTGGCGCTGGTGATCGTAGCAACCATCATTTCGGTGTCGTTTGCGACGCGTGGCGCGATGGCGGCGAACCGCCCGATCGTCGAGGTGCTGCATTTCGTCGGCGCCGGCGACAGCTACATCGCCAACCGCTTCCTGCGGCATTTCCTCAGGCTCGGCCTCGAGGGCGGGTTGATCGGCGGCGGCGCTGCAATGCTGGGTTTTGGTTTCTCGGAATCGATCGCGAGCTGGTTCTCGGGCACGCCGGTCGGCGATCAATTTGCCGCGCTGCTCGGCACGTTCTCGCTGCGTCCGTCCGGCTATCTGGCGCTGGCGGCGCAGGCGGTGCTGATCGCGGCGATCACGGCCTGGGCCTCGCGGCGGACGCTGTTCGCGACGCTGGACGACATTGATTGAAGCGTTTTCGAGCGAAGCAATGGCCGGGGACTTGATCCGGGGGAGGGCACCGGACCAGACTCCACTTCGCCCAAAAAACTTCTAGAATTGCGCGGGGAGAGGACAGCAAGAACTGCATGCGTGTGCAACCCGACGATACGTCGCGACAAGCGCCGGCCGTGCGGCCGCGAGGGTGGCTGCGTGCGACCATCGTCGCCACGCTGGCGCTCGGCTTCGTCGGCGCGGCAGTGGGCTTCATCGGCTTCCTGTCGCAACTGCGCGGCGTCGAAATCAAGCCGGCCCGCAATGCCGACGGCATCGTGGTGCTGACAGGCGGCTCGTCGCGGGTGTCCGATGCGATGGAATTGCTGGCCGGCGGCTATGGCAAGCGGCTCTTGATTTCGGGCGTGCACCCGACCAACGCCGCCAGCGACATTTCCCGCACGCTGCCCGACAACCATTCGCTGCTGCGCTGCTGCGTCGATCTCGACCGCTCGGCCGTCAATACGCGAAGCAACGCGGCGGAGACGCGGCGCTGGGTGAAAGACCGCGGTTTCAAGTCGCTGATCGTGGTGACTTCGAACTACCATATGCCGCGGGCGATCGTCGAATTGTCGCATGCGATGCCTGATATCGCGCTGATCCCGTTTGCGGTGGTCGGCGAAAAATGGCGCGACGAGCCATGGTGGACCTCAGGTACGACCTTCCGTCTGCTGCTGTCGGAATATGTGAAATACGTTGCGGCGGAGGTGCGGGTCCGGCTCGCCGATATCGGCATCGAAGTTTTGCCCGACGATCAGCCGCCCGGTTCGACGGCACCGCGCCGGCCGGCCACCGCGCAGGCGAATTGACCGCAGGCGCTGCCTAAGCCGCGCAGATCAGTTTCAGCTCGGCTTCGAACCGGATGCTTCGCTTGCCCGCAAGCGCAGTCCCCTCGAGGGTGCCGCCCTCCGCATCGCATGTCCCGGAAAACCCGATTCCGATTTCATGCCCGCCAAAGACCGGGTCTTCACCCCGCGCCGGGGTGTGTTCCTGATTGACCATCTGGCCTTTCCAGCGGCCGCCGGCTGATGAATACGACCCGAGGTAATAGAAGAAGGCATCGCCGCCGAGGATGCGGCCGTTGCTGAGCAGCATGACGCCGGTCAAGCCGCCGGGCATGCCGTCCAGGATTTTGAGGTGAATCGAGTACAGCCCGTTGGAAATGCCGCCTGCGCCGATCGTGCCGGGGGCCGCGAGTTCGCTCTCGTCGAGCGGCGTCATCACGGATCGAAACGTCGCGCTGGGCATCTGCGGTGAGCCGCCCTCGAAACAAAACGCGTTTCCGACCGCCCGTCCGGTGACCGCAATGGTCGAAACGTCGGAGCCGAGCAGCGATTGGTGAGCGGCACCAAAATTGTGCCGGCGGCTGGTCACCTCGACGGCGATCTCCTCGCCGTCGAAACGATAGGTGCCGATATGGGCGAACCCCGAATTGCCCCCCAGGAGCTTGCCGTCCCGGACGTAGCTGACGCTGCGTCCGACGGCTTCGTTGACCCTGAATTCGCTTTTGAAGAAGCCGTCGAAACGGCGTGATGTCGTGCCCATGCGGGACACCTAGCCCAGAACGCCATTTGCGTCACCCCGTTTTCCACCCTGTCAATGCAGGGGGGCGAAAATGCCGCAAATGCCTATTCCGCAGGCGGTTTCCGATGCACCACCGGGTGCGAATCGTGCAGCATCAGTGCCAGCTGGTGCAATTGCGTATCGCGAAAGCCTTCGGCCTCGATCGCTTTCACGGTCGCCAGCACATAGTCGCGGTTGACGCCGGACTGGCCGTGACCCTGCAGCACGTGACGCAACTGGTCCGCCAGCGATAGCCGTCCGGCGTACTGCACATGGCCGCGATCGACCACATAGGCCAGCGCGCTGACGCGCTGCCGCGCCTCGTTCTCCAGCCACAGCGAGCGCTTCACCTCGCGGTAGACGGACGTCACCTGTTCGCGCTCGCGTAGGTAGGCGACGGTGGCGGCGCGGTTCTGCTCCGCGACCCGGAATGCGATGCCGCGGCAGGCGCCGCCGCGATCGAGCCCGAGCACCAGGCCGGGCTTTTCCGGGGTGCCGCGATGGACAAACGAATAGACGCAGAGCGCGCGATGCTCGCCGATCAGCCGGGCCGGCACCCGTTCGACGAATTCGAAGCCCGGCCGCCACATCAGCGAGCCATAGCCGAACACCCAGAGGTCGCCGCTGGAGAATTCCGAATCTTGCAGGGTCATTGCGGACATCGGCACAAGCGTTTTCGAGCGAGCATGCCCTCGGACTTGATCCGGGGGAGAGACCGGTTCGCGTAAAGAAAACGCGTCCAAACGAGGAACGGCTACCAGAAGGGGAGAAGCGAAGCAAATTCAGCGGCTTTTGCCGGGGCCGGTACCCGCTTACATTTGACAAAATCATCAGCCAAAGGTCGCCGCATGGCTGACATCACCCCTGCGCCGCGCCGGCGCCCGCTTTGGCGCCTTTTCATCTTGCCCGCATTGCTGGTGGTCGCAGCCATCGCCTGGAGCGGTTTCTGGTTCTATGCGGCGTCCGAGGTCGGCGTGCGCGCCGATGCGTGGCGCGCGCAGGAAGCGAAGGCCGGCCGGATCTATGATTGCGGCAAGCGCTCGGTCGCGGGCTATCCGTTCCGCCTCGAAGTCCGCTGCGAGGACGCCAGCGTGACGCTGGTCTCGCAGACCGCGGGCGCGGGCGCGCCGTTCACGGCGCGGCTCGGCGAGATCATGGTGATCGCCTCGATCTACCAGCCGAAACTCCTGATCGCCGAATTCAAGGCGCCGGCGACGATTGCCGATCGCGGCCAGCCGCCGTCGCTGAAGGTGAGCTGGAGCGTTGGCCGCAGCAGCGTGGCGGGGCTGCCGGCCGTTCCGGAGCGCGCCTCGATCGTATTCGAGAATCCCTCGATTGAGCGCGTCAACGGACCGGTGCAGACGCCGCTGGCGCGCGCCAACCGTGTTGAACTGCACGGCAGGCTCGCGGAGGGATCATCGATTGCAGATCCGGTGATCCAGACCGCGCTGCAGATATCAGGGGGCAGCATTCAGGAATTGCATCCGCTGCTGGCGACGCCGTTCGAATCCGATGTGCAGACCAAGCTCAGCGGCCTGAAGGATTTCTCGCCGAAGCCGTGGCCCGAGCGCTTCCGCGAAATGCAGGCCGCCGGCGGCAAGGTCGAGATCGTGCGCTCGCGGATTCAGCAGGGCGAGCTGGTCGCCGTGGCCGCGGGAACGCTGGGCCTCAACGCGCAGGGGCAGATCGAGGGCGAGTTGCAGATGACGGTGACGGGTCTGGAGCGGGTGATTCCGGCGCTGGGTATCGACAAGATGCTGGAGCAGGGCGTACCGCAGGCCA
This sequence comes from Bradyrhizobium sp. AUGA SZCCT0169, assembly GCF_018130085.1. Lineage (NCBI taxonomy): Bacteria > Pseudomonadati > Pseudomonadota > Alphaproteobacteria > Hyphomicrobiales > Nitrobacteraceae > Bradyrhizobium > Bradyrhizobium sp. AUGA SZCCT0169. Next base: position 17,654 of record NZ_JAFCMC010000008.1, on the reverse strand, counting down.
CGCTCGATCGCGTGGCGCCCGGCGTCAAGAGCCAGGACCTCACCAATCTGTTCGGCGCGCTCGACAAGGCTATTCCGGGTCTAGGCAAGGTCGTCAAGCAGAACACCAATGTCGGCGTCGCCGTCGGCATCAATTCGCTCGGCACCGCAGCCGAACTTGAAGGCAAGAAGGCCCGCAGCTTCCCGCTGCGCTTCGTCGACGGCGCGGTGTTCCTGGGGCCCCTGAAGGTGGGCCAGATTCCGCCGCTGTTTTGATTCCGCTTTGCCCATCCCCGTCGTCATCCCCGAGTGAACGCTAGCGTCCATCCGAGGTGCGCGTTCTTGCGTGTCCGATTTTCGATCGAATAGTTCCTCCTCTGGAACAACCTTCAATCATCGAGGTGAAGTTCACGATGCGTGATTTCTGTCACGGCGATCGCTGAACCGTTCGGACATCCTGACGGTGGTTGCGGGATGATCCCGCACCTCAACAGATGGATGGAGAACTGGAATGACGAACGTCACGAAAAACGATGCAGCCAATCATGAGCTTTCGATCGATGAACTCGACGCTGCGGCTGGCGGCTTCTGGAAGGAACTGGGCGTCGCGATGGGTGCCGGCGGCGTGACCGGCGGCATGGGCGGTGCGGCGGTCGGCGGCATCGGCGCGGTGCCGGGCGCCATTGGCGGCGCGCTCCTCGGCGGCATCGGATATTGCATCAGCGCACTCTTTTGAGCTGATTGCGCAAGGCAAGGCGAGACTGTCGGATCGTTCTCGATTCAGCAGTCTCGCCTTGGCGATGGCCTTCGCGACGTCATGAGAGGGCGTCGCTTTTTTTGACGCGGCCGCCGGTTTGCATCGGCGCGCCACGTCGGTGCGCTGAGCCGGGATCGAGCTGGCGAAAAATGACCTCGCATCATTAATCGCCTTGGATATATATCGTTCAAGTGATCTGCTCGGCGCAAATGGAGTACTCCGTGAAAGGAGTGCTTTACCCCCGAGGAAATGTTGCGCCCGGAAGCACTTTGGTGCTCGGCTAAGGCAGCTTCCGAAATCGAGTCCAGGGAGAGGTAAGGCCCGTGACGGCCGCCAGACGTCTCTAACAGCATGGCAAATTGCAAGTTCGGAACTCACCACAAGAGAGGTTGTCCGCAGGAGGAGCAGATGACGCAGCGCCCCTCAGGAGCAATGAAAATCTTGGGTGATCAAAGCCCACCGACAGGCAACTCGGTGAGAGCGTATGAATGGGAGCTGTCGCTGCTGAAATTTCATCGCCAGGCAGAAAGCGATGCGCTCTCAATACCTGATCCCGGTCCAGCGGGCTTTGACTTCGTCCTGCCGGACGACCCCGAGGCCGAAACGCTGTGGGCTCTGGCCAAAGATGTCATGTGGCGGCGAGCTTTGATGAAAGATGGCTAGTAGCGAACGACTGCTGATGGCCCTGCAATTCCACCGTGCCGTCGATAGTTTGGAAATCTGGAGCGCGAGCAGCGACGGCTTTTCGTTCGTGATCACCCACGAGAGCCGTGCCGGCCCCGGCTTTCACGGACGGCCCGGCTACGTAGCGTCGTGGCGTCCGCTTTATCAGGGCAGCGGGGCGATCAAGATCGGCGGATCGCCTTTTGCAACGTTCGAGGAGACCGAGGAAGCGTGCAACCAGATGCTGAAGCATCTGACGAGTGAAAGCTGATGTGGAGGCTTTAGATAAATTACGATGAGGCCGGTCGCTAAACCGTTCCGGATCTCATGAGGCTTCCAAACAGGTGGGGTGGTCAGAATTGACCAGCCTCCAGGACGCAAATGTCGTTTGGTAATGTACGAGCGTTGCGCCAGGGCCGCCCCTGCGCCGCGCTCAAGACGGCCCCAGTGCTCTCCAGCCCCCGCGCTGGGGCCGTTCATTTCCAGGCCGCTAACCCGGTCGCAGGCGGGTTCAGTCCTGAGCAGTGGTCGTTGCGCCACCGCATTTTCGCCTAACAATGATGGGTATGTGAACGCAGGGCAGGGTTAAAAAGCCGGAGCCCTGTCATGTTGAGACTAGTATTTGTTGCGTCCGTACTCGTTGCCATTTCTTCAACCGCATCCGAAGCACGTCCGCCCCGCATCGTTGCTCAAGCGCCGGGATGCAACGTAACCATGCCGTGCGACTTTTCGAATTCGCCAACACGACGCGTTGGTCCGAACGCTTACGGCCGGGAATCGCAGAGCACAGAACGGCCGGCAATTCTGCCGCGTAATGCAAGGGCGGAAGCAAATAGCGGGCGTGGTCAGATCGTCGGTGGGCGCCCAGCCGGTTGTCCCCGCTCTTTCTGCGGCTGCGGCGCATCCATGCGGGTGTTCGGCCGTATCGTGCCCGGATTAAATCTTGCCTCCAACTGGCTGCGGTTCCCGCGGACGGCGCCGGCGCCGGGAATGGTTGCCGCGCGACGCGGGCACGTCTTCGTCCTGGAGCAGCATGTCGGAGGTGATATGTGGATGGCGTACGACGCCAACTCGGGTGGCCGCGCAACGAGAATCCATGCGCGCTCGTTGCGCGGGTACACAGTCGTCAATCCGCGCGCGTAATCCAACAACTCTTGTGTCGACAAAATGAAGTTCGCGGGCTGTTGCCCGCGATACCTCGATTCAGAGGTCCGTTGCGCCACCGTCTGCAAAGTGTCTTCCGGAAAACAGAACTTTCCGAAAGGGGCTTGCAGTACTTTCAACGGGTGATCTTGTGAACCAGCGACTCGATCGCAACGCGGAAGGCAATGGCGACCACGATGAGCGGCTGGTAGAGAGTGCCGCCCGAAGCCGCATCGAGTTCGTCGACGGTCAGTTCGTGCTCTTCGGCGTTCAGCTTTTCCATTCTAGTCTCTCCAGTTGCAACGAGACGTATTGCGAGCGCCTTCCGAAGAAATCATGACTTTCCGAAAGGCGCTCCGAGACTTTACTTGGTGACTTTTTCGACGATCTTGTCGATGCCCATTCGGATCCCGGTGCCGACAAAAAATGAACCCACAACGACGGGAATCCAGATGAAGCCGCCCGAGACGGCGTCAAGCTCGTTGGTCTTCAGTTCGTCGGCTTTGGTGTTCAGCTGTTCCATTTGAGTCTCTCCTGTTGTCGGGGGGAGGGAAAATTCCCGCCATCCGTCGAGGAGGTGTATGCGCTGCAGGTTCAGTTGGCTGTGATGATCGTCACATCCGGACGTCGTCGGTCCGAAATCTCGACGCGCGCCTAACTGACGAACACCACCCGCGTCTCCAGCGAAACCCGGCGGTACAGATCCTCGACGTCGTCATTGACGAGCCGGATGCATCCGGAAGCCACGAGGTGGCCGATGGTCTTGGGCGAGTTGGTGCCGTGGATCAGCAGCCCGGGCTTGTCCAATAGCAGCGCGCGGGCGCCGAGCGGGCTGCCGGGCCGGCCGGCGGAGGCGGCCAGCGCGTCGGCGTCCCGGGCGTTTTGCGCCGAAGACCGCCAGTCCGGCCATTCCAGCTTGTTGGTGACGCGGAAGAAGCTGCCGCCCTTGAGGCATTCCTGCGCAATCCCGATGCCGTAGCGGCGCGCGGAATTGTTGGAATCGATCAGATAAAGAAAGCGGTTTTCCCGGTCGATCACGATCGAGCCGGGAACCACGGTGGTGCGGTAGAACACCACTTGCCGCTGCAGCGAGAACGGCAGGCCTTCGCCGGTGGAGCCGCCGTCCTCGCCGGCCTTCAGATCGGCCATCACGACGTCCTCGCGCGTGCGTGCCGCTTTCGGCGGTGGCGGCGCAGTCACGCTGGTGGCGATGTTGGCCGGGCCTTTGGTCGCGACATATCCGTACATGAAGGCCGCCAAAGCGATGGCGAGTGCAAGCGCACCGGCGCCGAACGCCCATGGCTTCCAGTTCGCGCCCTCCGACAACACTTCGTTGATTTGAGCGGCGTCGCGGCCTTCCTCGATGGCGACCTCATCCTCGATGCGCCGGATCGCGGCCTCAAGGGCGGCGACGTTTGAGGCGGCGGCTTCGCGGGTGAGGTGGGACGACCTCGTTATGAGGTCATAGGCGTCCTTGTAGATCTTGTCGCGGCCGAGGGTGTCCTTGCCGGCAACGGCCTTGGTCAGCAATGCATAATAATCCACGGTCATGGCCTGACCCCTGAAGAATTATCTGACGGGAGGCGCGTACTGGATGCCGCCCTGGGTCCAGAGCGCATTCAGCCCGCGCGGAATGCTGAGTTGCGACTGCGTGCCGACGTTTCTCTCATAGACCTCGCCGTAATTGCCGACGGCGCGCACGGCGCGCGCGGCCCAGTCATTGGCAACGCCCAACTGCGCGCCGAACTCGCCCTCGGTGCCGAGCAGGCGCTTTATGTTGGGATTGGCTGATTTCACCGCATCGTCGATGCCAGCCTGTTTGACGCCAAGCTCCTCGGCATTGATCAATGAATAGAGCGTCCACTTGACCAGGTTGAACCATTGGTCGTCGCCTTGCCGCACCGCGGGTCCCAGCGGCTCCTTTGAGATGACTTCCGGCAGGATGATGTGGCTGTCGGGCGCAGAAAGTTTTAGACGCTCGGCGTAAAGCTGCGAGACGTCGCTGGTCAGCACGTCGCATTTGCGATCGTCATAGGCCTTGAGGCTTTCCTCGGCGGTGGCGAGCGCCAGCACCTTGAGCGGCATATCGTTGGCGCGGAAATAATCCGCCAGATTCAGCTCGGTCGTGGTGCCGGTCTGGGTGCACACGGTCTTGCCGCCGAGCTGCAGGGCGGTGTCGATTTTGGCGTCGCGGCGCAGCAGAAAGCCCTGGCCGTCGTAATAGGCGACGCCGGCAAACATCAGGCCGAGCGAACTTTCCCGCGACATCGTCCAGGTCGAGTTGCGCGACAGCACGTCGATCGTCTTCGACTGCAGCGCGGAAAAGCGCGTGGCGGCATCGAGCGGCGTGAACGTCACTTTTGCAGGGTCGCCGAAGATCGCAGCGGCCACGGCGCGGCAGATATCGACGTCGAAGCCGCTCCAGACGTTCTTGTCGTCCATGCTGGAAAAGCCGAGCAGTCCCTGGCCGACGCCGCAATTCAGCGTGCCGCGTTCCTTGACGGCAGTAAGTGTCTGGGCCCGTGCCGGATCGCCGCTCGCAAACAGCAGGGCCAGCAACGCGATGACGGGAAAGATGATGGGTCGCTTCTTGGAGCCGGACATTTCTTCCCCGCGATCGGTGGCTGCAGCTTCTTCAAGTGGCGGCAAGTTCTTTGGCGGAAGTGATGTTGGCAAGCTAACACAAGTGGCAGCGTTACCAATGTGTTTCCGGAATGGGGGAACTGCGCCGGCGACCGTCATCGTGACGCGTTCCGGATCAGCCGGATGTCCGTGCCACGGGAATAACGCTGGCGACGATGGCGGTGCCAAGCCGGTTTGCGACCGCAAAACTTTCTCCGGCATCGATGCGCATGGCGTGGCCGGCCGAGATCTCGCGGGCCTTGTCGTCGATCGACAGTTCGCAAGAACCTGTCGCGGCATAGATGATGTGAACGCCGGCCGGGCAGGCGTGTGTTGCGTCGCCCAAAAGGCAGCAAAGGTCAATCGCCACGCGCGAGCGGTCGCCGATCAGATTGACGACTTCGACGGGGCCGGCTTCGAGCCGGCTGACAATACTGGTTTCTCCGGTAAACCGGACCGGCCTGAACGGCTGCCGGACGTCGATCTCTCCAACGGGTGTCCCGAGCACGAGCCCCTGGCCGGAAACCAGCACCAGCTGGCGGTCATAGCCGCTGAGGTCCGAGAACGCGCCCGGCGTCACGATGGCGGTCCGGCTGAAACGCCAGATGATTCCTTCCCAACTGCCCGGTGCGAATCCAGGGAGCATGGATGCGGCGATATCGATCGTGACTCCGCCGCCGTTCTTCCAGGGCATATGCCGGTAGCCGGCGGGATCGAGCGCCGTTAGCTGAATCCCGCCGGCAGAGGATGTCATTGCATTCCCCCGAACGGTTGCTCAGCTATCGATCCGGATCTGATAGCGCTGGGCGATATCGGACAATTGGCCCCAGGTCGTGTCGTCGATCTCGATACCCTCGGCGATCCGCGCAGCCCGCGCCAGCCGCTCGGGCTCACCGGCGACCAGCACCGGCAAATCCTGCTCGGCGGGCTTGGCGGACTTTACCCACGAAATCATGTCGTCGATCTCGGCCATCATGCTGTCGCGCGTCGATAGCCTGATAGGGTCGATCACGATGCTCAGCATGCCGTTGATGATGCCGCGCTCGGGCGGCGTCGATGTGGTGACGCTTGGCGAGCCGACGATAGCGCCGGCCAGGAGTTCGCACACCAGCGCCAGACCGGAGCCCTTGTGCTCGCCGAACGGCAACACCACGCCGCGCGGGTCGGTGTACATGACGGAAGGGTCGGTGGTGGGCTGGCCCGCATGGTCGAGCAACGCGCCGTCGAGCATCGGCTTGCCGGCATTATGCGCCACGCGCACTTTTCCCAGCGCCACGCGGCTGGTGGCGAAATCGAGCAGGATCGGCTCGTTGTTGTCGGTGCCGGGAATCGCAATGCAGACCGGGTTGGTCAGGAATCTTCCTTCGCGGCCCCGGAACGGCGCAACGCCGGGCGAACCCGAAGCGACATTCACAAAATGCAGCGCCACCATGCCGGCGCGGGCGGCGATCTCGCCATAGGTGCCGACGCGGCCGATATGGTGCGCGTTGCGCAAGCCGTTGACGGCGACGCCATGTTTCCTGGCCGCCTCGATCGCCCATTCCACCGCCTGGCGCGCGACCACCTGGCCGTAGCCGGCGCGGGCATCCCATACCGAGATGGTGCCGGTGTCGGAGACGATCTCGGGCGCCTGGTTGATCCTGAGCGTGCCGGCGTCGAGGTCGCGCACATAGGCGACCAGCATGCCGACGCCATGGCTGTCATGGCCGCGCAGATTGGCCTCGACCAGATGCTCGGCCACGATGGCCGCTTCCGTCGGCGAACTGCCGCCAGCCGTGACAATTCGGTTGGTAAGGGCAAGCAGCTTCGAATGGTCGATGATCATGCTTCACTCCGTCGTGAGCCGGTCTACTCCGGCTTCTTCGTTAAATTCGCGTGCGGGCGGCCGAAGTCGGGCGCCGCTGAATCCTGGCCGATCTCGACGATGCCGCGGCGGATGGCGCGGGTGCGGGTAAAATGCTCGAACAGCGCCTCGCCGTCGTTGCGGCGGATCGCCCGCGTGAGTTTTGAGAGGTCCTCGTTGAAGGTGCCGAGCATTTCCAGCACCGCTTCCTTGTTGGCGAGGAACACGTCGCGCCACATCGTCGGGTCCGAGGCCGCGATGCGGGTGAAATCGCGAAAACCGCCGGCGGAGAACTTTATGACTTCCGACGACGTCACCTGCGCCAGTTCGTCGGCGGTGCCGACGATGGTGTAGGCGATCAGATGCGGCAGATGGCTGGTGATCGCGAGCACGAGGTCGTGATGATCCGGCGTCATGATCTCGACCTTGGCGCCGAGGCCGGCCCAGAACTCGCGCAGCTTTTCCACCGCCGCCGCATCCGTGCCTTCCGGCGGCGTGAGAATGCACCAGCGGTTGATAAAGAGTTCGGCGAAGCCGGAATCGGGACCGGAGTGCTCGGTGCCGGCGACGGGATGGGCGGGAACGAAGTGGACGCCCGGCGGGATATGCGGGCCCATGTCGCGCGCGATGGCGCCCTTGACCGAGCCGACGTCGGAGACGATCGCGCCTTGTTCGAGGAACGGCGCGATCTCCTCGGCGACCGGTCCGCAGGCGCCGACGGGGATGCAGAGGATCACGAGGTCGGCGCCCTTGACCGCTTCTGCGTTGGTCTCCAGCACGCGATCGACCACGCGCAATTCTTCCACCCGCGCGCGGGTCTTGGCCGAACGCGCCGTGGTGACGATCTCGCCCGCGAGACCCTGCGCGCGCGCGGCGCGGGCGATCGAACCGCCGATCAGGCCGAAGCCGATCAGCGCGACGCGTTTGAAGAGAGGTTCAGTACTCACTTGATGCTCACTTGCCCGCCATAAAGTCTTTGAGGCCATCGACGACGAGGCGATTGGCCTCTTCGGTGCCGATCGTCATCCGCAGCGCATGCGGCAGGCCGTAATTGTTCAGCGCCCGCAGCACCAGCCCGCGCCTGGTCAGATACGCATCGGCGTCCGCCGAGGTCTTGCCCCTCTCCTGCGGGAAATGGATCAGCACGAAATTCGCCACGCTCGGCGTCACCTTCAGGCCGAGCTTGGAAATTTCTTCGGTCAGCCAGTTGCGCCAGTGCTCCGTGAATGTCTTCGACATCTGGACATGCGCGGTGTCCTCGATCGCGGCGACCGCCGCCAGCATCGCCGGCGTCGAGACGTTGAAGGGCCCGCGAATCCGGTTGACGGCGTCGACGATGTTGGCCGGGCCGAACATCCAGCCGATCCGCAACGACGCCAACCCGTGAATCTTGGAGAACGTATGCGTCACCACGGTGTTTTCGGTGGTCGCCACCAGCTCGATGCCGAGCTCGTAATCGTTGCGCGAGACGTAATCGGCATAGGCGGCGTCGAGCACCAGCAACACGTGATCAGGCAAGCCGGCGCGCAGCCGCTTGACCTCGTCGAACGGAATGTAGGTTCCGGTCGGGTTGTTCGGATTGGCGAGCCACACCATCTTGGTGCGCGGCGTTACCAGCTTCAGGATCGCATCGACATCGGCGGTGAAATTGGTCTCGGGCGCCACGACATTTTTGGCGCCGTTCGCCATGGTCGCGATCGGGTACACCAGGAAGCCGTGGCTGGTCGAGATCGCCTCGTCGCCCTGCTTGAGATAGGTGTGCGCCAGCAAATTGAGGATTTCGTCCGAACCGGCGCCGCAGATGATGCGGTTCGGATCGAGCCCGAAGACGCGGCCGATCGCCTCGCGCAGCACGCGCGACGTGCCTTCCGGATAGTCCTCCAGATGCCCAGCCGCTTCCCTGTAGACCGCCATCGCCTTCGGCGACGGGCCGAACGGCGTCTCGTTGGCGGACAGCTTGAACACCTTGCGGCCGGGCTCGGCCACCGGGCTCTTGCCGGGGGTGTAGGGCGCAATATCGAGAATGCCGGGGTTCGGCACGGGGCGGGACATCTTCTGGCTCCGGATCGTAGGGCGTCTATTTTAGGATTTGGCCGCCCCGTTCGGGGGCACCGTATAGCGTGTTGCGTGGCTGCCGACGAGGGCTGCGGAGCGCACCGACGCGCCGGTCTCGATCAGGGCGGTTTTGATCTTCTCAAGTCCGATGCCTGATATCGACACCAGCAGCGCGGCGCCGTCGAAGGCGGTATCGGGTACGGCGACGATGTCGGCAAGCGGCGCCAGCGCGCGCGCAATCTCGGCGTTCCAGCCGGAGACGCGCACGCTCCAGGTCTCGACTTCGGTCACCATGGCGTTGTCGGCGACGCGCGAGACGACGAACACCGGCAACGCCGCCGGATGGTCGGCGCGTTCGAGGAACGGCACCCGCGCGATGATCTTCGGCGCGCCGGCAGCCTCGAGTTCGATCCACCACGGCGTGCGGCTCGACGTCGCCGAGACCAGCGCCAGGTCGCCCTTCGATTTCGCCACCGCTTCAACCGCGGCCTGCGCGCTGAAATGCGCGACGTATGGCACCACGAAGCCGAAATGAAACCGCGCCGAATCCCGCATCGCGGATTCGCCTACCGAGACGTCCGCATGCACCGAGAACGGCGCCTGGACGTAGGTGAAGGTCGAGATGATGACGCGCCAGATGCTCTCGATGGTGTCGATCGGGAGGATGCCGCGGTGACGCTCCACCAGCCGCCGCATCATGTCGGCCTCGCGCGCCGGGCGGAACGCAGAGCCGACCTCCTGGGTCTCTTTCACCTGGATCAGCCGATCGATGATGTCGCCACGCGCCATCAGCAGGCGGTGAACCTGCTCGTCGATGCTGTCGATCTCCTGGCGCAGCACCGCGAGCGAGGGCGGGGCGGGGGGTGCTTTGGACATGTTCTAGCCTTTAGCGCCGGGGGGCGAAATCACCGGCAAATACAAGGACATTGATTAGGAAAGACAGCCGCCGAAAGCAAAGAGAAACATCGCCATTGGCGGGCTCGCGGGCGGGTTAACCTTGGGGCCTGCCTTGACGAAAAGCTCCCTTCGGACTAGCTTTAGCCCATTCCGTGGTCATTTGAGCCGGCCGGCTTGCAGCCACGTTAAACAACTCGCTAAACAGGCCGGGGACAGAAGTGATCCCGGTCGAACCTTTGTTCAGGCCGGGTTTTTTTATGGCCTGATTTCTGTCCGGGAGGACCTCAGCTTTCGAGGTCGGTGGCCGAGATGACAAACGTTCAGTCGATACCAAGCCCCTCGATCCACAATGAGGATCGGGCCCATGAGGCGGATCATCCGACCTCGCAGGTCGCGAAGTTCGGCGCTGACCAGCCGCTCAAGCTCGATTGCGGCGTCGACCTGGCGCCGTTCCAGATCGCCTACCAGACCTATGGCGAGCTGAATGCGGACCGCTCCAACGCCATCCTGGTTTGCCATGCGCTGACCGGCGATCAGCATGTCAACAATGCGCACCCGGTCACCGGCAAGCATGGCTGGTGGGACACCATGGTCGGCCCCGGCAAGCCGCTAGACACCAACCTCTACTTCATCATTTGCAGCAACGTGATCGGCGGCTGCATGGGCTCGACCGGCCCGGCCTCGACCAACCCGGCGTCAGGCAAATTGTGGGGCCTCGATTTCCCGATCATCACCCTTCCCGATATGGTGCGCGCGCAGACCATGCTGATCGATCGTCTCGGCATCGAGACGCTGTTCTGCGTGGTCGGCGGCTCGATGGGCGGCATGCAGGCGCTGCAATGGACCGCGGCGTATCCGGCGCGCGTGTTCTCGACACTGGCGATCGCATGTTCGACGCGCCACTCGGCGCAGAACATCGCATTCCATGAGCTTGGCCGGCAGGCCGTGATGGCCGATCCGGATTGGCGCGGCGGCCGCTATTTCGAACATGGCACGCATCCGCATCGCGGCCTCGGCGTCGCGCGGATGGCCGCGCATATCACCTATCTCTCCGACGCCGCCCTGCACCGCAAGTTCGGGCGGCGGATGCAGGACCGCGAGCTGCCGACGTTTTCGTTCGACGCGGATTTCCAGGTCGAAAGCTATCTGCGCTATCAAGGCTCGTCGTTCGTCGAGCGCTTCGACGCCAACTCCTATCTCTATCTGACGCGCGCGATGGATTATTTCGACATCGCCGCCGACCATGGCGGCGTGCTGGCCAAAGCGTTCAGCGGCATCCAGACCCGCTTCTGCGTGGTGTCGTTCACGTCGGACTGGCTGTTCCCGACCGCGGAATCGCGCGCGCTGGTGCATGCGCTCAACGCGTCGAGCGCGCGGGTGTCGTTCGCCGAAATCGAAACCGACCGCGGCCATGACGCCTTCCTGCTCGACGTGCCCGAATTCTTCGACATTTCCCGCGCTTTCCTGCGATCCGCAGGCACCGCGCGGGGCCTGAAAACGGCGGGTGGTTGATATGTCGCTGCAGCAACAGACGTTACCTTTCACCGGCGTGGAGCCGCATCGCACCGAAAACCTTCGCAGCGATCATTTGCTGGTCGCCGAGATGGTGCAGCGCGGCTCCAAAGTGCTCGACGTCGGCTGCGGCGATGGCGAACTGCTGCAGCTATTGGAAAGCCGCGGCATCGACGGGCGCGGCATCGAGCTGTCGCGCGAGGGCGTCAACCGCTGCGTCGCCAAGGGCCTTGCGGTGGTGCAGGGCGACGCCGACACCGACCTCGTCAATTATCCCGACGACGCCTTCGACTACGTGATCCTGTCGCAGACGCTGCAGGCGACCCGGCAACCGAAAGTGGTGCTGGAAAACCTGCTGCGGATCGGCCATCGCGCCATCGTCTCGTTCCCGAATTTCGGGTTCTGGCGGATGCGGCTGCAATTATTGGTCGGCGGCCACATGCCGCGCACCGAAAACCTGCCCGCGACCTGGTACGACACGCCGAACATCCATTTCTGCACCATCAAGGATTTCGTGCAGCTTTGCGACGAGATCAACGTCAAGATGGAGCGCGCGGTGGCGCTGGATCTCTACGGCCGCCCGCTGCGGCTGAATTTGCCGTGGTGGTTCTGGAACATGTTCGGCGAGCAGGGTGTGTTCTTGCTGAGCCGGGCGGAGAAGGGGAGATGACGCCGTAGGCGTCATCCCGGGATGGTCCGAAGGACCGGACCCGGGATCTCGAGATTCCGGGCCTTGATGCTTCGCATCGCCCCGGAATGACATTTACGTTTGAGGCACCATCGACCTCGCATCTCGCACCGGCCACCTCCCGGCCTCCACCAGCGCGATAAACCGCTCGACCATTTCGTTGAACAGCGCGGGCTCTTCCAGGTTGAGCACGTGGCCTGATTTCGGGAAGAACGTCAGCCCCGCCGCCGGCAAATGCTGCTTCAGGAACAGGCTCGGCTCGATGCAATTGTCGTCCTCGTCGCCGCAGATGATCAGCGCCGGTGTCGGCACGTTGCGGATCGCTTCCGTGAGGGTGTAGATCGAGGGCCGGCCGCCCTGAAAACTGCGCATGGTGTTGGCCGAGCCTTTGGCGTCATGGCGCGCCAGCGCGGCATAGAAATCGGCGTGGCCGCGCGGGTCTTTCACCAGGAACGGAATCCGGCTCGGCGCCTCGCGCGTCACCTTGGCGACCTCCACCGAGCCGATCCTTTCGTACTGCTCGGCATTGGCCAGGCATTGCTTGCGGAAGGCTTCGAGATTTTCGATTGCAGAGCCGGAGCCGACGCCGGCCAGTGTCATTGACAGCGCGCGCTCCGGGGCGTTGAGGCCGATCTGCAGCGACGAATAGGCGCCCATCGACAGGCCGATGAAATGTGCCTTTGCTATCCCGAGATGATCGAGCACGGCGAGCGCGTCGGTATAGAAATGCTCGTAGGTGTAGACGTCCGATGTCGGCGGCACGTCGGAAGGCGTATAGCCCCGCGCGGAATAGGCGATGCAGCGGTGGCCGCGCGAGAAGTAGCGCATCTGCGGCTCCCAATTGGTGTGGTCGGCCGCGAATTCATGCAGGAAGATGATCGGCGTCCCGGAGCCCGCCTCTTCGAAATACAGGCGGACATTATCGCTGGTGACGGCATAGGGCATTTGAGGTTCCTCTTGGTTTTGGCGCGTTCTCCGGCCCCGAAAATTGCAGTTAATGCTCTGGGCCGCAATGCGGCAGCCCGGTTGGTTTTTGGCCATAAAATGACCGCGGAATCACCCCGGAATCGTTTCCGCACCGCCGCATGAAATCTTCCTCTCGCCACAGCCAAAAATTCAAACCGGTCGCCGCGTTCGTTTGTCTACGAACGTTGCGGGATTTCGGGTCTGTCATCGAGGATCAAAGATGCTTCAGTTGTTTGCGTTCCGCCGGTCGCTCCGTGTCCTTGCGCTGGCGTTGTGTTCGGTCTCCATCGCCGTCATTGCCACGCCGGCCTCCGCCCGGCCCCACCATGGCGCAGGGCGCCACGTCCGCGGCTACCACGCCGGGCACCATGCACGGCATTACGCCCGCCACCATCACCGGAAGATCGCGCGCCTGTCGCGCTGGGAACGCAGCGTCGCGAAAATGCAGGCCGGCGGCTTTGCCGATGCCAACGCCAACGCTGATATCAACGTCACTTTCACGGATCAGAACTCAACCCTCACGCCCCCCGGCGGCGTGATGGCGCCGGTGAGCTTCGGCTCTTCCAATGTCGTCGCTGAGGCGCGCCGGTATCTTGGCGGCAATCCGACCGGGCGCGGCAGCCTGTGGTGCGCCCGCTTCATGAACATGGTGCTGCAACATTCCGGCTATCGCGGCACCGGCTCGGACATGGCGAAATCGTTCGCCAGCTACGGCCAGCGCGTCTCAGGCCCGCAGGTCGGCGCCATCGCCGTGATGACAAGGGGCCGCGGCGGCGGCCATGTCGGAGTCATCACCGGCATCGACGCCAAGGGCAACCCGATCATGATCTCCGGCAACAACGGCAACCGGGTCCGGGAAGCGCCGGTCTCGCGCGGCCGGATCTACGCCTACGTGATGCCGACGAGCTGAAGTCGCCATTGGGAACGAACCACCGGATGGGCACAGGCGCGTCGGCGCCGTGCCCATCATGGCCTCGCCGAAGCAAGCCGGCGGACCGCCTCCGCCCTCGCTGAGCAGCCCGTCGGGCCTGGCCCGCTTGCCGCCGCCGGGCGCGCGGGTATATTGGCCCGATGGCTGTCAGCTCCCCAGATCTGAAAGCGTTCCTGCTCGCCACGCCTTTCTTCGGTGGCCTCTCGGACGCAAGCCTCGATCTCCTGATCTCAATGCTGGCCGAGCGCCGCTTCGACGCCGGCGCCACGGTGGTCGCGGAAGGCGAGCCGGGCCGCTCGATGTTCATCGTTCACGCCGGCCAGCTGGTGGTGAGCAAGCTGCTGGAGTCCGGGCGCGTCCTACGCATGACGGGTCTCGAGCCCGGGGACTTTTTCGGCGAAATGACGCTGATCGAAATGCAGAACCGCTCGGCCACCGTCGTCGCGGAGAGCCCGACCTTGCTGTACGAGCTCACGGCCCGGCAACTCTACGCGTGCTACAAGGCCGACATCCACGCCTATGTGATGGTGATACAGAATATCAACCGCGAGCTTTGCCGGCGGCTCCGCCGTGCCGACAGTCGCATTGCCGAGTTGCAGATGCTTCGCGCCAGTGAATGACGCAGCCTCGCGTGCATCAGGTGGGCTGAGCTAGCTACAGGGCGCAACATCAAGCCTGACGGTCAAATTAAGACTCTCATTTGGTCCGACGGGCAAATCAGGATCCTCGTTTTAGCCCGACGGGAACATCGGAACCTTCGGTCGATCAGAGCGGGAACCGGCGGGCTTGGGCCTGCGCATTGCAGCCGCATTGGTTTCACTGAATGGCCACATCGGAATCAGACCCCAACCAAACTTCGTGGATAAGGAGTCCCTTCAGTCAAACTGAAAAAAGGAGTGAGCATGCGCATCGTTACGGCATCCGTCATCATTGCCGCCCTCTCTCTGGGCGCGCCAGCTTTCGTGCAGGCACAGGGAAGCCCCTCGCAATCCCAGGCAAGCCCCTCGCAATCCGAGGCGCAGCCTTCGCAGTCCAGCACGGTCATCCGGAGCATCCAGGTCGTCGACGTCAAGGATCTGCAGCCGGCGGTGCGCTCGAAAGTCGATGAACTCGTGGCGCAGACCCGCGAGGAAGACATTCAGTCGCTTCGCAAGTCCATCGACGCGACGCCGGAAGCGGCATCTGTGCTCAAGGCCAAGGGCCTGACTTCGTCACAAGTCGTGGCCATCAACATCGCCGACGGCGTTCTCACGATGTTTGCCAAGACGGCCTGACCGAGACGATCTGCGTAGGATGGGTTGAGCACTTCGCGAAACCCATCAACTGCACTAACGCAGTTTGCGAGTAGGTGATGGATTTCGCTGCGCTCTACCCATCCTACGAACTCGAACTCGCGCCCTGAGAAAGCCCGCCGGGCGTGAATCCGGCGGGTTTAATGGCGCCATCCTGGTTGAAGCACGCCAGTTATCAAATACGGTCGCGCAACCCGGTGACCCCGTCGTTTTGAGCGCAATGGTCGCAGCAATAGAAGGTGCCGGCCTTTTCGAGTCCATGCCCGACGATGCGCGTTCCGCACCGCTTGCAGGTTGGTGCAAGGGCAAAAATGGCGCACTCAAAGCTATCGAAAGTGTGCGATTTGCCGTTCATCACGACCTGAAAAGCCTTGTCGTACGAATTTCCGCAGGTCTCGCAACTGGCCATCTCTCGCCTCCTTAAGCTGCACGTCGTTTACGGGTCTGTGCCGCCTTCTTCGCCGACCGGGAGCGTTCTGCCGCCGGGCGTTTCGCGGCGGCCTTTCCACCGAGCTTGCCGCCCTTGCGGGACGGGGCGTGGTCCACCTTCTTGCCCCGCCCGGACCCGCTCTTTTTGCCGCCATGGGTTTCCGCGTTCACGGTAGCCCAGGCCCGCCGCTCGGCTTCGTCGTGGGAAACGCCGCGCTGCTCGTAGCCGTCCTCGATGTGCTCGGCCTGACGCTTTTGCTTGTCGGTATAGGCAGATTTGTCGCCGCGAGGCATGAATCCCTCCTTCGTTGGTTGATGCAAAAACACCATCGGTGCTGGAGAGTTCCTATCGATGCTTCCGTGCTTAATGCCGCTTGAAGTACTGAACGTCGCGTTCATGCTTTTCAGCCGCGGCGCGGGACTTGAACGTGCCGAGATTTCGTCTCTTCCCGGTCTTGGGATTGATCTTGCGGGAATAGAGCCGGTATTCGCCCGAACTAATTTACGGATCATGACGTTTCTCCAGAGCCCCCAAAGCACACTTGTACGATGAACGCTTTGCGCACATGGCAACAAACGGCCTCCCGATCCCCCTGGTTCCCCGCTCGCTGTCCGCCAATCCGGCCGCAAAAAAAATCGGCCGGAAATAGGAACGACTTTTCTCCGGGCACGTTAATTGTTCGAGTGATACAACGAGGGAGAAATCCACCGGAAATATCATCTCAAAAGCCCCGTCAGTTACACCTGTAGCTGGCGGGGTTTTGGTTAGGAGGCCCGATGTATGCGCTGTTCGAAGGCGACAAGCAGGTCGGAAGTGCCTTCCCTACCGAGAAGGAGGTTTGGGAAGCCGCTCTGATAGAGGGGCTTGTGATGGACGTTCCGGTTGCGGATGAGGAAGGCGGCCAGGTGATTCCCAGCGGTTATCACGTCGCCAGGGTCGAAGAGCTCTGCGACCCGCGGCCCGATTGGAAACTTCCGCGCGATATTTCCTGACGCCGGCGCTTTGTGAAATCCACGAGAGCGTTTTCCAGCGAAGTGGACACCGGTTCGCGTAAAGAAAACGCGTCAAAACAAGAATCTGGAACCCCGTTCCGATTCCATCGGAACGGAAAAGGCTCTAGGCTCTACGCAATCCAGTAGATTGCCATTCCGACAGCCACGAGGGCCATAACCCCAGCGGCCAACATCCCGTAGTTCCGCTCTGCCTCGCTCGGCAACGCTTCTCTCACGGCGTCCTCATGAATCAGATCGTGTTTCATAACGCACCTCCAGGTTAAAAACCGAAAGCACGAGTCGCTCCGGCCCTCGAAGCGGGCTAACCAGAAACTCCCACCCGACGGCCCAGGCCGTTCACGTCACCAGATCGACAAACACGTTGAGGATCGACACGATCAGCCCGGCTGAAGCAACCGCCGTGCCGAGGTCGACGACCTCGATGAGCGCCTGCCGCTGTTCGTCGTCCAACAGTGAGAAGACTTTGCGCATGATGGTCCTCCACCCCATGCCAACTTTCTGAGCGGCCGCCGGTTCCTTTTGGGAGGCACTATGCCCGCGAACGGGCAGAGCAGGCGACAGAACGAACCGACGGCCGCGCCCGGCGTAGCCTTGGCACCCTGTCCGCCGTAGCTCAGCGAGCGAAGGCGGAAGCCGGGACAGATCAATTCTGAGTTTCGGAAATCGTGTCAAGTAGAAAAATTCTGCAAATCAAAAATATTTCTATTGTCGGCCGACCCAAATCAGTGCGCATCTATCGCCATCCCGTCCTGGTCAGAAGGGCGTCGGCCGTCGTCACGGACGTTGGGCGGGTTGCGATGGACGCTTGTTTACGCTGAGACGATGGCGTGGATTAAGCGTACGGCAAAACCGTGTGGTCCTGGC
>NZ_JAFCMC010000077.1:0-1370 GCF_018130085.1 Bradyrhizobium sp. AUGA SZCCT0169 | reverse complement strand
CGCGTTGCAGGAACTGGCGAAGCTCCGCAGGTGTCGCCTGCGCACCAGGATGGGGAACGATGGCGGCTGCGACGTCCTCGCCAAGGCGTGGATGGGGGATTGCGAAACCAGCGGCCTCGGCTATGGCGGGATGGCGTAGTAGGGCGGATTCGACCTCAGCAGGGGCGATCTTCTCACCGCCGCGGTTGATCAGTTCGCTCAGGCGCCCGTGCAGCGAAAGGAAGCCGTCCTTGTCGAGGCTGCCGATATCGCCCGTGCGCAACCAACCCTCTTTGAAAGCAGCTTGATTGAGTTCCGGCGCATCGAGATAGCTAGAGATTACGGTGGGGCCACGAACCCAGACCTCGCCCCGCTCGCCAGCTGGTAAGGCATGTCCATCCTCACCAACAATGGCCACGGTATCAGGCCACGGTTGCCCGCAAGTCCCTGGCCTGTTCGGACCAGGCGGCGGCAGGTTGGTGGCGATCTGCGCGGCTTCGCTGGAGCCATAATGTTCCAGCACCGGCACGCCCAAAATGCGCTGCAGGTCGTTCTGCACCTCCTTCGGGAGTGGCGCGCCGCCCGATACAACGAACCGCAGAGTGTGCGCCGCCTGTGCATCCTCAAGGCTTTTTGCCTTGTCGAGCACGGCAGTGTGGAGCGTGGGACCCGCCGAGTACCAGGTCGGCCGCAGGACATCGAGCCATTCATCGAGCGCCACGACGGCAAAGTTCGCCGGCACGGCAATGCTGCCGCCGGTCAGCAGTGGTGTGAAGACCGTTACTTTGAGCCCATGGGAGTAGTGAGGGGACGACACGCTCAGGCAGCGGTCCTCAGGCGTGAGGCCGAACCAGGCCTGAAGCCGTGCGGCCGCCGCCAGCATATTGCCATGGCTGAACGGAATGAGCTTTGGCTGCGCGGTCGTGCCCGACGTCTGCAGGATGAAGGCAGGCGAGCCCGGATCGGGCTCAGCGTCGATCGCAGGGGAGCTAGAGACCTGCACGGCGATATTTAGTCCAAGCTGACCGTGTCCGATCGGAGCGGCTTCGATCACGGCAATCCTTCTTCGCTCAGCCGCCTGACGCGCTTCAGAGGCATTGCCTTGCGACACGAGTAGAGCGTTCAGGCGCAGCATGTCGAGACGTTGATCGAATTCCGCCTCGGACAGTCGCGGATCGAGAGGAACCGCGATGCTGCAGCAGGCCACGGCCACGATGGCGAGAGCCGCCTCCGCGCCGTTCGGCATGAGTACCCCGATCCGGGCCTTGCAATCGAACCCGGCCAAACGAAGCTGCCGGCGGACGACGTCCAGCTGGCGCTGAAGGTCGCGGTACGTCAGCGGCGCAAAATTGGTGGAGACAATCGCAGGCTGGTCCGGGAACCGGCTGGCA
>NZ_JAFCMC010000076.1:0-1401 GCF_018130085.1 Bradyrhizobium sp. AUGA SZCCT0169 | reverse complement strand
GCCGCGGAGTGATGGTGTGGACGGCCCCCTACGGCATCAGTTGTGCCAGAATGAGGTTGTTGAGATCTCAGACAAGGGAGCCGTCCGTGGAGCAGATTATCCGAATTGGAATGGATACGTCGAAGTATATTTTCCAGGTGCATGGGGTGGATGCGGCCGAGCGGCCGGTGTTGTGCAGGCGGCTGGGGCGCAAGCAGATGCTGGAATTTTTTGCCAAGCTGCCGCCGACCGTGATCGGGATGGAAGCTTGCGGTACGTCGCACTACTGGGCACGAGAACTTAAACGGGTCGGCCACGAGGTGAAGCTGATCGCGCCGCAACACGTGAAGCCCTACGTCAAGCGCAACAAGAACGACGGGCGGGACGCCGAGGGGTTGTGCGAGGCGATGAGCCGGCCGACGATGCGGTTCGTGCCGGTGAAGACGGTCGAGCAGCAGGCGGCACTGATGCTGGCCGGCCTGCGCGAGCAGATGATTGCGCGGCGCACCCAGATCAGCAATGCGATCCGCGGTTATGCGGCGGAGTTCGGGATCACAGTGGCCCAGGGCCTGAACCAGATTGAGCCGTTGTTGGCGCGGCTGGCGCAAGACGAACGCATTCCGGAATTGGCGCGCGATTTGTTTGCTCTCCAGGGCAGGGATTACGCGCAGTTGCAGATCGAGTTGAAGTCGATCGAGGCCAGGCTGATGGCTTGGCACCGCGCCAATGCCGATAGCCGGCGCTTGGCGAAGATTCCCGGAATAGGACCGATCGGAGCCGCGACGGCGGTGATGAAGACGCCGGATCCGAGCGCGTTCGCCTCCGGCCGGCATTATGCGGCCTGGATCGGGCTGACCCCGAAAGACCATTCCACGGCCGGCAAGACCCGGCACGGCAAGATCACCCGCGCCGGAGATGAGAGGTTGCGCAGCGTTCTGGTGGCGGGGGCGACTGCGGTGATCCAGCAAGCGAGGCACGGCCGTGGTCATCCTTCGCCCTGGCTGATCGCCTTGTTGAAGCGCAAGCCGCCGAAGCTCGCGGCGGTGGCGCTCGCCAACAAGATGGCCCGCATCGCCTGGAAGCTGATGGTGACAGGTGAGAGTTACGACGGCGCGCGGATGTCCAAGGCATCGGTGGCTGCCGCCGCTTAAGAGATCAGTCGGCCGGGTTCGCCTGACCGACTGAGCCGGAGCTGCAAGAGGAGTAGATGGTAGGTTCGATCGATCCAAAGGTGCGAGACAATCCGTGGGACCCATTGGCCCGTAAAAGGTCGCTGGAGTGTTTGGAACTCGCGTCGCGGAAAACCATCTTGGCCAGCGGTCACCAGCCGCATCAACAGGCCGGACATATGGATGCAAGCGATCCGATCAGACCGTCAAAAAACTCTTGTGGCACGGGGGCCGTCCACATATGGGTCCCGGC
>NZ_JAFCMC010000075.1:0-1456 GCF_018130085.1 Bradyrhizobium sp. AUGA SZCCT0169 | reverse complement strand
GAGGTGTCCGCGCGAAGTCCGAGCTCGGTGCGCGGGGCGGTAACGTTCCGCTCGGCGTAGGACAATGCGAACGTGTTGACGCCGGCGACAACCTGTTCGGTATAGTTGGGCAACCACAGCGTGGTGAACTGGCCCGCGGCGTAGGGCGTCAGTCCGCTGGTGCCGAACGCATAGCGGTAGCCGCCCTCGAGCCGGCCGGAGAGAGCATTGGCGTCGAATTTGGCGCGGTAGCTGTTCAGCAGCGCGATGCGATCGGTCGTGACGTCCTGCCAGCCATAGGCGAGGGCGCCGGCGAGGTAGGCCGCGCCGATATCGTGCCGGCCGTAGACGCCGGCCTGGAACATCTCCGACCGGCCGCCGCCGAGGCCGTTCACGAGGTCGTACTTGGTGCCGGCGCCGCCGAGCGAAAAGCCGACCAGCGTGCTTGGCGCAATTCGATAGTCCAGACCGGCCGCGCCGCCATAGATGCGCGAGGTGTAGGAGTTCGAACCGACGGCGGCGTTGCCGTCGGTCGATTGCGAGCCGCCATAGCCTGCGCCCCAGACGCTCCAGCGCCGTTCGAACGACAGCGGCGGCGCCTTCGTCACCATCTTGGCATAGGCCTCCCGCTCGCCCGCGTTGCGACCCTTGCGCGCGGCATAGGCCAGCGCCTCGTTCTCGTCGGCATAACCGGTTGCGCCGGCCGGCGGCGCGCCGCCCGAGCGCGTCCCCGTGAAGGGATCGGTCATTACGTTGATGAACTTGTCCATCGCGTCGAACGTGGTCTGCTGCGTGCCGGTAGCGGCTTCGCCCGATACCTGGGTCAGGCCTGCAGGCGTCAGCGTACCGAACACCAGCGGAATGCCGCCGGTGGTATTGAACGAGTTGATGAGCGCGTTGGCGACAGCAGTCTGGTTGCCGTTCAGGCCGTTGGCGAACCCAGGCGAGAACGTCAGATTGAGATCCAGATAGGCATTTTGGGCGTCATAGCTCAGCGAGCTCACGAAGCCGGCCGGCAGGTTGGTGTTGACCACCGAGCCGAAGGTGCCGTTGACGCCGCCGGCCGCGTTCACGATCGTGTAGCGCCGCGCCACATAAGCGCCATTGGCGTAGATAGCGGAAACGGTCGCGCCGCCGAGCGTCGCGCTGCCGGTGACGTTGGTGAGGTCCGAATTCGTCGGTGAGATTTCGATAAGGTACGTCGCCGCTGCGGTGAAAACCAGGCTGCCTTGCACCGAGAGGGTGCCGATCGAATTGCCGGGCGCCAGCGTGCCGCCCGCGATCGTGAGGTTGCCGACCGTGCCGGTGCCGCCGAGCGTGGCGCCGGCATTTACCGTGGTCAGGGCCGACGAGGCGATCGAACCATTCACCAGCAGCGTGCCGGCGTCGACGGTCGTATTGCCGGTGTAAATGTTGTTGCCCGCCAAATTCAGCGTGCCCGTTCCGGTCTTTATCAGTTGCCCGCCCGTTGCGCCGG
>NZ_JAFCMC010000074.1:0-1472 GCF_018130085.1 Bradyrhizobium sp. AUGA SZCCT0169 | reverse complement strand
GCCCTAGGGCATGCACACATCTGATGTCGGGGATTCCCGAATCGGCATTTTGTGTGATTCATATTGTGACACTTCGGCTTTGGCAGAGGTGTCGACATGCTGGCGGAAATTGACTGGTCATTGGGTCGGTTCGGGGATCGTCGTCTCGATAAAGGGGGGCGGCGCTCGTCGAATGCATGGTCGCGGGCAAGGATGTCTGCCTGCGACGGCTTGCGAAGGGGGTTCGGGCGCAGGAGGTGCGGTTCAACCGCTTTCTCGGCAATTCCAAGGTGACGACCGCGCGGGTGATCGAAAGCTGGAGCGAGGGCACGGTAACCGCGGCCGAAGGCCGCCATGTGCTGGCGATCCAGGATACCAGCGAAATCAATTTTGCCACGACGGCACAACGCCGGCGCGGGCTCGGCGAGATTGGCCACGGCAACACTCGCGGGGTGTTGCTGCACCCGATGCTGGCGGTAGACGCGCAGAGCGGCAATTGCCTTGGCCTGTTGCACGGCGAGATTTGGACCCGCAAGGGCCGCCGCACCGTCTCGCACGATCAGCGCGCCCTCTCGGACAAGGAATCGCAGCGCTGGATCTCGACCGCGCTGGCGGCCAAGCCGCGGCTGGCCAAGGCCGCCATGGTGACCATGCTGGGCGACCGCGAGAGCGACATCTTCGCTCTCTATGCCAGCGCCCTGGAAGAGCAGTTCCACGTCATTGCTCGCAGCATGCACGATCGCAAGCTGGCGGATGCTTCCGGCCTGTATGCAGCCAGCGAGGCCATGCCCATCATCGAACAACGGGCCATCGTGCTGCCTGCGCGGGCACAGCGGGCCGAGCGAGCCGCGCGTCTCGATCTGCGCTTCGGCGCCGTGAAGCTGGCCAGGCCGCAAACCAGGTTCCTGCGCCATTTGCCGAAAAGCCTCTCGCTGACCCTGGTCGATGTGCGTGAGGTCGAGCCTCAGGCCGGCATTGAGCCGCTGCATTGGCGGCTGCTCACGACGCATCCGGTGACCACGGCAGAAGAGGCTTGGCGCATCGTCGAATGGTACAAGCGGCGGTGGCTGATCGAGCAGTTCTTCCGCATCCTCAAGACGCAAGGCTTCAAGCTCGAAGACAGCCAGGTCGGGACTGCCGAGCGGCTCCTCAAGTTGGTCGCGATCGCAGCCAAGGCGGCGATCATTACCCTCCAACTCGTGCAGGCACGCGATGGCCGTGATCACCAGCCCATTCAGGTTGCCTTCGATGCCGAGGAAGTCGCTACCCTTGCCGCCTTCAACCGCAATCTCGAAGCCCAAAGCAAACGGCTCAGAAATCCGCATCCGCCCGATAGCCTCGCGTGGGCCGCCTGGATCGTCGGCCGGCTCGGCGGCTGGGACGGTTATCCCTCGTCCAAGCCGCCAGGTCCCATCACCATGAAGCACGGCCTCGAATACTTCCACGCCGCCGCCGCAGGATGGAGCCTCAGACATGTGTGCATGCCCTAGGGC
>NZ_JAFCMC010000073.1:0-2064 GCF_018130085.1 Bradyrhizobium sp. AUGA SZCCT0169 | reverse complement strand
GTCGAAAGGACGTGCCTTCACGCACAAGAATACAATGCTACGTTTCGTCGCGTGCGTTTTGATCGCGCGGCAACATGGCTTACCCGGCGCGGTGGATCACCGTTTCAGGGCGACTTTGCCCGACCCTGGGGTGGAGAAGGAGGGGAGGAGGTGATCGGTGTTCCCGGTGCTAACGGACGCGGCGGGCCGTCGGTGGGCACCCCGACAGCATCCCTCTCGACCAACCTCGGACTCCATGGTCCCGCCATCAACAAAAGGACCGTCACGGCGATGACAACGACAGCCGCCCCCATCGCCCAGCTCATCCTACTCATTAGGACCAGCCCTCCGCTCTACTTTTTCTCCAACCGGCCGCGGCGGGCGCGGTTCCTTTTAGAAGACGGCAACTCGCCCATTTTTGAAGGCCCGGTTAGATCTTGTCGGATATATGAACTCTTGTTTGGCTTTCATGAAGACTACTACGGACATTCGCTTCGCGCTGGCTTCGTGGATGCGTTACTGGGAAGTAGACCTCACCCACTGCTCGGCGATCCTGACAGCATCCAACAACAATTGCTGGCCCTCGGCCGCCCCGACGCCGCTATCGATCGCCTCCCTTGCTGTCCGTATGGCAATAAAAGCGCTGTTTTGCACGTTGTCCTCCCCTCGCAAATTGGTCACGGCAAGCTCGGCAGCTTTGGCCAGCTCGACGTCACCGGCGCGCGGATGCGCTGAGAGGAGCAGCGCGTGCACCTCGTGTGCGACAGCGTATGCGTCATTAGTCATGTGGAGCCCTTTCCGTATAGGAACGCGGCTGAAGCCGACGCTGGCCAGGTGCATCGGAATTTGAGCGATAAACGGAGCTCGAAGGCTTTTGCCGTAACCGCGCCTCGGGACCGGCCTAATTTTCGCGTTAACTCGGCGACCGTTACCTTGGTAGCGAGTTTTCGAAGCTGTTCAACTTCCGTTTCTGACCAACGTGCTGCGACCGGTTTGGCACCTTGGTTCCGCGCGTTGGATGGAAGAATGTCGATTTAACCATCGGAGGTGGCTTCAGCATTTACCCGTTCGCGGGAGCGCAATAGCCAAAGACGATTGTCGACAGCGCTGGCCGTGCGCTTCAATGCGTTGGCGATCGAAACGGAAGTACGTCCGGCATCCCGCAATTCAGCAGCCGCCGGTCCTCTTCTTCCTCCATGGTCCTTTCTTGACCATCAGCGGCCTTGCGCTTCGCGGCTGCTTTGGCGCGGGTCTTCCTCGACGGCTTGTCGGCTGCGGCCGGACCCTTGTCACCCTTGATGCTCGCCTTCAGCGCATCCATCAGGTTGAAGACGTTGCTGGGCGCGGCTCGCTTCGCTGTGACGATCGGCTGGCCCTTCTGTTTCTTGTCGAGCAGTTCTTGCAGTGCTGCTTCGTAGCGGTCCTCGAACTTCGCCGGCTCGAAATGCCCGGACTTCGACTCCACGATATGCTTGGCGAGATCGAGCATGTCCTTGGTGATCTTGACGTCCTGGATGTCCCCGGAGGACTCACATGAAGAAGCTAGTGGCGGTGGCGACAATCGCGTTTTTCGTCCTGGGATCGTCTTTGGCCTCGGCCCAGACCGGCGGGCCAATGATGATGGGGAAAGACACCAGCAAAACAGGCGCCACGCCACCCAACGCAGGCGCCAGTGCGCCCATTGCGGCCGCGCCTGCGGCCAAAGGCAAAAAGTAAGAGGGCGCTGGCGCCTTACCACTGATACCGGACGATGCCCTTGCCGGCGTAGCTGTCGGTGACGTCTGAGAACTCGCCCTCGAAGCTTGCCGCCACCGAGAAGCCGTTCAGCCATTTCGCTTCGGCGGACGCGCCCACCAGTGCGCTGTTCCGCGCCTGCGCGGCGCCGTTGACGACGAAGGCGGAGGCCGGCAGCGTCTGGAAGATCGCGCTGACACTGCGATCGGTGTTGAAGTTGTGCGCCCAGGCGGCGCGGCCGCGCAGCGTGACCACGGCATCGGCGGTCGCGAACGAGGTGTCCGCGCGAAGTCCGAGCTCGGTGCGCGGGGCGGTAACGTTCCGCTCGGCGTAGGACAATGCGAACGTGTT
>NZ_JAFCMC010000072.1:0-3139 GCF_018130085.1 Bradyrhizobium sp. AUGA SZCCT0169 | reverse complement strand
GGGGCGACGTTCCAGACGCTGCCGGGCGCCAGCTTCTTCGTCAACGGCGCGGCGCAAGCTGCCAACTCCGCGCTCGTTACGGCTTCGGCCGAAACCAAGTGGAGGAATGGCTGGTCCACCGCCGCCACCTTCGAAGGCGAGTTCTCTAACGTGACGCGCAGCTACGCCGGCAAGGGCGTGGTGCGGTATGCGTGGTAGGCATCGGACATCCGGTGATTCGGCTGCTGGATTGCCTGCTCGATAACGATGATGGGATTTGCCGCAGTCGTCCCTCCCAAAATTCGTCGGCCTCATTGGTTACGATGATGCCCAGCGCGGGTTCTGGTGGCCGATATGCCACTAGTCTTCACAATCGTCGGGGCCAGCTGTTGCTCGTACACCGAGACGCTTCCTGCTCTGGAATCCCTATGCTTAGTAAGAAGCTGGCCCAGGCGTTTGCTAGGAAATTTGAAATGCATTCCTCGGAGTTCGTCAGGGCCTCGAACAGCGCGCAATTCTCTGAATGCACGACACGTTCTGCTCCGCGTCGCCGCACCGCGCTGTTGGCCGGCACCGCTTTCACCGGCGCGTTCATCGCCGCCATTGTGGGCTATCCGCAGCGCGCGCTCGCGGCCTGCCTCGGCGAGAATACCGGCAGTGTGACTTGCGATGCCGGTAACCAGGCGACCGCCGGCGCGCTCTCTACGGACTTCGCCGGCACCACGGTGGTCAACAACAATGTGGGCGGCAAGATCGATACCGGTGGCGCCGGCGTGAGTCTATCGGCGCCGGGCACCCTGACCTTCAATCACAACGACACGACCTTCGGGATCACCAACACGGCCGGTGCCGGCGTCGCGCTCGTCGGCAACGGCGCGATCACCTATTCGGGAAATGCTGCGGTCACCGTGACGGGGGACGATGCGGTGTCGCTAAACTCGAACGGCGGCGCGGCCGGAAACATTACGGTCACCAGTAACGCGACGGTGCAGAGCACGACCAATTCAGGCATCTCGGTGTTTAAACCTGCGGGCAGCGGCGCTGTACTGGTCAACGGCAGCGGCACTGCGATCGGCGCGGCGCTCGGCATCTCGGTCGTCCATGCTGGTACCGCCGGCGGCATCACGATCAGCGGCACCGGCGCGGCCGTTGGCGGAATTGGAATTCATGCCGACATCAACGCGGCGACGAACGCGTCCAACATCCTGATCGACCGTTCTGGCAACGTCACAGGCGGCGCGTTGGGCATCAACGCCATCCATTTCGGCACCGGCAACATCACCGTCACCGGCGGCAGCCTCGTTTCAAGCACGGCGGGCAACGCCATCGCAGCGCAACAGGTCAACAACCTCGCCGGCACCAACGGCTCTGTCACGGTGGGCGGATCCGGCGACGTCAACGCCTTGGGCGGTGTCGGTATCTTCGCGGAGGTCACCCAAACCAACAATACCGGCAGCGTCACCGTCACGCGCTCCGGCACCGTGACCGCGACCGGCACCGGCATCGAGGCCGCGGCTTTCGGCGGCGGCAACGTCAATGTGAGCGGCACCGGCAATGTGAGCTCATCCGGCAATGGCGGCATCAGCGCCGTCGCCTCCGGCGGCAACGGTAACGTCGTGATCGCGCCCACCGGCACCGTCTCCGGCCTGACCTACGGCATCCTTGGGACCGCCAGCGGCATCGGCAACGTCACCGTCACCGTATCGCAAGACGTCACCGGTCCGCAGGGTGGCGGGATCTTTGCAAGCGTGGCGGACGGCCGCATCACCGTAAACGTCGCGGCCGGCACCGTCAGCGGCAGCGCGGCCGGCTTTCTGGTGCC
Organism: Bradyrhizobium sp. AUGA SZCCT0169; assembly: GCF_018130085.1. Taxonomy (NCBI): domain Bacteria; kingdom Pseudomonadati; phylum Pseudomonadota; class Alphaproteobacteria; order Hyphomicrobiales; family Nitrobacteraceae; genus Bradyrhizobium; species Bradyrhizobium sp. AUGA SZCCT0169. Next base: position 1,338 of record NZ_JAFCMC010000072.1, on the reverse strand, counting down.
GGGAATCCAGGCCATTGCGGCCGGGACGGGCGGTGCTACCATCAACATCAGTGCCGGCGCGTCCGTGCTCGGCGACCAGTTCATCGGGATCGAGGTCACTGGCACGAACAATATCATCACCAACAACGGCACCATCCGGGGAGCAAGCGGCATCACGGCCTCGGACTCGACGACGCTCGTCAATGCGGGCGCGATCATCGGCACCCTCGGGACAGCCGTGACGTTCGGCGGCAGCGGCAACACGCTGACGCTGGCACCGGGCTCGGTGATCACGGGCAACGTGCTCGGCACCGGCAACGACACGTTCCAACTCGGCGGCACCGGCGCTGCAACTTTCGATGTGTCGCAGATTGGTCCCGCGGCGCAGTATCAGGGTTTCGGCATCTTCAACAAGATCGACGCGTCGAACTGGACGTTGACCGGCACCAGCAGCTTTGCCGGCCCGGTTACGGTCAATGGCGGCACGCTGAGCGTCAATGGCGATATCACCTCGGCAAGCGGCGTCACCGTGAACGCCGGCGGCACGCTCGGCGGCGCCGGCGTGGTCGGCAACACCAACATCAACGGCGGCACGCTGGCGCCCGGCTTTTCGATCGGTACGCTGACGGTCAGCGGCAGCCTGACGATGACGGCGGCATCGACCTATCTGGTGCAGATATCGGGCCCGTCGTCTGACAAAACCGTCGTGACCGGCACCGCCAATCTTGCCGGCAAGGTCACGGTCGATCCATTGGCGCGCGTCGCCGCAACCACCACCTACACCATTCTGAACGCGGGCACCGTCAACGGCAGCTTTTCCACGGTAGACTTTCTCACGGCCAACAGTTTCGCGCGCAACGTGCGGCTGAGCTATGTCGGCAACGACGTGTTGCTGACGGTTGATCCCGGCCTGCTGTCGCCGAATCTGCCGGCCAACGCCAACATCAACCAGAAGAACGTCGCGGCCGGAATCGACAACGCACTCATCGCCGGCACCAATATGCCGGCGGGCTTCAACGCGCTCTTCGCGCTGACCGGAACTGGCCTCGCCAATGCGCTGTCCCAGGTCTCGGGCGAGACCGCGACGGGATCGCAGCAGGCCACGTTCAACGCCATGAACCAGTTCATGGGCGTGATGATGGACCCGTTCATTGCGGGGCGCGGTGACGCGGCAACCGCCGGCGGCAACGCATCCGGTTTCGCCGATGAGGAAGCGCTGGCCTATGCCGCGAAGAAGCGCAATCCGAATGACGCGCTGGCGGCGATCTACACCAAGGCGCCGCCAATGGTGCCGTTCCAGCAGCGCTGGAGCGTGTGGGCGGCCGGCTTCGGCGGCTCGCAGACCACCGACGGCAATAC
>NZ_JAFCMC010000071.1:0-4995 GCF_018130085.1 Bradyrhizobium sp. AUGA SZCCT0169 | reverse complement strand
GGACGTCGCAGCCGCCATCGTTCCCCATCCTGGTGCGCAGGCGACACCTGCGGAGCTTCGCCAGTTCCTGCAACGCGAGTTGACCTCGTTCAAGATTCCGCGGCGCATTCTGATCCTCGACCAACTGCCAAAGGGCGTGACGGGAAAGGTTCAGCGGCGACGGCTGCGCGAGTCGTTCGACGGGCTATTGGATGATCAGGGCGCGATGCCCGTGCCTGCTGCGAACAAAGGGCCATTGGATCTGGAAGCCGAATTGCTGACCCTGTGGCGGAGGCTGCTCAAGTCCGAGACTGTGACGGTCGATGATGATTTTTTCGTCAGCGGTGGTGACTCCCTTCTGGCGATGGAAATGCTCATCGAGGTCGAGCGGCTCATCGGCTACCCCGTACCGGAATCGATTCTGTACGGGGCAGAAACCATCCGCCAACTTGCCCCCAAAATCGCCTTGCAAATAGGCACCCCGGCGACGCCGTTCTTCCAGTTCGGTCCCGGCGGTGATCGGCCTCCGCTGTTCTTTTTCAACGGTGACCTTGTCAGCGGCCACTTGGGTGTGCGGCGGATGATGGAGCTTTTCGGGCCCGATTACCCGATCATCTCGATCGATCCCCATGGTCTTCGTGGGGAGCGGATTCCGCCGTCGATCGAGCAGATGGCCGCCGATCGCCTGCCGCTTATTCTGGAGAGGCAGAGCAGCGGTCCTTTCCTCCTGGGCGGCAAATGCAACGGAGCCATGGTGGCGTTTGAAACAGCCCGCCTGCTGATGGCCGCCGGCCACCGGGTTGATATGGTTGCGATGGTCGACCCGCCGACCGTCAGTGCCCGTCCGGTGCCGCGGGCGATCATCGGGCTGATGAAGCCCCTGGTTTCGCCTTACGCACTGCGCTGGACATTTGAAAAAATGGCGGAGCTGGAGCGTCGCTCCAAGGCGTCGATGAGCGCGCCGATTACGACCGCCGAGTTCGAGATTCCGCCGCAGCTGTGGCAAGCCTATTCATTGGCAATGTCGCAATATCTTCCGGCACCGCTCGACGTCCCGGTGGCTTTTTACGCGGCTGAACACGACGGTCGGGCGTGGCGGCATCTCAGCTCTCAACTCGACGTAGCCCAGGTGCCATGGGGACATCATGGCTGCCTGACTGTCGGCGCTGAACATCTGGTTGATCACCTGCGGCAAAGAATTGACGTTCTGGTTGAGGGCGCCCCCTCCGCCATGGAATCGCATACGTCGCCGACCGGCCGACTCGCGTTCGACCGGGCCACTGGCGCCGTTGAGGATGCCAGCATTCGTGAAAAGGCCCTCATCATGGCCTTCCAGACGGGTGCGCGCATCTCCTCATCATGGACCCACCGCGGGTTCGGCGTCGGCTGCCGGGCATTGCGTCCGATGGTGCCGAACCGGGACGTGTACGTCCGCCTCAACGAAGATGCAATGTTCGCGTTTCCATTCGGTGACGAATACTGGAGCACGATCCTCGATCGCAAGTACGTCTATGAGCTCGACATCGACGTGTTCCTGCGCGGCATCTCCAACACCGACTACGTGCTGCTCGATTGTGGCGCCAACTATGGTTACTGGTCGACGATGGTGTCGAGCCGTCGCTATGGTTCCCAACGCGCTATCGCTATCGAGCCTTCCTCTTCTAACTACGCTTACTTACGCCGGAACGCTGTTCTAAACGGCGACCGTTTCGAGACACTCAAAAGCGCGATCGGCGAGAAATCAGGAACTGCCTACCTTTCGGGCCGCAAGCACGCATCGATGTTGATCGCCGACCATGTGGAGGGCGGCGAGGCGGTCCCGATGGTATCACTGGACGACCTGATGGACCGAATGGATCTGTCCACAATGCGCCTTGTGTTGAAGCTCGATGTCGAGGGCCTTGAAATCGGTGCCATGATCGGAGGGGCGCGGTTGCTCAGAACTGATTGCGTGGTGATCTGCGAAGACCACGGCAGCGATCCGCTCCACACGGTCTCCGCGCACATTCTGAACCACACCGACTTGCAACTGTTCTGCTACGATCCCGATGCAGGACGCTATATCCACCTAAAGAACACATCGCCACTCGACCGCATCAAGAAGGCCGTCGACCGCGGCTACAACGTGCTTGCGACGTCGAGCTCCTCCTGGGAAGCTCGTATTCTCGCGTCATCACCGGGGTAGAGCCGTAGGTTTCATCATGACGCGCAGCTTGTGATGTTCGTGTGCGTCATAGTCGCGATATGGTTCGGAGTTCCCGCTTAATGTTTCAGTTCGACCCGAACGACAGTGTAAAAGGTTCAGCGGGCGGCCAACGAGGCGCTGGAACGAATGACCTCTCTCAACGCTTATTTCAGGAGGAGACGGATCATGGAAGATCGCGCAACAGCTAGAATAGTTGGCTTGAGCCTTAGCGGCATTTGTTTGACGTGCATGTTAATGGCCGCTCTGGGTATGACGTAAGCCGTCCCGGGCTACGGCGTTGCAGCCCTGCGATGTTGAAAAAGCAGCAAATGAGGTCGGCTTCTTTGCTGGGATAGCCGTCCGGGCGCTCTCCGGTACCTCTACACAACGCCTCAAGTCGAAGTCCTGGTCACAGCTGACGTTCCTTAATGCCGTCGTAGGGCTTAGCGCGGCGGGAATGGTCGACGAACTACTCGCCGCTGGTCCTCTTCCGACGTAGCGGAGGCCGGTTCGTTTGTTGCGTCCGGTGAGATCACTCCTGATGTGGAACTGGCGCTGGTGCTTCAGCTTCACAAGCCCGCGATCAGTCAAAACGTCTCGGTAATTTTGCTCAGGCGAGGGGGGCGATCGGGGTCAAATCCGTAGGTGCGTGCCGTCTGCTCGATCATCCGATAGGCTGGAATGAGCATGGTGATCGGGTCCGTAGCGGGGTCATCCTCGGACAACCAGGGCAGCGAGCCACGCGGTCCGCCGCACAGATGCAGCGCGATCTTTTGCTCACGCAATTCTTCTGCCAGCGCGTCCACGGTGGCCGCGGTTTCATCCATCAGGCGCATCAAGACGACCGGCGTGCGCGATGATAGCGCGGCGCGCGGCCCATGCTGCAACTCGGCGGCGCTCAGACCAATGGAAGGCAGGCGCAGGATTTCCGAAAGCTTGAGGGCGATCTCCCGCGCCGAGCCCAAGCCAAGGCCCCGCGCCGCCACAAACACTGCTGACGCATCGGCGAGATCATAGGCAATCTCGGACCAGTCGAGCGTCAGTGCGCGGTGCAGGCGCCCAGGCAGCCGGTCGAGAGCCGACCGCAGCGCACGATCTTCCGCCAGTTCGGCAACAAGTTCGGCGCCCGCGGTCATCGAGCCGATCACGGTCTTGGTCGCCGCTACGGAGTGCTCATTGCCGGCTTCGATCGGAATGACGAACTCGGCTTCGTCAGCCACCGGCGACGACGTCGCATTGACGATGGCGATAGTGCGTGCGCCCGCGGCGCGCGCCGACCGGGTCGCCGCGACAAGATCCGGGCTGCGCCCGGATTGCGAGATCACGATGAACAGCGCATCGCGCAGCATCAACGGCGTACGAAATGCCGTGATCACCGAAGGAGCGCTGGCCGAAACGGGAAGGCGAAGTCGTGTCTCGACGAGATATCTTAAGAAAACCCCGGCATGCCCAGAGCTTCCCCGGCCGCACACGACGCATAGGGGGGCGGAGCCAACCCCAATTCGTTGTGCGATGTCGCGCGTGGCTGGGCGGCTAAGAACAATTTTGCTGACAACGTCCGGGCTTTCCCCGATTTCGCTCGCCATCGCGGATGTCGTCACGACTCAACCGCTCCACCTTGCATGCGCGCCGGCGTTCCCTTGGGGTGCCGGTCACGATCCTTGGTGAGCTCGGCAAAGACGTGCCGAAGGTTGCCGTCACAGTTTCTCAGAATGGTCTCTGCATCGACCCTGTCGAGCCCCAACGCCAGAAGGACTGCCGTTTTGATATCTCCCTCCGCCTGCCCGAGCGAGCGTGCCGCCAGGGCTGGATCGCACCGCGCGATCTGGGCCACCATGACCTCCGCGCGCCGCTTCAACTTGGCATTGGTCGGCTGCATGTTCACCATGAGGCCGCGATAAACCCGCCCGAACCGCAGCATGATTCCCGAAGAGATCAGGTTGAGTACGATCTTCTGCGCGGTTCCCGCTTTCATCCGCGTGGAGCCCGCGATCAGTTCGGGGCCGGTCTCGACCAGGATCGGAAATCGAGCCGATTCCAGCAGGGCGGTGCCGGAATTGTTAGCGACACCGATCGTCACTGCGCCGCAGGAGCCTGCCTGCTGCAGCGCCGCCACCGTGAACGGCGTTGTTCCGCTGGCGGCGACCGCAATCACCACGTCGTTCGGAGTGAGCCGTGCGGCATTGACCTGCCTGACGGCGTCGTCGATATCATCCTCCGCGCCCTCGATGCTGGTGACAAACGCGCTGTCGCCGCCGGCGACGATGAAGTGCACACGCTCACTGGGCCAGGCGAAGGTCGGCATCAATTCGGCGCCGTCCTGGACGGCCACCCGGCCGGAAGTGCCGGCGCCGACATATACAATGCGTCCGTGATCGCCGAGCGCGGACTGCGCAGCTTCCGTGGCCGCTGTAATGGAGGGAAGCGCATGGCCGATCGCTGCGACCGCCGCAAGCTGGCCCTCCCACATGGCATCCATCGCGGAAGACAGCGACCATCCGTCAAGGTCGGCAAAGCGCGGGTCAACTTCTTCAGTGGCCATGTATTTTTTCCATGCTCCCTTAAACGCGGAACTTCGCAGCCTGTTCATCGTCCATTTCCCTTCTGGGCACGGCAAGCTGCCCGCGCGCCACCAGCAACGCGCCGGCAGCAGCATCGGCATCGGGACGCTTCAGGCGCTCGCGCAGGTCGGGCGTCAGCCAGGCCGCAATGGCATCCGCGAGCCCGCCTACCAGCGAGAGCCGATCAATTCCCCTCGCCAGGAACAGATCAAGCAGATCGCCAATGGCATCCGCCGCGCGTTCGACAACGCGACGGCCGACCGGATCGCC
>NZ_JAFCMC010000070.1:0-8484 GCF_018130085.1 Bradyrhizobium sp. AUGA SZCCT0169 | reverse complement strand
CCAGCCAGCATGGTGAATCAGAAACCTACTGATTTGGGAATCCCAAATCGATTCAACCTAACTCCATCCCGCTTTAGAGCCTTTTCCGTTCCGATTAAATCGGAACAGAACACTAGATTTCTAGATTATACGCGTTTTCTTGACGCGAACCGGTGTCCACTTCGCTGGAAAACGCGCTAGCGGCCTACAGCTGCCGCGAATTCTCGCGAAAGCTGCGCCGTCGCCGTCCACTCACGCCTGACGCGACGTGGTCATCACGATCCGGACCAGGTCGGCGGCGTTGCGTGCCCCGAGTTTCTTCATGATGTTGGCGCGATGATCCTCGATGGTCCGCGGGCTGATCCCGAGATGCCTGCCCGCTTCCTTGTTGGACGCGCCGGCGGTGAACTGCTCGAGCACCTCGCGTTCGCGGCGGGTGAGCGGTTCGCGCCCGGGAAAATGCAGCGTCGCGATCCGGGACGCGGAGTTGTTTTCCGCCTGCCGGCGCGCATAGGCCTCGATCGCCTCGTCGAGCCGTGCGACGATCTCGCTGCCACGGAACGGCTTTTCAATGAAGTCCAGCGCGCCGCTCTTGATGGCGTTGACGGCCATCGAGATGTCGCCTTGCCCGGAGATCATGAAGATCGGCGCAGGATAGTCCTCGCCGTGCAGTTCCTTCAGGATGTCGAGGCCCGACTTGCCGGGGATATGCACGTCGAGCAGGATGCAGGACGGCGTCCGGGTTCTTGCAACGGCCAGCAATGCGGCGCCGTCGGCGAAACAGATGACCTGATAACCGCCCGCCGACAGCACCATGGAAAGCGTGTCGCGAACGGCGGGGTCGTCGTCGACTACAAAGATCTCCCCGCGGGAGTGGGCTTTCTCAGCCATGTTTCATCTTCCATGCATGGTGAAACGTGACGCGCACTCGATATCGGTACTCAACTCCATACCGCATCAAAACGCCCCCGTATTTGTACGGGACGTTGGCTTAACGCACAAGTAGCAACGCGCCCCTAAAAAGTAGTCCGAGGAGTGCAGCTATGAACCCCCAAGGCGGCGGCATCGCGATCGAACCTGACGACCGAAGTAACGCGTACCGCTCGGTGGTGTCCGATGTCATATCCCTGATTGAGCATGTCCAGGCGAGCCTGAGGCTGATCGAACGGGAGATCGCCCGCGAAACCGCGTCCGGCAGCCAGGACATCTCCACCGATATCGTTGTGCTGGATGATGTGACGCCGCCCTATGTCAGGGCGACCGCGGCGTTGAAGGCCTGTGACGCCAATCTTGCCATCGCTCTCCACTCGCTGCTAGACCCCATGACACCGTCCAATACACCGGAGCAGGTCGCCAGCGATTATGTCTGGAGTTCGCCGGCGCTTTCGGTTCTCAGCGCGTAAGCGAACAGCGGCGCCGTGCCGCAGCAGCCCAATAACGGCCATCTGAAATAGAGGACATCGAACCGGCCAGCCTGTGCCGGCGGGCGTTTGCCGCCATCCCGTGCCGGATGTTGCCCCGACTTTTCGGCAATCGGTGATTTCACCGCCTGACCGGCGGTTCGGTGCGGAAGCTAGACGCTCAGGACATCATCTCATCGGACTTCGACGCCGCGCCCGGCCGCTTCTTGCCGTTCTTGCCGCGCAGGAAGTGAATGTCCATGTCCGTGCCGTTGACGCGGACCAGTTCGCAGCGGCGATAGGCGAGCCCGGTCGACGACAGCAGCAGAAAGAACTCCTTGAGGTTGAGACCTTGAATGGAGCCTTCCACGGTCAACGTGGCGTCGCTATCGGAGATCGAGTTGAGTTGGCAATCCCGGCGCCAGGTTCCGTCAATCGCCATGATGCAGACGTCGTACCCCCGGCTGAACGTGACGCGCTCGGCTGCCTTGTTCTCTTCGGACATTCCTCAACGCCCCGCCATTGCCGCGATTTTCGGCATCGCTGCCGTTGCCGCCCGCGCTGCGTTCGGCCGATAGAGCCCACGCTTGTCCGGAAATGGCTTGAAGACATCGGTCAAGCCTACCACCGTCTCCGCCGCGCCCAACACCAGGAAGCCGTCCGCTTCCATCGACTTGGCAAGGCGGCCGAAGATGTTGATCTTGGTGTCCTGGTCGAAATAGATCAGAACGTTGCGGCAGAAGATGATGTCGAACATCCCGAGCTGCGAAAAATCGTGCAGCAGGTTGAGTTGCCGGTGCTGCACCATGGCGCGGATGTCGGCATTGATCTGCCAGAGCTCGCCGTTCTGCTTGAAATATTTGACCAGCATCTGGATCGGCAGGCCGCGCTGGACCTCGAACTGACTGTAGATGCCGGCCTTGGATTTCTCGAGCACTTCCTGGGAGAGATCGGTCGCGATGATCTCGATCCGCCATCCGGCGAGGGCCGCGCTCATTTCCTTCAGCGACATGGCCAGCGAATACGGCTCCTGACCGGTCGAACCGGCGGCGCACCAGATCCGGATGCTCTTGCGGGCCGCGCGTGCCTTCAGCACCTCGGGCATGATCGAATCGCGGAAATGATCGAACGGCACCTTGTCACGGAAAAAGAAGGTCTCGTTGGTGGTCATGGCTTCGACCACCTGGGCGACAATCGCTGGCGCCCCGCCCTTCATTTTCTGCACGAGTTCGCTGATGCCGGCGAGGCCGCATTTGCGCGACAGCGGCAGCAGGCGGCTTTCGATCAGGTACTGCTTGTCTGCGGACAGGTCGAGACCGGAATGATCCTTCAAGAGCTTACGCAGATACTCATAGTCTGGCGGGGTCACGGGTGGCCTCTCAACGGCAAGCGGAAAAGGATTTAGACGGGTGTCGGTTCGGTGACTTCGATCAAGCCGACTTCCTTGAACTTGTCGGCGACGATGTCCTTGTCGAACGGCTTCATGATGTACTCGTTGGCGCCGGCATGCAGCGCACGCGAGATATGGTCCATGCCGTTTTCGGTGGTGCAGAACACCACCTTGGGCGCATCGCCGCCGGGCAGTCGGCGCAGATGGCCGAGGAATTCATAACCGTCCATCACGGGCATGTTCCAGTCGAGCAGGACGGCATCCGGCATCGCGCGCTTGCAGACTTCGAGCGCCTTCTCGCCGTCCTCAGCCTCGGTGATCTCAAAGCCCATCTCTTCCAGGATGCGGCGCGCGATCTTACGCACGACACCGGAATCATCGACGACAAGACATGTTTTCATTTTTCGACCTCCTTATGCCGATCGTTCTATGCTGCGAGTGTGGTGGGCACGATTTCGAGGACGCGATCGACATCGAGGACGACCATGAGCTGGCCGTCGAGGCGGTGGACGCCGCCGGCGAGCTTGGCCATGCGGGGATCGAGATTGACGGGGTTTTCCTCGCGGCTGTCGTCCGGCAGCCGGAGCACCTCGCCGATCTGGTCGATCAAGAGGCCGTAGGACTCGCCGCGCAGGTCGACGCCAACCGCCATCGGCGGCTTGCCGTCGTCGTTTTTGGGCAGCCCGAGCCGGGCGCGCATGTCGACGACCGTGACGATGCGGCCGCGCAGGTTGAGCACGCCGGCGATCTCGGCCGAGGACAGGGGAACGCGGGTCAGCCGTTCCGGCATGAACACGTCCTGGACGCGGGAGATCGGCAGGCCGAACAATTGCCCGCCGATCAATGCGGTGACGTATTCGACCACGGTGCCCTCGATGGTGTCGGTCTTGGTTGTCATGATGTCTTGCCTTTGGCCTTATGCCGCGCGCCTGGTCTCGCCGGCGGTCTGTTCCTTCAGCGCCGCGATCAGGCCGGGACGGTCGAACTTGGCGACGTAATCGTGGAAGCCGGCCTGCCGGCCGCGCTCGATCGCCGCCGGCGAGACCATCGAGGACAGCGCGATGATCGGCATCGCACTTAAGTGCTGGTCGGCCCGGATCGTCTCGGCAAACTCGAACCCGTTCATGTCGGGCATCTCGATGTCGGTCAGCACCACATCAAAAGTCTGGCCCGAGCGCAGCGCGGTGAGGCCTTCCTGCGCATTGGGGGCGACCCGCACCCGGTAGCCGGCGGCTTTGAGCACCGGCGCCAGCATGTTGCGGAAGAAGGCTGAGTCGTCGACCAAGAGCACCGATTGCGCCGATACCGAGGGGCGCATCTCCTTGCGGGAGAACCAGTCGGCAAACGCCATGGGCAGGAAATGGCCGACGTCGATCACTTCGGTGGCCTGGCCCTTGATCACGGCCGAACCCAGAATGCCTTCGCTGGAACCGGCGACCTCGATGTGCAGCCGCTCCTCGACGATGTCGATGATCTCGTCGACCACCAGCCCCATCGAGCGGCCGTCGTCGGCGAACACCAGGATCGGCTGCGCGCCCGAGGTTTGGACGTTGACCCCGTTCATCTGCACCAGCGGCATCAGCTGCTCGCGGTACTGCACCATGTAGCGGCCGTTACTGAGTTCGATCTTGTCGGTGGCGATCTCCTCCAGCCGGGTGACGAGGCCGAGCGGCACCGCCTTGGGCTGGGTCGAGCCGGCGCGGAACACCAAGAGCGAGGTCAGCTGTTCGCCGGTGTTGGCATGGGCCGCCGCGTTCTCGTCCGCCATCCCCTGGGTAGAGGAGCCGGCGGCGCCGAGCGCCTTGGCAAAGCCGTTGGGGTCGATGATCATGATCACGGCGCCATCGCCCAGGATGGTGTTGCCGGAGAACATGTCGATGTGACGCAACTTGGTCGACATCGGCTTGACCACGATTTCTTCGGTGTGGAACACGCCGTCGACCACGATGCCGAAGGTCTGGCTGCCGACTTGCGTGACCACGATGAAACCGTTCTCGGGGTCGGAGGAGGAACCGTCGTCGATCTTGAGCAGCTTCTTCAGGTGCATCAGCGGCAGCAGCTTGTTGCGCAGCCGCAAGACCGCGGTGTCCTTGATGCGCTCGATGCGGTGTTCGGAATTGGCGCGGGCGCGGACCAGCTCGACCACAGACAATTGGGGTATCGCAAAGCGGTCACCGCCGGCTTCCACGATCAGGGCCGAGACGATGGCGAGCGTCAGCGGGATCTTGATGGTGACGCTTGAGCCCTCGCCGGCCACCGACTTGATGTCGATGGTGCCGCCGATCTGGTCGATATTGGTGCGCACCACGTCCATGCCGACGCCGCGGCCGGAGACGCTAGTGACGGTGGCGGCGGTGGAGAAGCCCGGCGCGAAGATGAACTTGTGGATCTGGGCTTCGGTCATCTTCTCCAGTTCGGCCTCGGAGACGAGCCCGTTCTGCAGTGCCTTGGCCTTGATCCGCTCGGTGTTCAGCCCGCGGCCATTGTCGGCGATGCAGATGATGATGTGGCCGCCCTCGTGATAGGCCGAGAGGCGAATGGTGCCCTGCTCGGGCTTGCCGGAGGCGGCCCGCTCGGCCGGGGTCTCGAGGCCATGATCGGCGGAGTTGCGCACCATATGGGTGAGCGGGTCCTTGATCAGGTCGAGAACTTGACGATCAAGTTCGGTGTCGGCGCCGTGCATCTCGAGTTCGATCTGCTTGCCGAGTTCGCCGCTTAGGTCGCGGACGATCCTTGGCAGCTTCTGCCAGGCATTGCCGATCGGCTGCATCCGCGTCTTCATGACGCCTTCCTGCAGTTCGGCGGTGACGTTGGAGAGGCGCTGCAGCGGCACCTTGAACTCGGTGTCCTCGTTGCGGCGGGAGATCTCCAACAGCTGGTTGCGGGTCAGCACCAGCTCGGAGACCATGGTCATCAGATGTTCCAGCGTGTCCACGTTGACGCGGATCGACTGGTTGGCGATCTTGTCGGCCTCCTGGACGTCACCGACATCGGCGGCGGCGGCCGCCTTGCGGGCCGGCTTGGCTTTGGCTTCCACCTTCGCCGGGGCGGCTTCCGGCGCCGGAGCCGACACTGCGGCCTTGGCGACGGGCGCGGGAGCTAGTTCGATTTCGGTCTCGCGGAAGGCGCGCTCGAGTTCATCGAGCGAGACTTCGCCGGGACGCAGCGGCCGTTCCAGCACCTGATCCACCAGCGTGCCGTGAGCCACTTGCGTCTCCTTGGGAGCCTGGGGCTGAACCGGGGGCGAAGCGATCATGGGGGCGGGTTCGGCAATGGCTTCCGCCGGCGCATCGTGCGCCCCGCCTTCCGCCAACAGATGCAGCTTCTCGATCAGGTCCTCGTCGCTGCCTTCCGGCTCGTTCTCGGTGGCTTCGAGACCTGCGAGGATTTCCTTGATGCGATCGATCGAGGACAGGATCAGCGTGACGGCGCCGGCGGTGACCGGCATGCCGTCGCGGAATTTGCCCATCAGGGTCTCGCCGGCATGGGCCAGCGCTTCCAGCCTCGGCAGGCCGAGGAAGCCGCAGGTACCCTTGATCGTGTGCACCAGGCGAAAGATGTTATCCAGAATCTTCGCGTTGTTCGGGTCCTGCTCGAACCGCACCAACTGATTGTCGACCGTATCCAGGCTCTCGTTGGTCTCTGTCAGGAATTCCCGCAAAAGATCATCCATCAGAGCCTGCCCCTCAACTATCGATGCAACGGTCGTCTGTCAGGCATACCCTTTTGGATTTCACGACCACGTTAATTTCAGTGTCCGTGCAACTACGGATAACCCCAATAAATTGTCGTAAAATGCGGCGCAGATAGCGCGATGGCGTCGGCCAACGCCGTTAGCCGACGCTTCAAAATCCGAGCCGAGATTTTCGCAAAAAATTTGACTGATGATTTCTTCGATGAGCAAACGGACGCATCTTGCGTCGCGCGGCAAAACCGACGCGGATCAAGCGGCCAGCAAGGCGTCTTCGCGCTTCATCAGTTTGCGAATTTCCTTGAGCGCCTTGTAGAGCGCGCCGCTCGAAACGTGCGCGCTAATGGCATCGATCGCCAGGCGATCGCCGGGACTGCTGTTGCGCAGATCGCGCAGGAAGCCCTGATATGCAGGCAGGTATTTCGGAATATCGCTCTTCAGATACATGGTCTGGACGCAGAGATAGAGCCGCTTGGCCGGCGTATTGGCGGTCTCGGCGGTGACGGTGTCGCGCTCGCGAAGTATCGGCGCCTCGCCGTCGACCAGGAACGACGTACGGGTACCGGAATTGATGAGAACGGTTTCGCCGATCACGATCCGCTCAAATGGCTTCAATTCGACGCGTAGCGGCACAATTGTCTCCAGCTCGAAGACCTCGCGAGCGTAATCGCCCGCGACGTTTGCGAAACATCTCTCGAGAAGATACGCGGCAAACACGCCGCCATCCGGCATTCAGGAATTTGGGATCGATGGTGGCGACGGGGTTTCCCCCGCCGCCTTGATCGTTGTCTTCGCAGCCGAACTTAGCGGAGCAGCTGGAGCACGCTCTGCTGGCTCTGGTTGGCCAGCGCCAGCGCGGACACCGCGATCGACTGGCGGGTCGACAGCGCCTGGCTGTTCGCCGCTTCCTCGTTGGTGTCGGCCAGCGTCAGGTTCGACGAGCCGGTCTGCAGCACGTTGATCAGGTTCTTGTTGAAGTCCTGACGGATCTGCACGATCGACAGGTTCGAACCGAAGGCCGAAGCCTGCGAGCGCAGAGTGGAGGACGCGCCGTTCAGGGACGTCACGATCTCGTTGATCGCAGCGTTGTCCTTGAAAGCGCCCGTGGTCAGGACGTCGAGGCCGAGGCCGGCCGGGTTGAAGTTGACGCCCTGGATGCTCAGCGTCGACTTGCCGGTTTCGTTGAAGGTCAGCTTCAGAGTGTCGCCGCCGAGCAGGTTGACGCCGTTGAACGACGCATCCTGCGCGGTGGTGGTGATCTGATTGATGATGTTGTTGTACTGGGTGACCAGGTTGTCGCGGGTCAGCTTGGCCGCGGCGTCAACAACCGGAGCCGGCGCCGTGGTGCCGGCAGCGAACGCCTGGCCGGCGCCAACCGCGGAACCGGTGATCGCACCGATCGTGGCCGAAGCCGCTTCGTTCGTCGTGGTGATCGTCAGCTTGCCGGACACGAAAGTGGCCTGCAGGTTGTTGGCGGCGAGAGCATCGTTCAGCCCGTTGAGCGAGGAGACGCGGCCGGCACCCGTTCCGAACACGATGTCGGTGGCAGTGCCGCCGCCCGTCGCACCGATCTTCAGGGTCTTGCCTTCCAGCACGCCCGGCACTTCCGTGCGGGCCTGCGTCACGCCGCCTGCCAGACCGATCGCGCTGAGAGCTGCCGCGTTGCTGCTGGTCAGCGTCAGGTCGCTCAGCGTGCCGGTATTCAGCGTGATCACGCCGCCGGTGATGGTCGAGGCCGTCGACGAGCCGGTCAGGCCGTCGATCTTCGCCAGCAGGCCAGTGACGTCGCTGTCGATCTTGATCTGGTTCGGATCGTTGCCGATCGTGTTCGCGGCCACGAAGCTCAGCGTCTTGCCGTTGACGGTGAGGGTGTCACCTACCGCGAAGGCGTTCGACAGCGAAGCGGCCGTGCCGTCGCCGACGCTCAGCTTGGTGGCGCCGGCCAGGGCACCGGCCGTCACGGCGCCACCGCCACGAGTGGCGGTGCTTGCACCGGCGCCGTCGATGGCGAGCTTGTCGAGCAC
>NZ_JAFCMC010000007.1:0-239751 GCF_018130085.1 Bradyrhizobium sp. AUGA SZCCT0169 | reverse complement strand
GCCCATCCGCTGTATTCCTTGAATTCGCTATCGGGCGCCAATTCCGGCTTGGATAGCGTGCGCAGGATAATCCACCCGCGCGTCCGACACCAACGCCGCCGCCGGCTGCGGCTCCGCCCGCGCGTCCGACGCCAACGCCGCCGCCGCCGCCTGCTGCAGCTCCGCCCGCGCGTACGCCGCCTCCGCCGGCGGCAACCCCTACGCCTGCGCCGACCGCATCGCCGCCCGCTGCGGGCAGCACAACGACGACACCCGGCGCGCCACCGCGCCCGGGCGCGGGCGCGCCGCCGGCTGACACCAAGCGTGTGCCGGGAGCGCCGGCCGCAGCCCCCACGCCAGCGCCAACCGCTACGCCGTCGCCAACCGCGCCTCCGGCCGCGGGAGCGCCTTCGACACCTCCTGCCGGCGCAGCACCGACAGCGCCCTCGCGTCCTGGCGCAACAACGCCGCCCGCCGCGGGTGGCGCGACGACGACACCTCCGGGCGGTCAGCCGCCACGCCCCGGTCAGCCACCCGGCGCACCGCCGGCTGCCGGAACGACACCGCCTGCTGGCGCACCGCCGGCCGCCGGAACGGCGCCGCCTGCGGGTGCACCTCCATCAGCCGGAGCGCCAGCGGCTGGCGCGCCCACGCCTCCGCCGCCCGGCCAGCAGGGACGCCCGGCCGTTCCGCCCGCGCCTCCCGCCGGCGCTCCGGCCCCAAGTACCGTCCCTGGATCGGCAGCCGCAACAGCACCGCCCGGCAGATCACAAAATGCTCCGCCGACGGTTGCACCGGCCTTCCGGGCCGCACCCACGGTCACAACGCAACTGCCGCCACCGCCACCGCCACGGCGGGAAAACATGACGCCGCTCGCCATCGGCGCGGGCGTTGTGGCAGGCGCCGTGGTCGGCGCGACCATCGCCGACTACCGCAACCAGCGGCGAGAAACCATCGAAGGCGGCCGCACCATCTACACCGAGCCGGACCGGATCATCATCCGCGACCCGAGCGGCCAGCAATACGTCCGCGGCAACGATCTCTATCGCTTCCGTTATGGTGCGCGTGACATCCAGACCGAGACCGTCGGCGGCGAAACCCGCACCGTCGTGATCCGGCCGGACGGCAGCCGGATCATCACCGTGGTCGGCAGTGACGGACGGCTGCTGCGCCGCATCCGCCGCGACGAACGGGGCCGCGAGATCATCATCATCGACAACAGCTACCGCGATCCGCGCGCGGTCGGTGGCTTCTATGTCGACCTGCCGCCGCCAGTGGTCAGCATGCCCTACGACCGCTACATCGTCAGCGCGGACGAAGCGACCCCGGAAGTGATCTATGACACGATGGTGGCGCCGCCGGTGCAACGGATCGACCGGCGCTACTCGCTCGACGAAATCCGCTACAGCCCCAATGTCCGGATGCAGATGCCGAGCATTGACGTCAACACCATCAACTTCGCCACCGGTTCGTGGGAAATCCCGCCGGACCAGACGGCGAAGCTGCAGGCGATCGCCGACGGCCTCAACCGGGCGATCCAGGCCAACCCGCGCGAGGTGTTCCTGATCGAAGGGCACACCGACAGGGTGGGCTCCGACGTCGACAATCTCTCGCTGTCGGACCGCCGCGCGGAATCCGCCGCAACGCTGCTGACGCAGCAGTTCGGCGTGCCTGCGGAGAACCTGACCTCGCAGGGTTACGGCGAGCAGTATCCGAAGGAGCAGACGGACGGACCGAGCGAGATCAACCGGCGCGTCACGGTCCGCCGCATCACCCCGCTGCTCAATGGCGGTCAGGCGGCGCTGCCGCCGCCCCCGCCCGGCACCGCGCCGCCGCGCCGCTGAGATCGGTCAGCACCATATGAAAATGGCCGGGAGCAATCCCGGCCATTTTTTTGTGTCAGGCGCTGAGCGCCCGCGGCGGCAGACAGGCGTCACAGATCGCCGCCACGTGACGGTGGTCGGTACCGCAACAGCCGCCCAGAATGCGCATCGCCGGAAATGAGCGCCTGAGATTCGAATAGCGCCGGCCGAGATCCTGCGGATCGCCTGCATCGAGCGTTGCAGACTCATCCAGTTCGGCATGGCTCTTGGCCGATGCGTTGGCTCTGACGCCATGGATACGCTTGACCCAGGCCTCGTCGGCCTTCAGCGCATGTTCGAAATGCGTCGGATGCGCGCAATTGACCAGGAAGTATTCGACCGAATCCTGGGTCGCGCGATCCACCGCCTCGATCGCTTCGCGCAACGTCTCCCCGTTGACCAGACGGCCGTCGGTTTCCACCGTGAACGAGATTACGGCCGGAATCTGCTGCGCCCTGGCCGCACGCGCGATGCCGATCGCTTCATTGATGGTGTTGAGCGTATAGGCCGTCACCATGTCGGCGCCGCCTTCGACGAAGGCGGCGATCTGTGCGCCATGATAGGCCTCGGCTTCGGCCGCATCCATGTTGCCGGCCTTGTACCCGTCGCCGCGCGGCCCGATGGCGCCGCTGACGACGCAGGGCGTCATCGGCTTTTCCCATTCGGCGCGCAGCTCCTCGAGCAACCTGATCCCGCGAATGTTGATCGCCCTGAGTGCCGCGGCATCGTACCCGAGCTTGGCGCCCCAATCGGGGTTGGCCCGCCATGTCGGGCTGTCCAGCACAAAGCCAACGCCATGGTCGCGCGCGACCGCCATATAGGCCTGGTAGTATCGCTTCAGCGTGCCGCGGCCTTCCGCGCTGTCGAGCAGCACGAAGGCGGCGAAGTGGGGCAGATCAATCCCTTCATGGAAGATCAGCGTCGTTTCCATGCCGCCATCGGTGAGGAAAATGCCGCCGCGGCGTTGCGGCAGATCGGTTCGATATTTTGTCATTGCAATATCTCCAATCGGCAAAAAGGCGCTGTTGATAGGTCTGGCGCGGCGCGCCCTGGTCTGGCGGAACTGGTGCCGCATAGTGTCGCGGTTTCCTAGGCGGCTCGTGGTGCGGCTGAATGTCGGGCTGTAAAATGCTAGGAAATCAGACGGTTGCGCGGCGCGCACAAAATCGCGGCGCCGGCACGCGGAGTCAAAACCGTACCGCAAGTACAGTTTCTGGAGACACGCGATGGGAAAAGGCGAAGCGACGCGCGAGCGAATTCTCGAGATCGCGGAAGCGGCCGTGCTCGCGAAGGGATTTGGCGCCACCTCGATCGACGAAGTGATCGCGGAGGCCGGCCTCACCAAGAGCGGTTTCTTTTATCACTTCAAGGACAAAAATGCGCTCGCGCGCGAAATGCTGCGCCGCTACGTCAAGACCAACGACCAGCTGTTCGACGACATCTTCGCGCGCGGCCGGCAGCTCTCGGACGATCCGCTGCAGGCGTTCCTGATCTCGCTGAAGCTGCTCGCCGAAGTGATGGCCGATCTGCCGAACGGGCATCCCGGCTGCCTGATAGCCAGCGTCTGCTATCAGGAGCGGCTGTTCGACCGCGAGGTGCGCGAGCTCACCGCACAGTCGGTGCGCGACTGGAACGCGCGCTTCCGCCACATCCTCGACGGCATCGCCGCCGTCCATCCACTGCGGGAGCCAATCGATCTCGACGATCTCGCCGACATGATGTCCTGCATTGTCGATGGGGCGATCATCATGTCGAAAACGCTGAACGATCCGAGCCGGCTGGAACGCCAGATCCTGATCTTTCGAAGCTGCGTGAAGCTGATCTTCTCAGCTCCACCGCTGTCCTGATGCGCTTCGACTCAGAGTCTATTTCGCTGCGGCGAGCCCCAGCGCGTCGACCATCACGCGGAAGACTTCCGTATTGTCCATCGAACCCTTGACCCGTTCGCTGCCGGGCCCGGTCGCGGTCAGGATGACGTCTTCGCCGGAATGCACGCTGGCGTTCATCATCGCGGGCAGATTGCCGGGCCGCAGCACGGCGCCGGGAACGCCCTTGTACTTTTCGTTGGCCTTGAAGGTTCCGTCATCGTCTCCCTTCATGGTCGGGTCGTTCGGGCCGTCGAGTTTGGGGCGGAAGGTCTCGTAATGGTCGGGCAGGCTGGCCGAGAAGATGGCAAGCCGCCGGCTGACGTCGACGCGCGACGGATAGCCGTCGGCATCGGGCGCCGGGTAATTCGGGAAGCCGGCCTTGTCGTAGACGCCGACGCGCTCGCGCATCGGCGCTTCCGACGTCGTGCTCATGTCGTGATTGATGGTGCCGACCAGTGCGTTGGGGTGGTTATGGTCCGGCGTCACCAGGATCAGGGTGTCGTCGCCGCGCTTGCTCGCCCAGTCGCGGGCGAGGCGCACCGCATTGTCGAGCATGATGGTGTCGTAGACGGCGCGGTCAAAGTCGAGGGCATGCGCGTATTTGTCGATCAATCCGGATTCCACCATCAGGAAGAAGCCGGCCTCGTTTTTCGACAGCACGTTCAGCGCGGCCTGGAGCTGCTCGGTCAGATCGGGCTGCTCGGGAAATTTCTTGACGCCGCCGCCCTTGAGGAATTTGCGATCCAGCGCCCCGTCCATATTTCCCGTGGCAAACAACCCGAGCAACTGGCGCGTCTCGGGTTTGGCCGCCAGCGCATTGAGTTCGCCCGCGGTCGTCGCCAGGGCATAGCCGCCCTCGCGGAACCGGGCGATATAATCGACCTCGTCCTTGCGTTTGGATCCGGCCGCAGACTTCGGCAGGAAATTCGCGCTGCCGCCGCCCAGCAACACGTCGGGCCTTGCCGCGAAAAGCTGCTCGACAATCTCATCGTAGGCCGCCCGGCGGCGCGTATGCGCCACCATCGCCGCCGGCGTGGCGTCCTCGACTTCGGTGGTGGTCACGATACCGATGCTCATCTTGAGCCGGCGCCTGGCAAGGCTCGTGACGGTTTCGACCCTGGGATCGTCGAACGCGTCTCTGGTGCGGTCCGCATAGACGCCCATCGCGTTGACCGCGCTCTTGTGGCCGGTGGAATAGGCGCTGGCCGAGTTTGCCGAATCGGTGATGATCGAATCCGAGCCGGCGGTCGCCACCAGCGCCGTATGCGGCATGTCGTCCATCGCAAGCTTGCCGAGGCTCTTGCCCTCCGCAATGCCCTTGGAAAGCAGCCGCGCCCCGACGCGATGGGCGGGCGACATCCCGTCGCCGATGAACAGGATCACGTTCTTCGCCTTGCGCGGCCCGGTGTCGTAGACCGTCCACGTCACCTTGCGGCTCTTCGTGCCGTCATTGACCTCGACGACGAACGGCCCGGGTTTTGCCAGCTCGACATCGCGGAGCATCAGCGCGGATTGGTCCCTGCCGTCCTCACGCTCGATAAACGTTGCGGCCCGGCCGAACACGGCGGCATGGTCCTCGCCGTTGACCGTTACCTTCAGTTTCGCCTGATCGACCCGGTCAGGGAATTCGACCTTGAAGTCGAACCGCGCGCCGGAGAGAATTTCGGCGCGGTCGATCGGATAGACTGTTTGGGCGACAACCGGCGATGCCGAGAGCACGGCGGCGAGAGTGATGATGGTGACTGGCTTGATCAAAATCTCAGCTCCGCGCGTGCTTGCCTGCGGGACAGCGACAGCCATTGCTCAGCAAGAAGTGAAGGTGACCCGTTCTATCCACCCCGGATGACATCTATGTAACGCATGTAACGGCGGCCCGCAGCGGCGCAGAGGTGCCAAATACAGCCCGGCCTGGGCGGATTCAGCTCTTGTCGTTCCCGAGCTTGAAGATCTCGGAACCGTCTCCGCTCGATAGCAGGCCGGTGTCGGAATAGAGCTTCAGCTTGGCGCGGGTATCCGTGATGTCGAGGTTGCGCATGGTCAGCTGGCCGATACGGTCGGCCGGCGTGAACGCGGCGTCTTCCACCTTCTCCATGCTCAGCCGCTCCGGCTGATAGGTCAGGTTCGGGCTTTCGGTGTTGAGCAGCGAGTAATCGTTGCCACGACGCAGCTCAAGCGTGACCTCGCCGGTAACGGCGCGGGCCACCCAGCGCTGGGCGGTTTCGCGCAGCATCAGGGCCTGGGAATCGAACCACCGCCCCTGATACAGCAACCGGCCGAGGCGCATGCCGCTGATCCGATACTGCTCGATGGTGTCTTCGTTGTGGATGCCGGTGACCAAACGCTCATAGGCGATATGCAGCAGCGCCATGCCGGGCGCTTCATAGATGCCGCGGCTCTTGGCCTCGATGATCCGGTTCTCGATCTGGTCGCTCATGCCAAGGCCGTGCCGGCCGCCGATGGCGTTGGCCTCAAGGAACAGCGCCAGCGGATAGGCGAAGGTCTGGCCGTTCAGCGCGACGGGCTGGCCCTCCGCAAAACGCACGACAACCTTTTCGGCCTTGACGGCACAGTCGTCGCGCCAGAACGGCACGCCCATGATCGGATTGACGATCTTGATGCCGGTGTCGAGGCTCTCGAGATCCTTGGCCTCGTGGGTGGCGCCCAAAATGTTGCTGTCGGTCGAGTAGGCCTTTTCGGCGCTCATCTTGTAGGCAAAGCCATTGGCGGTCATGAACGCGGACATTTCCGCGCGGCCGCCGAGTTCGTCGATGAACTGCTGGTCGAGCCAAGGCTTGTAAATCTGCAAGCTCGGATTGGTCAGAAGGCCGTAGCGGTAGAACCGCTCGATATCATTGCCCTTATAAGTGGAGCCATCGCCCCAGATGTTGACGCCGTCCTCCTTCATGGCCGCAACCAGCATCGTGCCGGTTACCGCGCGACCAAGCGGCGTGGTGTTGAAATAGGTGTTGCCGCCGGTCGAGACGTGGAAGGCGCCGGACTGGATCGCGGCAATACCCTCGTGGACCAACTGCGTGCGGCAATCCACCAGGCGGGCTTTTTCGGCGCCGAATTCGAGCGCCTTGCGCGGAATTTCCTCGTAGTCGGCCTCGTCAGGCTGGGCGAGGTTGGCGGTATAGGCAAAGACGCGGGCGCCCTTTTGCTTCATCCACACCAGCGCCGCCGAGGTGTCGAGGCCGCCCGAAAAAGCGATGCCGACTTTTTCCCCTTTGGGCAGGCTCTTCAGGATCGTGCTCATCGTGCTTCCAATCGGTCGAAATGGCTGAGATCGTTTGCGGCTTCGGGTGCGCGAATATCAAACTTTGCGCTTGTCGGCACGTGTTTAATAGCACCCCAGACAGCAGCTGGCCGGGGCTGATCAGCCCGGCTGGCGCGAGCCCTTGGTTAGACGGTTCCAGGGCCGGGCCAGGCGAGCCAGCGCGGCCTCGACGGCCGCATCCGAGACCCGGGTCGATGGCCAGCGGTACAGCCAGCCATGGGCCAGCCAGATCACCAAAAAGCTCACCAGGCCGGCGGCCGCCACATCGGTGAAAAAATGCCCGCCAAACGCCATCCGCAGCACAGAGGTCGCGATCCCGAACAGGGTCGCCGCCACATAGGCCAACGGCCGCCACGCCGGCGGCGTCAGCGCCGCGGGCGCGTAAGCCCAGAACGCGGTGGCGCCCTCGCCGGAGAAGAACGAGCAGTTGCGTCCGCACGTGCCGCGCGGATCCCAATACGGCACGAACTCCTGCGGCCCATTGAACTGCGTCACCACCACCGGCCGCGGCCGGCCCCAATAGGTCTTGAAGGTGAGGTTGGTGAGAACGACCGCAGATAGCAAAATGGTGCTCAGCAGGAATACGGCGGTACGCGCGCGAATGAACATCGGCAGATCCGGCCGCACCATCTTCACCACGATGGCCGCGAGCGACGGCAATGCAAGCGCCCATGCGATCCACATCGCGGCGTCGCGGGCGAATGCGGCGAGCCAGCTCTGCTTCAACGGAAACGAATGGGTCGCGGGATCGTAGAACAACGCCGCCAGTTTGAGATCGAGTTCGGGAAAAATCCCGAACAGCAGTCCGATGACGAGCGCCAGCCCCAGCGCGATGAAAAGTCCGGTCCGGTTCATGGCGCGGTGTTTAGCCGAGGGGATGGGTCTTGAAAAGGCTCACGGACGCGGCCGCGAATGGGCCGGCAGGGGCGGTGGCGGACGCAAGGGTTTCGGCGGTTCGCGCCATGCACCCGCGGTCCGGCCCGCGATCATCCAGTAGACCAGGCCCGCGACGATGCCCGCCCCGGTCATGATTTCGAGATGGCGGCGGACGATGCCGTCAAAGCGCATCGTCTCGGGATCGAACGGGACCAGACCGAGATAGCAGGCGCAGCCGACGAGCGCGCCGCCGATCGCATAGGTCAGCACGCCCCGGACATAAAACGCTTCCGTGATCAGAACCACGATCAGCGCCGGCAACAGCGCAAAACCCGAGATGAAGATGAAGCCGAACCCGAGCACGACATTGATCGCGCCCTGATCGATCGGCCCTGCGCCGAGATCGCTGAATTCAGGATACAGCACCGCGCCGACCACGATCATCCCCGCCGCCAGGCAGGCGAACAGGAATCCGAACAGGATGACGAAGAAGCGGCCGATTAGCGCCATGCAGCTATTTCCATCACGCGTACGAGCACAATTCTTTCAACCGTCATGCCTCGTCGTGACCACGTAAAGACGTGGATGGCCGGGACAAGCCCGGCCATGACGAATTTGATATCGGTCAACTCAATCCGTCATCGCCATCGCGCGCAGCGCCTGACGCTCGCGCGCGGACAATTTTTCGGTTTCCGATTTCAACTGGCCGCAGGCGGCGAGGATGTCGCGGCCGCGCGGCGTGCGCACCGGCGAGGAATAGCCGGCGTTGAAAATATACTCGGAGAATTTTTCGATCTGGTCCCAGTCCGAGCACTCGTATTTGGTGCCCGGCCACGGGTTGAACGGAATGAGATTGATCTTGGCCGGAATGCCCTTGAGCATTTTCACCAGCAGCTTGGCGTCGTCCATGGAATCGTTGACGCCCTTGAGCATCACATATTCGAAGGTGATGCGGCGCGCGTTGGACGATCCCGGATAATCGCGGCAGGCCTGCAGCAATTCGGCGATCGGGTATTTGCGGTTGAGCGGCACCAGTTCGTTGCGCAATTCGTCGCGCACCGCATGCAGCGAGATCGCCAGCATGACGCCCATTTCGTCGCCGGCGCGGACGATGTTCGGCACCACGCCCGAGGTCGACAGCGTGATGCGGCGGCGCGAGATGCCGATGCCTTCATTGTCTGACACGATCAGCAGCGCATCGCGCACCGCGTCGAAATTATACAAGGGCTCGCCCATCCCCATCATCACCACATTGGTGACGAGGCGGCTGCCGGTCGGGGTCTCGCGATCGGCCCAGTCGTTGAGTCGGTCGCGGGCCACCATGATCTGGCCGACGATTTCACCGGCGGTGAGATTGCGCACCAGCCGCTGCGTGCCGGTGTGGCAGAACGAACAGGTCAGGGTGCAGCCGACCTGCGAGGAAACGCACAGCGTGCCGCGATCGGTCTCGGGGATGTAGACGCACTCGACTTCATGCGCCTTCTCGAGGGCATTGCCGCTCGGCAGCCGCAGCAGCCATTTGCGGGTGCCGTCGTTGGAGACCTGCTCGGCGACCACTTCGGGACGATCGACGGTAAAATGCTGCACCAGCTGGGCGCGCATTTCCTTGGAGATGCTGGTCATCGCATCGAAATCTTTGGCGCCGCGGACATACATCCAGTGCCAGAGCTGCTGGGTGCGCATCTTGCGCTGCGCGGGCAGAACACCGATCTCGCCGAGCCGGTCGGCGATTTCCGCGCGCGACAGCCCGATCAGCGATGGTTTGGCTGGCGGCACATAGGTTTCGAGCGGAATCTTTTCGAGGGGAGCCTGAGCCGAGGAACTGCTCTCGATTGAAGCGACGGTCATCGTGTTTCTGTTCTTGGGATACGTAGGGTGGGCAAAGCGTAGCGTGCCCACCGCAAGCGTTAATGGTGGGCACGGCGCGATGCGCCTTTGCCCACCCTACAGGTAGCACCTCAAATAGGCCTTCCGGGACGCACAAACAACGTCATTTTCGGCCTAAAATTGCTTAACGCCGGCAATCCTGCGCCAATTTGTCGAGCGCCTGCGACAGCCCCTTCAATGAGAAGGTGTCGATGGTCTCGGTGCCCTTGGCCGAGACGCCCTTGACGGTGACGTCGGCGGCCTTGCGCATGGCATCGACCATCCGCTCTTCCTCGGCGGCGTTCTTGATCCAGAGCCCGTCGCCCTGCGTGTACATCGCATACGACGCGCCGCCGACCTCGAGCGAGGATTCCGAGCCCGGCTTCAGCGCGTAGCCGATCATGACCGAGACTTCGTTGATGACTTTTTCCGCCGGGCGCGTCGAGACGAAGGCATAGGCCGGATCGCGCGGACGGTTGGGCGGATTGGTCTTCGACGAGGATGGCTTGGCCAGCGCAAAGCACACCTTCTTGCCGTTCGGCGCCGCCGTGTAGGCGCCCCAGGTTCCGAACTGGCCGATCAGGGTCGGCTCCGCGCCACCGGCCGCGGCGGCTGCCGCCGACTCAGGCTTGGCGGCAGACTTCGCAGCCGCCGCGGGCTTTTCCGTTGCCGCGGGCTTGGCCGCGTCTTTGGCGCCCTTCGGCGCAGCACTCTGCGCCTGCGCAAGGCTGGAAGCCCCGCACAGCAACGCACTTAAAACAAGGGATGTCAGTATCTGCCGCACGGACAACTGGTTCCCTCATCATTGTGACTGGAAGATGGCCCGGCGACGGGTCGGGCCGTCACCTATGGATAACCGGGAAATGCCTTTTTGGGAAGGCACTTACGAGCTATCCAGCCGCTGTATCCACGGCCATGTTGGCGGTATCTCGCGCTTCCTGCGGAGTTAGCCTTTGGTACGGCCTTCGCGTTGCTTCTGCCACTGCGCGTCGGTCCATTGCAGCAGGTCTTCGGCGCCGGAACTGCGCAAATGCGAGCCGCCATCCTGCACCACCATCTCGCCATTGATGTAGCCGGCCTGGTCGGAAATCAGGAAGCTCGCCAAATTGGCGAGTTCGCTGTGCTCGCCGGCGCGGCCGAGCGGATTGCGGTGCGCCCAGCTCTCGCCGCGGCCCTCGGGGCGAAGCTGGCCCGATGCACCCGGCGTCGGGAATGCACCGGGTGCAATCGCGACCGTGCGAACGCCCTTCGGCCCCCATTCCACCGCCAGACTCTTCGTCATCGCCAGGATAGCGGACTTCGCCATCGCCGACGGCACCGTGAAGGCGCGGCCGGTGATGGTCGAGGTCGAGAGGATGCTCAGCACCACGCCATTATGACGGCCCTCGATCCAGCGCTTGCCGGCCGCGAGCGTGCAATACATCGTGCCATGCAGCGTCGGCCCCAGGATCGCGTCCGCCGCGCGAAACGACAGATGTTCGGTCTGCGCGAGGAAAGTCGCGGCAGCGTTGTTGACCAGCACGTCGATCGGCGCCTCGCGCCAGATTTGATCCATCATCGCATCGACCGCGCCGCCGTCGCGGATATCACAGCGCGCCACGGAAACCTTGCCACTGAGCTCATTGCGCATCTGGGTTGCCGTGGCCTCCAGCAATTCGAGCCGGCGGCCACAGATGATGAGTTCCGCCCCGAGCTCGATAAAGCGCCGCCCCATCGCGGCGCCAAGCCCGGAGCCGCCACCGGTGACCAGAATGCGCTTTCCCGCCAACAGGTTTTTTTCAAACATTGTTTCACTCCCTGTTTTCCCCATCCTTGCCTGCGAACAAACGCTACGCGCTTGCGCAAGGGAGCGTAAGCGACGACTTGTCCGCCGTAGCTCCTGAGCGAAGGCGGAAGCAATCCATTCTTTCATTTTGCGGCGCGATGGATTGCTTCGTTTCGCTCGCAATGACGGGCGGATAGCTATGCGCGTCCTAAGCACCGAATCGGATTGTAGCCCGGCGTCAAATCCGGCAAGAAGCATTCAGCCTTTCCTTGTGCGTCCGAACATCAGGTGTGTCCATGAAAGCCATTCTCTGCTCGCAATATTGCCAGCCCGACGACCTCGTACTGGCCGATGTGCCCGATCCCGTCGCCGGACCGGGCGAGGCGGTGATCGCGATCAAAGCCGCGGCGCTGAATTTCTTCGACATCCTGATGATCCAGGGCAAGTACCAGATCAAGCCGCCGTTCCCGTTCTCGCCGGCCGCCGAAGTCGCGGGCGTGATCGAAAGCGTCGGCAGTGGCGTCACCGATCTGAAGGTCGGCGACCGCGTGGCGGCCTCCTGCGGCCATAATGGCGCGCGCGAAAAAATCGCGCTGCCGGCCAACTCGATCGTGAAGATTCCCGACAATCTGGACTTCGATCGCGCCGCCGGAATCTTCATCATCTACGGCACCGCGCTGCATGCGCTGGAAGATCGCGCCAGCCTCAAGCCCGGCGAAACCATGGCCGTGCTCGGCGCCGCCGGCGGTACCGGCCTCGCCGCCTGCGAGCTCGGCAAGCTGATGGGCCTGAAGGTGATTGCCTGCGCCTCGTCGGATGAAAAACTCGAATTTGCGAAAGCGCACGGCGCCGAGCTTGGCCTGAACTACAGCAAGGAAGATCTCAAGGAAGGCTTGCGGCGCCTTACCGGCGGCAAGGGCGTCGACATCATCTTCGATCCGGTCGGCGGCACCTATGCCGAGGCCTCGCTACGCTCGATCGCCTGGGAAGGCCGCTTCCTGGTGATCGGATTTGCCGCCGGCGACATTCCGAAAATGCCGCTCAATCTGGCGCTGCTCAAGGGCTGCGATATCCGCGGCGTGTTCTGGGGCGCCTGGGCCCGGCTCAACCCGGAGAAGAACCGCGCCAACCTGGAGAAGCTCGTGAAGTGGACCGCGGAAGGCAAGATCTCCTCGCATGTCGACCGCACCTTCCCGCTGGCGCAAACCGCCGAAGCGCTGAAAGTGCTCGCCGGCCGCAAGGCGATGGGCAAGGTGATTCTGCATCCGTGATGCTGCGCGACAGCAGTCGCGCTTCATTCAACGTCTCTTCTGTTTTGAACGATCATCGTTCAGCAAAAAATCGAACGGGCCGCGCACAACGTGGCCCGTTTTGGCAATTGGCGCGCCTGCGCCTTGCCGAGCGGCGACGCTGAAAATGCCTTCATACAAGGCGATTGTGCGCTAACGATATACAATCTTAAATCTCTGAATCACGTCTATTCGCCGCAATCAAAACAAAATGTCTCCCGATTCGAGCGGTCCGGCGTCGTTTTTTCAACCCATTCGACATGCGAATTGCCCGCCCAGTAAACGGGTTCCCGGACACCGATAACAACAAGAAACAGATGCCGGCCTCCCGTCGTTGCGTTTTGGTAGCGGGGAAGCATCACCATGGTGGAGAGTACAAGGCACGTTCAATCTGGGGATCCGTTCGCAAGATTAGGCGAAGCGATCGGTGATTCCGGATTGTATGAGACACATCAATTTCTGCGGTCAGAAGCACGCAAGCCCGACCCGTTGGTCCAGAAAGATCACCTGGCAGACGACCCGGTGCCGCTTTTTCTCGCCGGCCAGCAGGATGCCCGCCACCGACAGGACGAGCGCTATCAGGACCTGCCCTTCTATCAAGAACCGCCCGAATACTCCTTCGCTGGCGGCAAGAAACGACGAGCGCGCGCATCGCGCATCGTGACCGGTGCGCTTGCGTTGTCCATCGTGGCCGCCGTTCTTGCGCTGCTTTCCTTCGATTCGACGCGCGCGGTCATCGTCAACGCCAAGGCTTCGTTGGCCAGCGCAGCGCCCGCCCCGTCAGGCACCGAACAACAGGACGCCGCGCCACCGGCACCGCGCGTCGCGGCCCAGCCTGCTAGTCCCGAAGCATCGCCGGCAACGCCGGAAGCGGCAACCGTGGCGTCCGCTTCACCGTCACGCGACGAAATCACCGCGGCCTACCAGAGCGCCATCAAGACCCAGGTTGTGGCGATCGAGCCGACGGCCCCCGAACCTGCACCAGCGGCACGGCGCATCGATGCGGATGAACTGGCCGCGCTGTTGAAGCGGGCGAAGGGCCTGCTCGCGATCGGTGACATCACCTCCGCCCGGTTGCTGCTCGAGCGTGCGGCAGACGCGCAGGAGGCCGACGCCGCGCTGATGCTGGCGGGGACCTATGATCCGCAGGTGCTGGGCAAGCAGGACATGCGCAGCATCACGCCCGATCCGGCGATGGCGCGGCTTTGGTACCAGAAGGCCGCCCAGCTCGGCTCGGCCGACGCCAAGCGGCGTCTCAGCCAGGTCCAGAACTAGGCATCTTCAGAACCGGTCATCACCGGCACGCATCACTCACGACCGCGCATCACGCGACACGCATCACGCATCAGCGGGCATCACGCAGGGGACCAACAAATGCGACGACTGTTTGGAATGGCAGTATTTGCCATCATGATGGCTTGCGGCCTGACGGCCCAAGCCCAAGCCCAAGCCCAAGCCCAAGCCCAAGCCCAGCAAACCGAGTACGACCCGGCCAAGGTCAGCGAGAGCCTGAAGGCTATTTTCCAGTTCGGTTCTGTCGCCACCAAGCAGAGCCTCAACTCGAACACGGTGACGCTGATGTCGGGGACGATCGGCGGCACCTATGTGCAGTTCGGCGCCGACCTCGCTTCCGTGCTCGACGATGGCAACAAGTTGCGCGTACTGCCCATCGTCGGGCGCGGTTCCGTGCAGAGCGTGGCGGACATCCTGTTCCTGCAGGGTGTCGATCTCGGCATCGTCCGCTCCGACACGCTCGATTATCTCGAACGCAAGGGCTTTGCGAAGGATATCAAGAAGCAGTTCACCTACGTGACCAAGCTCTACAATGAAGAGATGCACGTGATCGCGTCGAAATCGGTCCGCAGCTTAAGGGACCTCGAAGGCAAGACCGTGAGCGTCGACCTTCCCAATGGCGGCACGTTCGTGACTGCGCTGACCGTGTTCGAACGGCTCGGGATGAAGCCAAAGGTGGTCTATGTCGAGCAACGCATCGCGCTGGAGAAATTGAAGGCCGGCGAAATCGACGCCGTGATCGTGTGCGGCGGCAAACCGTACAAATCCGTCAGCACGTTCAAGGACGACCGCTTCCATCTGGTGACGGTGAACTACGAGAAGCCGCTGCAGAAGGACTATCTGCCCGCCAGCCTGTCGTCGAAGGACTATCCCAACCTGATTTCGGGCGACGATCGCGTCGACACCATCGCGGTGCCGGCGGTGCTCGCCGCCTATAACTGGGCGCCGAACACCGAGCGCTATCGCAAGCTGTCGCAGTTCGTGGATGCGTTCTTCACAAAATTCCCGACGTTCCAGAACCCGCCCTTCCATCCGAAGTGGAGGGAAGTCTCGCTGTCGGCGCCACTGCCCGATTGGCAGCGGTTGCCGGCCGCCGAGCAATGGCTGAAGTCCCACAACGTTGAAGCGGTCGCGCGTACCCGGTTCGATGAATTCCTGAAGCAGAGCCCAACCACCGCGGCGAACATCAAGACCGATGCCGATCGCGAGACGCTGTTCAAGCAGTTCCAGGCCTGGGAAACCGAGCGGAACGCGCGCGCGCAAGTTCGCTCCGGATCGCAGAAGTAGGAAACCTCGGACGTCATCGGGATCGCCGCAAGCGATCCCGGTGGCGGACGTCGACGCGGGCCTATTGCGCCTCGTCGTCGTTCCCGACACCTCGCTTCAGCGCAGCGCGCGCGGCGTCGCGGTGCTCCGATGTGATATAGCTGGCAACCATGCGGATGGCGGTGGCCAGGACTGCGGCGTCGTCGGTGAAGCCGAGCACCGGCAGCACGTCGGAAACGAAATCGAACGGCAGAACAAAATAGGCGATGGCGCCGAGCAGCGCCGCCTGCACATGGCGCGGCGTCTGCTTGTCGAACGCGCAATAGTAAGCCGCGAGCAGGTCCTCGGCGAAGGGAAGCTTCGCCACCACCCGCTTCAGCTTGCTCCAGAAGCGCCGGCGCACGCTTTCGCGGTCCTGCGCCAGCCGGTCGGCCGGTTCAAAACCCACGCTGTGTTCGGACGTTGCCATGACGGCGCTCCCTCAAGACAGGCGCGGCGGATCGCCGCGGACGTCTGTCTAGGAATTGGGGATGTCCAGCCGCCGCCGCAAGATCACTGCTGGAAGATCACTTCAAGACCCGGCGCTCAGGAGACGCTGGCGCGCTCAGGAGACGCCAAGATGGCGCTCAGGAGACGCCGAGCTGTTTGGCTATGGCGTTCATGGCGGCCGCAAGCTCGATGTCCAGCTTGGTGACGCCATTGGCGTCATGGGTGGCCAGCACCACCTCGACCGTCTTGTAGACGTTGCGCCATTCCGGGTGATGGTCGTTCTTTTCGGCCACCAAAGCCGCGCGGGACATGAACCCGAAGGCCTCGTTGAAATCCTGGAAGGTAAAGGTTCGCGCGATCGCCTCGCGGCCGGGCGCCTCCGACCAGCCGGAAAGTTCCGCCAGCGCCGATTTCCGCGCTTCTGCCGACAGCCGTTCCGCCATGCTCGCCTCCCGCGTTTGACACCAGCTTCACCCTAACACCGAAGGGCCCCCGCGGGATCCCCGCCCAAATTTAGACCGAAAGGCGCGTCCAATGGCCGCTCGGGTGCCGGTAACCATGACGGAGATGTAACCACGGTCCGGCGAGGAATTTGCTAGGATGCCCGGTGTAAGCACGTTGGCAACCGAAGATCGAACCTCAAACGATTGTTCAGGAATTGATGACCGACGGCTCTCATCCCGCCGAAGCAGCACTGCCTCCCCCCTCGCCCCGTTCGGCGCGCCGGCGGCTGGCATTCGTGATGCTGGCTGGCGTTCTGGCGATCCTCGGCGTGGCGGCGGCCGGCTATCACATTGCGACGCGGCCGGTGACGTTGCGGATCGCGGTCGGCCCGGCCAACAGCGACGACCTCAAGGTGGTTCAGGCACTGACGCAAGCCCTCAACAACCAGCCGCACGGTCAAATCCGGCTGCGTCCGGCACAGACCGACGGCGCCGTGGCGAGCGCCAAGCTGCTCGGCGACGGCAAGGCCGATCTCGCCATTATCCGGGGCGACCTCGAGGTGCCCAAAAACGCGCAGGCTGTGGCG
Organism: Bradyrhizobium sp. AUGA SZCCT0169; assembly: GCF_018130085.1. Lineage (NCBI taxonomy): Bacteria > Pseudomonadati > Pseudomonadota > Alphaproteobacteria > Hyphomicrobiales > Nitrobacteraceae > Bradyrhizobium > Bradyrhizobium sp. AUGA SZCCT0169. Next base: position 222,891 of record NZ_JAFCMC010000007.1, on the reverse strand, counting down.
ACGCTGCGCAAGAACGTCGTGGTCCTCTGGGTGCCACCCGCCAGTAAAGCCAGGGCCAAGGGCAAGAAGGCCGCGCCCGCGATCACGAAAATCACGCAGCTCGCCGGACATCGCGTCGGCGTCGTCGGCCGCACCGAGGCCAATGTCAATTTGCTCAAGGTGATCCTGCAGCAATACGGCGTCGATCCGGCGAAGGTCGACATCGTCCAGTTTCCGGTCACTGAGGCGGTCGACGCCATCCGGAACCAGAAGGCGGATATCTATCTCGCGGCGGGCCCGCTCAACAGCAAGATCACATCCGATGCGATCGCAGCCTCGATGCGCGACGGCGGCACGCCGACCTTCCTCGCGATCGATTCGGCGGAAGCGATTGCGCAAAACCATCCGGCCTACGAGTCTTCCGAGATTCCCGCCGGTACCTTTGGCGGCGCGCCGGCCAAGCCGGAAGAGGAAGTCAAGACCATCAGCTTCTCGCATCACATCGTGGCGCGGAAGGGCGTATCCGACTCCACCATCGCGATCTTTACCCGGCAGCTGTTTGCGATCAGGCAAACGCTGAAGAACGAATTTCCGCTCGCCGCCAAGATCGAGACGCCGGACACCGACAAGGATGCCAATATCCCGGCGCATCCCGGCGCGGCCGCCTTTGTCGATGGCGAGGAAAAAACCTTCTTCGAGCGCTATAGCGATTTCATCTGGTGGGGCCTGATGGGGCTCTCGGCGATGGGCTCTGCCGGCGCCTGGTTCGCGGGCTACCTGAAGAAGGACGAGCGCATTGCCAGCAATTCGCAGCGCGACCGGCTGCTCGATTTGCTCACCGCTGCACGCAGCTGCGATTCAGGGGAAGAGCTTGACCAGATGCAGACGGAGGCCGACGGCATCCTGCGCCATATGCTGGAGTGTTTCGAACACGGCGCCGTCGAGGAGGGCGCGTTGACCACGTTCAACATCGCGCTCGAACAGTTCCACAACGCGGTCGCCGACCGCAAGGCGCTCCTGATGAGCATGCCGCAGAACCTGCAACGGGCCAGCGCGCAATTCCGGGCCGCCGGCGCCTGAGCTGGGAGTCCTGTAATTCGGCCGTCCTGTAATTCGGCGGTCATGGAATTTTCCTAGGTCTACCCGTGCTATCTCAGGGCGGACCGGGAACACCGACATGGCCACACGAATTTCTCGTCGAAAATTTCTCTCCTCCACCGCCGCGACGGGATTTGGCGTCATCGCGATGCCCTATCTCAGCCGCGCCGGCGACCGGCCGGTCATCAGCCACGGCGTGCAATCCGGCGACGTCGGCGCCGATGGCGGCGTAATCTGGGCGCGCGCCGACCGTCCCTCGCAAATGATGGTCGAGGTCGCGACATCCGAGTCGTTTGCCAATGCGCGGGCGCTGCCGCCGATCGCAGCACTGCCCGAAAGCGATTTCACCGCCAAGATGCTGCTGGAAAACCTGCCCGCGGGACAAGAGATCTTCTACCGCGTGCGGTTTCGCGATCTGTCGCATATCGACGTCGCGAGCGAGGCCGTTGTCGGCCGCTTCCGCACCGCGCCGGCCGATCGCCGCGATGTCAGCTTCGTCTGGGGCGGCGATGTCGCGGGACAGGGCTGGGGCATCAACCCCGACGACGGCGGCATGTTCACCTTCGCCACCATGCGCAAGCACCGCCCGGATTTCCTGCTGCATTCCGGCGACACCGTCTATGCCGACGGCCCGATCAGGTCCGAGGTGAAGCTTCCCGACGGCAAGGTGTGGAAGAACGTCACCATCGAAGCAAAAGCCAAGGTGGCCGAGACGCTCGACGAGTTTCGCGCGGCCCACAAATACAATTTCATGGACGAACATGTCCGCGCCTTCAACGCCGAGGTGCCGATCTTCGTGCAATGGGACGACCACGAGGTCACCAACAACTGGTCGCCGTCGAAGCAATTGCCGGCCTCCTACAAGGAGCGCGACATCAACCTGCTCGCCGCCCGCGCCGGCCGCGCGTTCCACGAAATGTATCCGATCCGGGAAAGCATTGTGGAGCCGGGCCGGCTCTATCGCACGCTGCATTACGGTCCGCATCTCGACGTCTTCATGCTGGACGAGCGCAGCTATCGCGCCGGCAACGGGCCCAACCTGCAAACCAGCTACGGGCCCGAAAGCTATTTCCTCGGACCGGATCAACTCGCCTGGCTGAAGCGCGGACTGTTGAACTCGCGCGCGACCTGGAAGGTGATCGCCTCCGACATGCCGCTCAGCATCATCGTCTATGACGATGCGGCCAACAAAAAGGGCTCGGAAGCGTTCGCGCAAGGCGACGGCCCGCCGCGCGGCCGTGAACTCGAGATTGCCGATATCCTGCGCTTCATCAAGACATCAGGCGTCGTCAACACGGTGTGGCTGACGGCTGACGTGCACTACGCCGCCGCGCATTACTACAATCCCGATAAAGCGCAATTCCAGGAGTTCGATCCGTTCTGGGAATTCGTCGCCGGCCCGCTGCATGCCGGCACGTTCGGGCCGAACGAACTCGACAACACGTTTGGGCCCGAGGTGAAGTTCATCAAGGCGCCGGGGCCGGACAAGCAGAACCTGCCGCCGTCGGCCGGCATGCAGTTCTTCGGCCACGTCAAGATCGACGGCGCCACCGGACAGATGATCGTGACCTTGCGCGATCGCGCCGACGTCGCACTCTGGTCGACGACGCTCGATCCGCAGCGTACGTAGCGTTTTCGAGCGAAGCGGGAATCGGTTCGCATCGCAATCAAGCTTTGCGCGGATTGCGTAGACTTATCTGCGGTAGAAAACGCGTCAAAACAAAAAGCCGGGGCCGGTTCTGATCCAGTCAGAACCGGCTCCCGGGTGAACCATTCAGGCGGCCCGGAAGCGGACGCATCCACCGCCGATAAATCAGACGCGCTGGTTGGCGTCTCAGCGCCTGACGTTCAGCAACGCGAGCAACGCCTCGGTCGAATAAGGCTTCGCCAGCCGGGGCGTGTTTGCGAACGCCGCCGGGAGCCTGGCGTCGACGCCATAGCCGGTGACGAAGACATAAGGAATTTTCAGCGCGTCCAGCTGTTCGGCAACCGCAAAACTCTTTTCACGAATCAGGCTGACATCGAGCAGGGCAAAATCCGGCGGCCGTTCGGCGATCATGGCGAGGGCCCTGGCCACGGTTTGAGCCGTACGCACGGCCTTTACGCCAAAACCAAGAAGCGTGTCCTCGAAATCGAGTGCGATGATTGGGTCGTCCTCGACGATCAGGACGTCATTGGGCATGCCGTCGGCGACGGGTTGCATTGTACTCGTCTGTCCCAGGTTCACTATTTTTTGTCCGATTGCCGGGCCGAAGCCCCGGAAGGAGGTCCGACGACGCCTTGAAGCGCGGCCATCGGTTCCGGAACTGAAACCATCACACCGTCGTTATGCTGTCTGTTCACTAGTGCACATAAAAACGCGCACAGCTTCGTTATTGTGCGCTTGGGGAACAGAGGAACCTTGGATGCAGGCGCGACGCGAGGAGCCGGCCGGCGCACGGCCGTTCAACAATTTGCTGCGTCGTCTGAACGCGGCCGATTTCGCCCTGGTCGCGCCGAACCTTGCCGAGGTCGATGCCAGTGCCGGCGAAGTGCTCTACAGCCCCGGCGATGACGTCGAGATCGTGCATTTCCCCTGCGGTCCGAGCCTCGTCTCCTACCTGGTCCCCAATGAGGATGGCCGCGATGTCGAGACCATCCTGATCGGCCGCGAAGGCGCGGTCGGCGGCATCGTCAGCCAGGGTTATTTGCCGGCCTATACCCGCATCATGGTCAAGTTCGCCGGGCCGTTCGTGCGGCTGCCGGTCGGAAAGCTCGAGGCCGCCAAGAGGCAATCGGCGACGCTCAGCAACATCTTCGCCCGCTACGCCGACTGCATGCTGGCCCAGATCTTCCAGTCCACGGCCTGCAACGCGATCCACTCGATCGAGCAGCGCACGGCGAAATGGATCATTTCGGCGATGGAACGCACCGACGGCGACGAAGTGGTGCCGCTGACCCATGAGCAGTTGGCGACCCTGCTCGGGGTCGGCCGCAGCTACACCAGCCGGGTGATCCAGACCTTCAAGGCCGAGGGCATGCTGGAGACCCGTCGCGGTTCGATCCTGGTCCGCAACGCCGATGCGCTGCGAATCCGGTCCTGCCTCTGCAATGACGCGGTGAAGGACCATTTCGAGGAGGTTTTGCGGGGGGTCTATCCGGACCCCGAAAAGGGCAATTAGGCGGGCAATCGGGCGAAAATCGGCTAACCAAATGCCAAACAAATCATTGTTTTTTGGCGTTTTCTGACTATATTGCGCCGCAACGCGTAAGGTGTGCCCGGTCCTTTTGGCCGGGCTTCCTTTTTGGGGCCAAGGTCGAGGCCGTTGCCCCTTTCGCATTTCAGGTTTTGAGCACGATCCGGAAAAGTGGGTCCCGGTTTTCCGGCGAGATCGCGCTCCAGCCATTGCACGACCAGAAGAAGAGCCATGAACCTTCGTAACGTCGCCATCATCGCCCACGTCGACCACGGCAAAACCACGCTGGTCGACAAGCTGCTGCAGCAATCCGGTACCTACCGTGACAACCAGCGCGTGGTCGAACGCGCGATGGATTCCAACGACCTGGAGCGCGAGCGCGGCATCACCATTCTGGCCAAGGCCGCCTCGGTGCAGTGGAAAGACACCCGCATCAACATTGTCGACACTCCCGGCCACGCCGATTTCGGCGGCGAGGTCGAGCGCATCCTGAACATGGTGGACGGCGCGCTGGTGCTGGTCGACGCCGCGGAGGGCCCGCTGCCCCAGACCAAGTTCGTGGTCTCCAAGGCGCTGAAGGTCGGCCTGAAGCCGATCGTCGTCATCAACAAGGTCGACCGTCCCGACGCGCGCCCGACCGAAGTCATCAACGAAGTGTTCGACCTGTTCGCCGCGCTCGACGCCTCCGAAGAGCAGCTCGATTTCCCGATTCTTTATGGATCAGCCAAGCAGGGCTGGATGGGCGACAGCCCGGAAGCCTCGCACGAAGCCGGCATGCAGCCACTGTTCGACCTGATCCTGCGCCATGTCGCGCCGCCGACGGTCGAAGAAGGCCCGTTCCGGATGATCGGCACCATCCTCGAAGCCAATCCCTATCTCGGCCGCATCATCACCGGCCGCATCACCTCGGGTTCGATCAAGCCGAACCAGGCCGTGAAGGTGCTCGGTGCCGACGGCAAGCAGATCGAAAGCGGGCGTATCACGAAGATCCTCGCCTTCCGCGGCATCGAGCGGACGCCGCTCGAGGAAGCCGAAGCGGGCGACATCGTCGCCATCGCCGGCCTCACCAAGGGCACCGTCGCCGATACCTTCTGCGATCCGTCCGTTGAAACCCCGCTGGTGGCGCAGCCGATCGATCCGCCGACCGTGTCGATGTCGTTCATCGTCAACAACTCACCGCTTGCCGGCACCGAAGGCGACAAGGTGACCAGCCGCATGATCCGCGACCGCCTGCTGCGCGAAGCCGAAGGCAATGTCGCGCTGCGCGTGGTGGAAGCCACCGACAAGGATGCGATGGAAGTTTCCGGCCGCGGCGAATTGCAGCTCGCGATCCTGATCGAGACCATGCGTCGCGAAGGCTTTGAGCTTTCGGTGTCGCGCCCCCGCGTGGTGCTGAAGAAGGACGAAACCACCGGTGACTGGCAGGAGCCGATCGAGGAAGTCGTGATCGACGTCGACGAGGAGCATTCCGGCGTCGTCGTGCAGAAGATGAGCGAGCGCAAGTCCGAGATGATCGAGATGCGTCCCTCCGGCGGCAACCGCCTGCGGCTGGTGTTCTACGCGCCGACCCGCGGCCTGATCGGCTATCAGGGCGAACTGCTCACCGATACCCGCGGCACCGCGATCATGAACCGCCTGTTCCACGGCTATGCCAACTACAAGGGCGACATCCAGGGCCGTCGCAACGGCGTCTTGATCTCCAACGACCAGGGCGAAGCGGTGGCTTACGCGATGTTCAAGCTGGAAGACCGCGGCCCGATGATGATCGAGCCGGGCTGGAAGGTCTACAAGGGCATGATCGTCGGCGAGCACACCCGCGACAACGACCTCGAGATCAACGTGCTCAAGGGCAAGCAGCTCACCAACATCCGCACCACCTCAAAGGATGAAGCGGTGCGCCTGACCCCGCCGATCCGCATGACGCTGGAAAAGGCGCTGGCCTATATCGAGGACGACGAGCTGGTGGAAGTGACCCCAAAGTCGATCCGCCTGCGCAAGAAGTTCCTCGACGCCAACGACCGCAAGCGCGCGGAAAAGGCCAAGGAGGCGGTGGCCTAAGCACCGCCCGCCTAAACGACTGCGTCAGATCCCGTCGTGCGCGGTGGGATCGTCGCCTTCGTCGACCAGGTCGATGGCGGCGCCGGTATCGGCCAGATCGATGGCCTTGCGCAGCGTGACGATATGCGGCGCCTGACAGGTGTCGGGCGCACGGCGCACGTCCCAATAGGCGGTGTGGGTGAAGAAGTCGTCACCCCCCGCGTTTTTGGTGGAGACCGCGAGATCGACGATGTGATAGCCGAAGATCGGCGATAGCGCGCCGCCGATGGCGTCTCCCCAGAACAGCTGACGCCGGGGAAAATAGATGTTGCTCCACCGGGTCAATCCGAACAACGCGCCGTTGTGAATTTGCTTCCTGTGCGTCGTCGGATTGGTGAAGGTCAGCAAGCCGTCTCGATCGAGCCGTTTCGGCGGGCAGGTCGGAAACTCTCTTTCCCCGACGCGCCGGGCGAAATCATCCTTCAGATCCTGCTCGGTATTCAACCTTCCCTCGGCTTTCAGATCCGCCGCGGTCTTGCCCAGGCACATCAGGAAGTAGGCGTGGGTCAGCGCGCTTCCCAGGGTGACGAAGTCGGTCACCAGCCAGCTCTTGGGTTGCAAGGGATTGGGCTTTTGCTGCTGGGGCGTCGGCTTCGCCGCGGCAGCGGCGATGCTGGCGATCGTGGCGCGCGCCTTGATCCGCAACGCCTTCTTGTCCTCGATCGTTGCCTTGGCGTCTTCCGGCTGCCATTTGGCGCTATCGATGGCGTCAAAATCCGTGCCCAGCTCTTCGACAGGCGGCAACTCATTGCAGACCCGGCTGAAATAGGCGCGCAGCATGTCGTAGGCGACGACGGTACCAAGGCTGTGCGCGACGACGACGATGCGATCGTACTGGCCGGACGCGTGGAGGTTTGCGAGCCGATCCACGGCCTCCTTCCTGATCGCCCGGCGCACCGCCACATTGGCCGGTGAATTGCGGAAGTAGCGCGCGGCATCGCCGAGATACGGCTGCAGGAATGCGGCATTGATGATCAAATAGAGCCCGATCACGGCCGACGCCGCCGCGACGCTCCACGGCGAGTTCAGCGCCCACAACCATGCCTTGATCACGGTCAGGACAAATTCGCTTTCCGGATGCCAGTACCGATCGGCAACAATGAAAATGCCGAACAGGACCACGGAAATGAAGATGGCTCGCCAGAATGCCCGCAGTCCCTGTCGCCCCATGATCAGCAATGTCGCGATCAGCGCAATCAACGTGGGTAGCGCAATCTGCGTGAAGAGTTCGGCACCATCGGGAATCCCGGGATTACCTGCACTCGCAGCAATGCCGGGAAATTTTCTCCCGATCCAGACATAGACCGCGATCAGAACGGCCCCGCCGGCCAACGCGATTGCGAGCAATCCGATGATCCGGACAGCCCCCCATTTCAAGGCGACGAGGAGGCCTAACAGCAGGCTTGCAACCAGCAGCAGGAACGGTGCGACCAGCATGATCTGCGCAACGTTTCGCGAAAACAGCAGAATCCCCTGCAACACCAGCACCGCGAAGGAGAGATTCATCAGGCACAGGAAAATAGCCGCTGCCCACCAAAGCCCGTTCATGCCGAGCTTCATGATCGGCCCCTTCCGGACCAGTTCGTACAGCCAGAGCAGCACTGCGACGGCCTTGGTCTCACTCATCAGGTGAGCCCAATATAATTCGTGGAAATCGACCAGGCGGCCATCCGGCGAATCCGGCACCGTGTTCGTCGTCATCACAGCGAGGTCGATGTCGGAGCCGTCCCTTTCCGGATGCGTCCAGATCCGCTTGCCTTTGTCGGCCGGGTTTTTCTCGTCCAGCCAGACGCCCCGTATCACGCCGCGCACCGTTTCCAGCGCGCGCTGACTGCCGATGCCGTGAACGACAAGGATCGCGGTTCTCTTCCGCGCGGTAGCGGGGTCGAATTCGGCCATAGCTGAAATCCGGATCTGAAATGACGTTAGGGAGAATGATCTATTCAATACAACTACAGGGAGAGAAACAAGCCGCTCTTTTTCGCAAAGATGTCGCACTGCCAGCCGGCAATGATCGAGTTCGGCCAATCGATGCGACCGCATCCCTCCCCTGCCCGCCGTGGACCGGGAGCCCTCTGCGGACCGGCTTCAGGCCCCCTGGCGAACGTGCTAGAGGCTCTGACATGACGACCCTCCCCTCCGAAGTCGATGTTGCCATCATCGGCGCCGGCGCTGCTGGCCTCGGCGCCGCGCATGCGCTGAAACAATCCGGTCTCTCCTGTGTCGTGCTGGAAGCGCGCGACCGCGTCGGCGGCCGTGCCCATACGATAGCGGCCTCGCCCGAGATCACCTTCGACCTCGGATGCGGCTGGTTGCATTCGGCGGATGAAAATTCATTCGTCCCGATCGCCGAGCAACTGAAGTTCGAAATCGACAGGAACCGCCCGCCCTGGCGCGAGCAGGCCCACAACAAGGCGTTTCCGGTTGAGCAGCGGACGGAATTCCTGAGGGCGCTCGATGCCTTCTATGACCGCGCCGAGGAAGCCGCAGAACTGGCCGGGCAGAGCGGCCGCGATGTCGCCGCGAGCCTCTATCTTGAGCCCGGCAATCGCTGGAACCCGATGATCGACGCGATCTCGACCTACGTCAACGGCTGCGAACTGGATCAGGTCTCGATCCTGGACATGGATGCCTATGAAGACACCGAGATCAACTGGCGCGTCCGCCGCGGTTATGGCGCGCTGGTCGCTGCCTATGGCGCCTCGATGCCGCTCGCGCTCAACTGCGCGGTGACGCTGATCGACCATTCGGGAAAGCGCATTCGCGTCGAGACGTCGCGGGGCACGCTGACCGCCGGCAGGGTGATCATCACCGTCCCGACCAACCTGATTGCGGATGAAGCCATCCGCTTTCACCCGGCCCTGCCGGCAAAGCTCGACGCCGCACGCGGCCTGCCGCTTGGTCTCGCCGACAAGGTGATGCTGGCACTTAGCGATGGCGACGCGCTGCCGAAGGATGGCAGCCTGCGCGGCGCCACCATGCGCACCGCGATGGGCACCTATCATCTGCGCCCGTTCGGCCAGCCCTGCATCGAAGGCTTTTTCGGCGGCCGCTTTGCGCGATCGCTGGAAGATGCCGGCCCCGGCGCACTGGCCGCCGAAAGCATCAGCGAGATTGCAGGCTTCCTCGGCAACGACTTCCGCCGCAAGCTGAAGCCGCTCGCGGAATCGCGCTGGGCCCACGAGCCGTTCTCGCGCGGCTCGTATTCCCACGCTCTACCCGGCCACGCCGGCGACCGCGCGGTGCTGGCAGCGCCCGTAGATGGACGCTTGTTTTTTGCGGGCGAGGCAACCTCGCCGGGGTTTTTCTCGACCGCGCATGGGGCACGGGATTCGGGGGAGCGCGCGGCGGGGGAAGTGTTGGCTTTGCTGGCGAAGCAATAGCCCTCAATCCCGTCATTGCCTGCGACAAGCGCGAAGCGTTTGCGCAAGGGAGCGATAGCGACGACGCAATCGATTCCCCAAGCGGTGACATGGATTGCTTCGCTTCGCTCGCAATGACGGTTCGGCGTGAATCTACTCCATCACCCGCGCGCGCATATCGGCATCGGGCACAAAACACTGCTCATACTTGCCGAAAATCCGGTAGCGGTTGCGCGCGACAAGGCTGTAGACGCCGTCGCGCAACGGCTTCGGCACCGCAAACAGCGCGCGCGTCCAGCCCCAGCCCGGCAGCGCGCCGAGCACCGTCAGCGCCGCGTCGGACTTGAAATATGCGACGCCGCCGTGAACGACGGCGTTGGTATCGGGATCGTCGGGGTTGATGCCGAACGCCTGCGCCAGACGCGTGCCGTAGCCGGACTGGATCGGCGTGAAGCGAAAGCGACGCTCGACGTCTCGCATGGCGACGAAGCGGACCCAGCGCGAGCAGAAGATGCAGACGCCGTCGTAGAGGATCACGTCATCGTCCGGCCATGCCGTCATCTGTTGTCCAAGGTAAGCAATGCGACCAACATCAGCACGATCGCCGGTCCCGTCTTGACCAGCGCACCGAGCGGCTCGATCCAGAGATCCGGCGTCAGGATCGCCGCGCCGACCATGTAGCCCAGCGCGACGACGATGCCGGCGACCAGTCCGACCGCGGCGGTGCGACGGAAGGCGATTAACACCCCGATGCTCATATCCATCAGGCTGGTGATAGCAGTCATCGGCGCGACCAGCCATGACGGAAAGCCGTGCGCCCGCAAAATATCGGCGGCGGCGGCAAACGAGATCACCAGCGAGATGAAGCCCGACACGATCCAGAACACCGCAAGGCTGGCGATCACGAGCGCCTTGACCAGGAACAGCCGCGCGAACCATTTGTCCTGGATGGTGGCGGCATGCCCGCCCACCGCCTGCGCCAGCGTCTTCGGCACGATGCCGGTCGCCGCCATCCAGCTTGCGGGATCGCCGGTGACGCCGCGGCGCAGTTCGGCGATCGCCGTGGAGCGCATCGGCGGCATCCAGCCAAGTTTATTGGCGAGATCGCCTGATTTGGCGCCGAGATTGAGCAGAAAACCGGGAAGCGTGATCCGCGGCATGCGGGAGGTGCCGAGCGACCAGCGGAATTGATCGATGACATTGCCAAGCGTGATCGGTTGCGGCTGCATCAGGTCCCAGGTCACGGCGTTTGCCGCGGGATCGCCGATGTCGCGGGCGGCGAGCCAGGCGATGGTCGCGGAAACATCCTCGACCGCCACCGGCTGGAACGGAGTCGCCGATTCATCGCCGGGCAATTGCAGCGGGAATGCCGCCAGCGCGCGCAACATCGCGCTGCCGCCATAGGCCGAAGGCGCCACGACAAAGCCCGGCCGCAGGATTGCGTAGGGAATACCGGAGGCCGCGATCAGCCGCTCTGCCTCGCGCTTGGTCGTGCTAAAGGCGGTGCGGTCGTCATCGGCGGTGCCGGGGATCGAGATGTGAACGAAGCGCACCGCGCGGCGGCTGTCGCGGATCGCCACCAGCAGCCGTTCGACGAAATCGCGATGCACCGCGCGGGTGTCGCTGCCCGGCCCGTCCTGCAGCACGCCGAGGCAATTGACCACGACATCGATCTCGCGCTCGCGGATCAACCGCGCCAGCGAGGCAGCATCCATCGACATGATCGGAAGCTCAAGGTCGGAAGCGCCAGTCTTTTGTGACGGTTCGAAATGCCGCGCGACCCCGACCGCCTGAAAGCCCTGCAATCGAAGATCATCGGTGATGTACCTACCGATCAGGCCGGAAGCGCCGAGGACGAGGATTTTGCGCAATGAATTTTCCGCTTGCATATACCCACCTAAACCGGCTTCGCGATCATCAACCACAGGATCGCCATGACCGAACCAAAGCCTGGAATGCCGAACAGAAACCAGCGCCGGAACAGCGCGAAATAGCGCGGCGGCAGCGCCGCATTCGCAGCCGCGGCGACGCGCGCCAGGTCGCGCATCTCGATCTGCATGAAGATCACCGGCATCCAGAACAGCCCCGCCACCGCATACAGCCCGAGCGAGGCCCAAATCCAGAGTTCGCCAAATCCCGTCGATGACAGCATCATCAAGAGACCGCCGGTAACGGGCTGCAGCAGCACCGCCGTCAGCGTGAACAGCATGTCGGCAATCACCACCGTCGACCCGGTGCGGGCGATGAAGGAAGCATCACCGCTGCGATGCGCCATCAGCATGAAAAACGCGATGCCGCTGCCGGTGCCGAGAATGACGATGGCGCCAAGCACGTGCAGATATTTGATCGCGAAATACAGCGTCATCGTTGCGTCATCGTTTCTTGGCCGGGTTCGGCCCGCGCAGCTTCAAGGCGCGATCGAGTTCACTGGCAGCGCTTGTTACACCAGCTTCGGTTTCCGGCAGCCAGTGCCCTTCACTGCCATAGGCCCCGAGCACGCGGAAATCGACCTTGCCGCCGGCGTTGCGGAACGCGTCCGCCAGTTGCCGCGACAGAACAGGCGAGAAGTAGCTGTCATTGGCCGCCACCAGCCATGTGACGGGCACGCGCGCGGTCTTGCCGAATTCCCGTGCGGCGGCCATCAGGGTGTGCGGCGCGCAGACCTGACCCGGAAAATCATTGGCGCGGCCGCCGCGTCCGGGCGCAAAGGCGATGATCGCGGAGATGTCCTTCGGATCTTCACTGGCCAGCGCCAGCGCGCCCCAGCCGCCGGCCGAGTGCCCGATCACGATCATTCCGTTTGACCGGATGAAGGGTTGCTTGCGCACGAAGCCCATTGCCGCCGCGATGACATCAGCGGTGGCGCGGCCTGACCTGGCGTAATCAGCCTCGTCGCAGCCGCCCTGGTCTTCGAGATATTTGCCGCCCGTGGCGCCATGGCCCGGACGCTCCGGCACCAGCACGGCAAAGCCGCGCGCCACCAGCCAGGCCGCCAGCGCACGGTATTCCGGCTGCGGCATTTGCGCGCGACGCAATACGTTTTGAGTGGTGGCATGCGCAATCAGCGCGAGCGGAAACGGACCGGCGCCCGGTGGACGAAACAACAGCGCATGTGACGGAGGGCCCAGATCGGGCGACGGCACCAGCCATTGCTGCCGGCGATTGGGCTCGCCCTCGGTACCTTGCGCGCCGAGGTTTTGTTGCGCCGCGCCGGTCTCGATGCCGAGCGCGGCGAGGACAACCGCTGCGATAAACACTTTAGCCGGATGCATGAATTGGCCTGGCGGGCTTGGGAAAGGCAGTTGCGACGGTAGTCTTTGGGAAGGAATTGCGAATTCGCCAACAGAATACCGGCGAATCAGATTCAGCACATTTTTCCGTGATCGGATTGCTGGAAGCGTTCTCCGCGATTGTTTTGAGCCTGGTTTTACCCTGCTCCGCATCGGCCAAGTGCCCGGTAAAGTCGGCCTCCTGTCCTCTTTCGGTACAGCCGGGCGGTAAACTGATGCAGAAAATCCACAGGTTAACCGATAATTAACGATGGACCTTGAAGACAACGCGCTGACTTGCTTTGATTGGGTCCATGAGCACAACCCTGATCGAGGTTCGGCCGGCCAAAGCTGCGGATGCAGCCGCGGTGGCGTCCACCCATGACGAAGCCTGGCGCTCGGCCTATCAGGGCATCATTCCCGGCGCCGAACTTGAAAAGCTGATCAACCGCCGCGGCCCGCAATGGTGGGACAGCGCGATCCGCAAGGGCAGCCGCGTCAGCGTGCTGGTGTTCGGCGACAAGGTCGCGGGCTATGCCAACTACGGCCGCAACCGCGCCCGCAGCCTGCATTTCGAAGGCGAAATCTACGAGCTCTATCTGCGTCCGGAATTCCAGGGTCTCGGCTTCGGCCGCCGCCTCTTCACCTCTGCCCGCCGCGATCTCTTGCAGAGCGGCCTCAAGAGCATGGTGATCTGGGCGCTGTCCGACAACGATCCCGCGACGGAGTTCTATCGCGCGCTCGGCGGACGCATGGTCGCCCGCTCGTCGGAGAAGTTCGGACCCAAATCGCTCGACAAGGTCGCCTTCGCCTGGACCAACTGAGCCAAGCCTGAAACGCCAATTTTTTGGGCTGATCGTCATATCAGACGAAAGCGCGAATCACGCCTTCGGTATGGCTTGACCTAGCCTCCCATCATTTCTAATAGCCGCCTGCATGCGATGGATACGCCGGGGATCCAGCGCGGAACACGCGCTTGGCGCATTTGCCAGGCATGACCATCCAGCCAGTCGAAGCACGACTGCGCCAAGCAACCACGGAGCCCTCCATGCGCATTGACGCCATTTCAACCGGTAAGAATCCGCCGCATGACGTCAACGTCATCATCGAAGTGCCGGTCGGAGGCGAGCCGATCAAATATGAAATGGACAAGGAGGCCGGCACGCTGGTCGTCGACCGCTTCCTCTATACGGCGATGCGCTATCCCGGCAATTACGGCTTCATCCCGCACACGCTGTCGGGCGACGGCGATCCCTGCGATGTGCTGGTCGCCAATACCCGCGCGATCGTGCCGGGCGCCGTCATGAGCGTGCGGCCGGTCGGCGTGCTGCTGATGGAAGACGAGGCCGGCGGCGACGAGAAGATCATCGCGGTGCCGACATCGAAACTGACGCAACGCTATGACAAGGTGAAGAACTACAACGACCTTCCCGACATCACGCTGCAGCAGATCCAGCACTTCTTCGAGCACTACAAGGATCTCGAACCAGGCAAATGGGTCAAGGTGCTGCGCTGGGGCGATGCGAACGACGCCCAAAGGCTGATCATCGAGGGCATCGAGCGGGCGCAGGGGAAGAAGTAGGCGGTTAGCGCCCCGGGACCAATTCTTTGTGATAGATCTCGTCATGCCCGGCCTTGTGCCGGGCATCCACGTCTTTGGTCACGCGCAGAAAGAAGGGCGTGGAGGCCGGGACATAGGCGAGCGGAAGCGACGCCGTCCTCCAGACGGCTATGGCGAGCGGAAGCGACGCCGTCCTTCAGACGGCTATGCCCGGCCATGACGGAGAGTCCGATGCGACGGCTGGTCAGAATTATCCGCAACCTCGCGCTGCTCCTGATCGCTGCTATCGTGATTCTCGCCGGCGTGCTGGCGTTCAACGTTAGCACCCATAGTTCGCGGCAAATTCAGGTCGCGGCCATCCCGCGCGTTGCGGTCGACGCGCAAGCCGTTGCGGCGCGCCTCAGCGAGGCGATCCGCTTTCGCACCATTTCGAGCCACGAAAAGCCCGACCAGCACGCCGAGGCCTTGCGCGGCATGCAGGCGCATATCGAGAAGAGCTTTCCGGCGTTCCACGCCGTGGCGAAGCGCGAGATCGTCGGCCAGTACAGCTTGCTCTACACCTGGGAGGGCTCCGATCCAAAGCTGCCGCCGATCGCGCTGCTCGCGCATCAGGACGTGGTGCCGGTCGCGCCCGGCACCGAGAAGGACTGGCAGCAGCCGCCTTTCGATGGCGTCATTGCCGATGGTTTCATCTGGGGCCGCGGCTCCTGGGATGACAAGGGCAACCTCTATTCGATGCTGGAGGCCGCCGAGACGATGACCAAGGGCGGCTTCCGGCCGAAGCGAACGATCTACTTTGCCTTTGGCCACGACGAGGAAACTGCCGGCACCGCGGGCGCCAAGGCCATCGCGGCGCTATTGGCCTCACGCGGCGTCCGCCTCGATTTCGTCGTCGACGAGGGCCTCCTGATCACCGAAGGCATGATCAAGGGCCTCGACAAATCAGCGGCTCTGATCGGCGTTGCCGAAAAGGGCTACGCCTCGCTGGTCTTGAACGTGCAGGCAACGCCCGGCCATTCCTCGATGCCGCCGCGCGACACCGCGATCGGCATGCTGAGCGCGGCGCTGGCGCGGCTCGAAGACAACCGCCTGCCGATGCATATCCGCGGCACGGTCGCCGAAATGTTCGACACGCTGGCGCCGGAGATGAACGGCTTCAACCGCGTGGTGCTGTCGAACCTGTGGCTGTTCAAGCCGCTGTTGCTGCGCGAGTTCGAGAAGAAAGGCCCGAGCGAGGCGACGATCCGCACCACCACGGCGCTGACGATTTTCAATGCCGGCGACAAGGACAACGTGCTGCCCGGCAACGCCGAGGCCGTCGTCAACTTCCGCATGATCCCGGGCGACACCCAAGCGAGCGTCACCGACCATGTGCGCAGCACGATCCGCAACGATCGCATTTCGATCAAACCGTTCCCCGGCAATACCGATCCGCCACCGGTGACGGGTACCGCGAGCCCGTCGTTCCAGATGCTCAACCGTACCATCCGCGAGGTTTTTCCTGATGTCATCGTGGCGCCCGGACTGATGGTGGGCGCGACCGATTCGCGCCACTTTGCCGGGATCACCGACAAGATTTTCCGCTTCTCGCCGGTGCGCGCCAATACCGACGATCTGAAGCGCTTCCACGGCACCAACGAACGCCTCAGCCTGGACGGCTATGCCGACATGATCCGGTTTTATCGGCGGCTGATCGAGAACGCGGCGGGATAGCCCAAGCTCTCACCTCCGTCATTGCGAGGAGCACTTGCGACGAAGCAATCCGACTATCCGTTTTGCCACGCTATGGATCGCTTCGCGGAGCCTGTCATCGGGCGCGCATTCGCGCGACCCGTTGGCTCGCAATGACGACGGAGAGATCTGCGCCTCGCCTCACACCGCCGGCTTCGGCAGCCCGTGTATCGCGCACGCCGCGCGCAGCGTGTTCACCAGCAGGCACGCCACCGTCATTTGCCCGACGCCGCCGGGCACCGGCGTGATCGCACCGGCGACGTTGAGCGCTTCGGCATAGGCGACGTCGCCGACCAGGCGCGTTTTGCCGTCGGCGGCCGGCAGGCGGTTGATGCCGACGTCGATCACGGTAGCGCCCGGCTTGATCCAGTCGCCGCGCACCATTTCCGGCTTGCCGACGGCCGCATAGACCAGATCGGCGCGGGCGCATAATTGCGCCAGATCGCGCGAGCGCGAATGCGCGATCGTCACCGTCGCGTTTTCATTGAGCAGCAATTGCACCAGGGGACGGCCGACCAGGTTGGAGCGGCCGATCACGATGGCGTTCATGCCCTCGAGCGAGGCATGCACGCTCTTGGTGAGAATAATGCAGCCGAGCGGCGTGCACGGCGACAGCGCGGCAAAGCCGCCGGCCAGGCGCCCGGCATTGTTCGGATGCAGCCCGTCGACATCCTTGGCGGGATCGATCGCATTGATGACGGTTTCGGTATGCAGCGATTTCGGCAGCGGCAGTTGCACGAGAATGCCATGCACTGCGGGATCGCGATTGAGTTGCGCGATCAACGCCAGCAAGTCCGCCTGCGCGACGTCTTCGGGCAGCACGTGCTCGAACGACGCCATGCCGGCTTCCTGGGTCTGCTTGTGCTTGCTGCGGACATAGACCTGGCTCGCCGGGTCGCTGCCGACCAGCACCACCGCGAGCCCCGGCGTAATCTGATGCGCGGCCTTGATCAGTGCGACCTCGCCGGCAACGCGGCCACGCAGCTCTGCTGCAATGATCTTTCCATCGATGATGCGAGCGGTCATCTCAATCCTTCGTATCCGGTTTGGCTGCAGTCAGCCTGCGCAAGGTATCGCCGAGCGATTTGGGATCGCCGCCGATGGCGACCTGCTTGAGGCGCGATGTCGTGCCGGACAGGATCTTGACCCTGGCCTTGGGCACGCCGAGCGCCTTTGCCATCAGTTCCATGACCGCGCGGTTGGCCTCGCCGCCCTCGGCGATGACGCGAACCCGCACCTTGACCACGGAACGCCCGTTGGCGAGCGTCTCAATCCCGTCGATGTCGTCGCGGCCGCCGCGCGGCGTGACCCGCAGCGCCACGCTGATGCCCTCGGTAGAGTAACGCCAAGGATCCATCAACCCTCGATCAGATGACGTTCGGATAGATGTAGTAGGCGATCACCCGCTGGATGAACATGATGATCAGGATCAGGATGATCGGCGAGATATCGAGGCCGCCCAGACTGGGCAGCATCCGGCGTATCGGCGCCAGCACCGGCTCGGTGATCCGGTACAGGAATTCGGCCACGGCCGCGACGAACTGGTTGCGCGTGTTCACGACATTGAAGGCGATCAGCCAGGACAGGATGGCGGAGGCGATCAAGAGCCAGATATAGAGGTCGAGGACGATGGAGATGATGTCGAGGACAGCGCGCATGATGGAGGGGGCTCGCAGGTGGGGTAACCTGCTAGATATCGGTTCGTCCCCCCGCAAACAAGGGAAGTTCCCATCAAAAAGACCCCGGAATCGCCGCTTTAACCGTTCTTGACTTGACCTTGGGCCGGACTGTAAATGGCGCCGATTGCCGGTCGCCTGTTCTCAGTTTGGGCGGCCGCGACGGGGCCATAGCTCAGCTGGGAGAGCGCGTCGTTCGCAATGACGAGGTCGGCGGTTCGATCCCGCCTGGCTCCACCAGCCTTCGCTTGCTTCGCAAGCTACGGCTCGGCAAGCCACGCCGTGGCCTATCGTAGCGAAGCTAGCGAAGGCTGCCGCGCCATAGCCCGAAGGGCGACGGCGGGCTGGTTCCACAAGCACACAACCCCCTCACCTCCCCGTAAACCTCGGCGGCCGCTTCTCCATAAAACTCGCCACGCCCTCTTTGAAGTCGCTGCCCTTGAGCGCAATCTGCATTTCCCGGTTGGCGTCGATGGTGGCTTCGGCGAGCGTCTGGAACGGCACGTCGTAGAGCTGGCGCTTGATCACCGAGATCGCGCTGGGCGAGACGAAATCGGCGAGGTCGCGGGCATAGGCGTAGGTCTGCTCGCGCAGCTGATCCGGCGGATAGAGCCGGTTGACGAGGCCGATGCGCAGGGCTTCCTCGCTGGAGACGCGGCGCGAGGACATCAGCAGATCGAGCGCGTTGGCGTGGCCGACGATTCGCGGCAGCATCCAGCTGATGCCATGCTCGGCGATCAGCCCGCGGCGCGAGAACGCGGTCGTGAACACGGTGTTGTCGGCGGCAAAGCGCAGATCGCAATACAGCGCATGCACGAGGCCGATGCCGGCGGTGGCGCCGTTCAGCATGCCGATCACCGGTTTTGGAATCGCCGGATAATAAGCGTAGCGCGTCTGCCAGTCGGCGCGCCGGTTCATGTCGAACGGCGTGTTCTCGCCGCGCCTGACCTCGTTGGGATCGATTCCCTTCAGCCCTTCCATATCGGCGCCGGCGCAGAACGCGCGCCCCGCGCCTGTCAGCACGATGACGCGCACATTGTCGTCGGCAGCGGCGGTTTCCATCGCATGGCGCACGTCGCGCTCCATGATCGCGGTCCAGGCGTTCATGCGGTCCGGCCGGTTGAGCGTGATGGTCGCGACCTTGTCGCTCACGTCGTACAGAATGTGTTGGTAGGTCACCGCGATCTCCCTGTTGTTTTCTATTGTTGAATTTCGCGCGCGAGCCTTTTCGGCCACGCCATGCGGACAGATTAGCACATCTGATGGTTTTGAAAGGCGCGTGGAGGCGCGGGGAAATTCCGCGTGGCGGCTATTCGGCCGCTTCCGACATGATCGACATCGGCATGCGCTTGAGCCAGCCGGAGATGAATTGCTGCAGCCACGCGCGCTCGGCGACGTCGTGCACCGCGCGATCGGCGAAGTGCGAATGCGGCGCCCGCGCACCCGGCAAATCCATTGTCTCGCAGCGCGTGGTCCAGCGATGCATCATCGCGTAGGTCACGTCGGGATGAAACTGGAAGCCGAAGGCATGGCCGGACTGGAATGCCTGCACCGGAAAGTCGTCGCCCTCCGCCAGCAATTCGGCGCCGGCCGGCAGCTCGAACCCCTCGCGGTGCCAGTGGTAAACCTGATCCGGCCAGTTCGGGCAGACCGCGTGGCCGGCTTGCGTCGGACGGATCGGGTAGTAGCCGATCTGGGTACGGCCCTGCGGATGGGGTGCTACCGGCGCGCCCAATTGTTTGGCGAGCATCTGGGCGCCGAGGCAGACGCCGAGGAACGGCCGCTGCTCGCGCAGGGCAATTTCGATCCAGTCGATCTCCCGGCGCACATATTCGTCGCCGTCGTTGGCGCTCATCGGGCCGCCGAAGATCACCGCACCGGCATGCAGATCCAGCGTTTCCGGTAGGGGGTCGCCGAACCTCGGACGCCGAATGTCGAGGGTATGCCCCAGCGCACGCAGCGCGTTGCCGACCCGGCCCGGCGTCGAACTCTCCTGGTGCAGAACGATCAGGACCGGCAGCAGAGGCGGCAGCAGAGATTCCGGCGCGGCAGCCAGCGCCCTTCGCCCCGGAAAGGGCAGGACGTTTTCGCCATTTTTTCGCGACCGGAACGACATCGATGTGCTCAGGACCTCAAACCAAAACCATACCTAAGTGAGTCTTAATTTCAGGTGAGTTCATGCGGGGCCTGCAGATATTTGCAAATATCTGTAAGCAAATCGCGGGCCAGAGCGTCTGTGAGGCGCGTCACGCCGCCTTTTAGCGCTTGCGCAGCTGGAAACGGCAGACCGCCGCCAGGATGAAAGAGCGCGGAAACAACCGCAGCAGGAACGGCACGATCTTGATGCCAATACCGGGCAACACCGCGCGCTTGTCGGCCATCAGGCCGTCATAGGCCTGCCTGGCGACATCGGCGGGCAGGACGTTGAGGATGGCCGAATCAAATCCGGGCGCGAAGCCGGCGCGGGCCTGAAACTCCGACGGCACCGGGCCGGGACACACCACGGTCACGCGCACGCCCCGGGGCGCCAGTTCCGCCCGCATCGCTTCGGTGAACGACAAGACATAGGCCTTGGACGCGTAATAGACCGCCATGCCCGGGCCCGGCAGAAAACCCGCGATCGAGCCCAAATTGAGCAGGCCGCCGCGATGGCGGATCAGCTGATCGGCAAACCGCAGCGACAGATCGGTCAGCGCGCGGATGTTGACCGTTATCATGTCGAGCTGATCGGCGCGATCGCGCTGGATCGCCTTGCCGAACACACCGAAGCCCGCATTGTTGACGACATATTCCACTTCGACGCCGGCCGCCGTCAGTGCGTCGGCAATCCGGTCGGTTGCCCCCGTTTGGGTGAGGTCGCAGGGAATCACGATCGGCGCCGCACCGCCTGCCGCGGTGATTTCAGCCGCCAATGCCGTCAACCGGTCCTCGCGCCGCGCCACCAGCGCCACGCGATGGCCCCTGGAAGCAAACACGCGCGCCAGTTCGGTGCCGATGCCCGCCGATGCACCGGTAATCAGCGCCACACGCTCAGTCACGATCGAGTGCTCTTAAAATGAATTACGGAAATGCCGCCCAACGGGAGAACGAGAGCATAGGCTTGTGGTGCGACGCAAGCCACCCCGCGAGCATATCGCCACGCAAAGGCACGCGCCTGCTGAATCGAAGTCCAGTATTTTCAGGGTCTATCGCGCGTCGGGATCGCGGGCCGCGCTCCACATTAAAGTTTCGTCATCTGCGGCTAGGCACAGCGCTTAAGTTGTCGCGTCGGCCGCCTTCGACGCGCCCGCGAGGGGCTTGCCTTGAGACTTGCCTTCGGAATTCCCTTGCCGCTCCGCGACACGGCGCTTGAGATCGATCCGGTCGCGCGACGAGACGCCCAGGAGATCTGCGGCGCGCCAGAGCACGTTATCCTCGAACTCGGTGACGTCACCGTCGGCATAGACCATTTCCCACATCATCTCGACGATGCGGAGCCTGCCCTCCTCATTCACGCTGCGCATGATGACGCTGGTGAAATGATAGAGATCGACCGCGTCGCCTTCGACCCGCGTCGCCGAGGCAATCAATCGGTCCGCGGTGCCGGGATCGAGCTCAAAGCGGCTTTCGATCAGGCTGTGCAATTTGCGCTTCTCCAGCGCCGTCGGTTCGCCGTCGAGCGAGATGACGTGAACCAGCAGCGCCGTCGCCGCCAGAAGATACCCGGTATCGTCGAACGCCCGATCCTGATTCGCATCGGGAGAGACAATGTCGGCGATGAATTGGCGAAGTCCGTCGAGCATCGGCACCTCTATGGAACGAAGATTGATAGCGGTTATATGGCGTGGAAAATCAGGCCGCGCAATGCGCGGGGGCTACCGGGGAAGCATTACGTTTAGGCAATCTGGATCACGTCGTCATTCCGGGGCGATGCAACGCATCGAATCCGGAATCTCTAGGTTCCGGGTCTGGTCCTTCGGACCATCCCGGAATGACGGACCCACCTCTACGGTATTTCGTACACCACGATCTTGTCGGCGATGCCGCGCAGCGCCGCCTGTTTTTGGATCGGCTTGATCGCTTCCCTCTCGAGGATGCCGGCAACCGCAGGCGACTCGATCACCGGACCGGTGATGTGCATCTCCTGCGAGGTCGACAGGCTCTGCACACGGGCGGCGATATTCACGGTCTGGCCGAAATAGTCCTGCCGCTCGTTGAGCATGACGGCAAGACACGGGCCCTCGTGAATGCCGATCTTGACGACGAGGTCCTCGGTGCCGCGCGCAGCATTGAGGGCGTCCATCGCGGAGCGCATGCGCAAGCCCGCAACGATAGCATGTTCGGGCTTGATGAACGTCGCCATCACGGCATCGCCAATCGTTTTGACGACGGCGCCCTTTTCCGACGAGATGATTTCCAGCAGCGCGTGGAAATGCGCGCGCACCAGATCGAACGCGGCGAGATCGCCGACCCGCTCGTACAGAGCGGTCGATCCTTTCAGATCGGTGAACAGGAAGGTCAGCGACGTGATCTTGAGGCGTTGATCGACGCTGAGATTGTCGGCCTTGAACACGTCGCGGAAGGTCTGGTTCGACAGCATCCGCTTGGCCGTGAGAAACGGCTTCCGCTTGCCGATCAGGTGATGCATCACATCACCCGCGATAAAGACCGTAGGCAACGTCCGCACATCGGCCTGATTGTCGAGCGACAATCGCAGCGGTCCCGGACGCATGGTCCTCGTTCCGCCCGTCGGCGTCGCGGTCTTGTTGTAGACCAGCGACAGCTGCTGGCGTTCCTTGGTCGGCTCGCCCTGAACGTCGATGAACTCCGCCGAATGCGTCACCGGTTCGAACACGATGATGAATTCTTTCGGCAATTGCAGCGACAGCACCGCCTTCTCGCCCGCCGGTAGTTCGAGCGTATCCAGTGTCACTTCGTCGGCCAGCGTCGCGATATCAGCCGCGTCGAAATCGATGCCCGAACTCCAGAACATCTGCTTGTAGTATTCCCAGACCGGCAGCGTATTGGGATCATGCGCGGCGATGCGCCTGACCCGGGGGCTGACGGTAAAGGCCACCTCGACCTGCTCGTCGACCGAGGCCTCGTAACCGCAGGCGCAAAGGCCGCAATGGTAGTCATGCGGAGACAGCGATTTCAGCGTACTGTGGGCGCCGAGCACACCGCCGCAACCGGGGCACAACACGTTCCAGGTCAGGTCGAACAATCCAAGCCGCGACGCGTGCAGAAAGCCCGAAATCACCCGCTCTTCGTCCAGCCCGCTCCGTTTCGCAAAATCCAGCACATTGATGCGGTTGAGCTCATGGTCCTGGCCGTTCTCGACCGCAAGCCGGATCGCATCGGCGACCGCGGGATCGGCGGTCTGATTGAGCATCGAAAATTGCGCTTTGACGTCACTCATGATCGCAGCCTAAAGCAGATTGGGCGGACCACCAAGTCAGGCAATGCGCTATGCGCATCACCGCGGCACGATGGCAAACAGCGGTGAGCGGTCCGGCTGGGTCGTCACCACGCCGACCGGCATCACCGGCGCGTTGTCGACCATGCTGACACGGAACGCGCCGATCATCTTGGCCAGCGCCAGCACCGCCTCGACCAGCGCGAAATGCGCGCCGATGCAGACGCGCGCGCCGACACCGAACGGCAGATAAGCGAAGCGATCGGGCGGCGTCCCCGTCATGAAGCGCGAAGGCACGAACGCGTTCGGATCGCGCCACAGTTTTTCATGCCGGTGCAGCAGCCACGGCGCGATCAGCACGACGTCGTTTTTCTTCACCGGCATGCCGCCGATCGTATCCGGCCCGGCTGCCGCGCGAATGATCAGGAAAGCGGGCGGGTAAAGCCGCATGGTCTCGTCGACCACCGCGCGGGTGAATTTCAACCGCTCGATCTCGAGCTCGCCATTGACGCTCGCGCCCTGCACTTCGGACGCCAGTTTTTCCTGGGTCGCGGGATCGAGCGCGAGCAGATAGAGCGACCAGAACAGCGCGGTGGCCGTCGTCTCGTGGCCGGCGAGAATCATGGTCGCGACTTCATCGCCGAGCTGTTCGTCGGTGAAGGCCTCGCCGGTTTCGGGATCGCGCGCCGCGCCCATCAGGTCGAACAGATCGCGCGGCGGGGCGCCTTCGGTCTTGCCGGCGGCGCGGCGCTCGGCCATCAGCACACCGACAAAAGCCGTCCAGCGCTTGCGGAAGCGGGCGCGCGCGAAATCCTGCGGGCTTGGCCAGCGCGGCGGCAGCAGAATGTCGAGAAAATGCGGCGACGCCAGCCGCTCGCCATACTCCGTCACGAAATTGCGCAAGGCGGCGCCGTGGCGGTCCATCCCGAACGAAAACATCGTGCGTCCGGCAATCTCGAGCGTCATCCGCTGCATGACCTGGCGCAGATCCACCGGCGCATTGCTGGCGGCCCTGAGCTTGGCGATGGTCTGGTCGGTTGCCGACAGCAGGTGCGGAACCAGCGTCGTCACCGCGCGCGGCGTGAAGGCCGGCGACAGCGTTCGGCGCTGATGTTTCCAGGCGCGTCCCTCGGCGGTCAACAATCCGTCGCCGACCAGCGGCCGCAGCACACGGAAGCTGGCCGGCGTGCGCGTATAATTCTCGTAATTGTCGACCAGGACATGCCGGATGGCGTCCGGCGTGTTGAGAATGAAAGTGCTGCGCCGGAAAAAACGGCCGCGGACGATGTCCTCTTCATAGGCCCGCTGGCCCCAGCTGCCGATCACGTTCTCGCGGATCGCCTTGATCCGCCGCAGCATCGTCATGTCGTCGGGCGCACGCGGCGGGCTCGGTGGCACCAGCGGCCGCGCGAGCGGCATGTCGTAGGCTTCGGCAATGCTCATAGGCGCCACTTTCGTCGCCCGGATGAGCGAAGCGATATCCGGGATGGTGCCAAAGCCCCGCATATCGCTGCGCTCATGCGGGCCAAGATCTTATCCAAGATTCAATCTATGTCTCCGATCCCGGCATGACAAAGGCGCCGGCACCGGTAATAGTCGAGAAAACAGCTAATAAGTCAGCTCAGCTACCGCAATCCGGTTTTCCGCTGCCGGCCAGGCCCGCGCCACGATTCGCTCCTGGTTGAACAGCGCCACCACGGCGCGGCCTGCCTCCTCGGCCGGAAGCCGCAAGGTGGTGACCGAATCGGTCGGCACGCCCGGTTTCACGTCCTTGGGCTCCTTGCCGTCGAACAGCACCACGTCGCGCGGCAGGCCGAAATAGCCCCGTGGCCGCGACATCAGCACGACAGCGCCGGCGCCGGAATCGGCCGACCCGAGCGGCCGGGCGGCCCGCAAATGCAGGATGTCGGACGAGCGCGGGAATGGCGAACGGTAAAAATGCGTCGTGGTCGCGTGCGGCGAGGTCAGCACGATTTCGAGATACCAGCTGGGGTCGACCTGCGCCGGACCCCAGCGGCCATCGGCGCCGGTCTGCGAAGAATGAATCCGCCCGCCATTGCGTTCGCCGGTCTCTGCGGAGACGCGATAGACATCGACCGTTGCGCCGGATACCGGACGGTTGGTCTGAACGCCGGTCGGCATGCCCGTCACCAGCCCGCTCAGCTTGACCTGCGCTTCCGGCACGATGTCGAGACGCGACGGTTCGCGGCCGGCGATGAACTTGTAAATCTCGCGGAACGCGCGCGGATGGTACGCGGTCTCGCGATGATCGATAGCCCCGAGCGCCAGATTGGTTGCACCCTTCAGCGCCGGACCTTCCGCGGTGATACCGGTCGGCGTCCCCGGCTTGCCGACGAAGCGGCCGTCGGCTTGCGCGAATTTGTCGATGCCGTCGCTGCGCAGCGTCAGAAATGCCGTGCCATCAGTGACTTCTTTTTCGCCCTCGTTCAGGCCGCGCAGGAAAGGCCCGCGGCCGTTGAACTCGCCGCCGAGACCGTCGTCCCAGTCATAGACGCCGTGGTTGGGAACGCCGCACAGCACGGCATGGCTGACATCGCCGCCGCCGCCGTTCTTGACATAATTGCGGATCGAATTGCCGCCGCGCGAATTGCCGACCAGCGCGACGCGCGGCGCACCGGTGCGCCGTTTCAGTTCCTTGATCGCCTCGCCAAGTTCGCGGCGCTGGTCTTCGGTCGACGAACGGTTCGGCTGCTCCACCTTGTCGTCGCTGCGCGCCAGGGGATCGGTGAAATTGATCGCGAACATCCGCTCGTGCGGCACGCCGTTCGATTCCATCCGCCACAGCGTGGTGATCCAGAGCGCGGCATGATCGCCATTGCCGTGCACGAACAGGATCGGCGGAATCTCGGCGGCGGCAGGCACAGCCGGCGCCGCCTGTGCCAACGCTTGAAATCCGAAGGGGCCGCCCAGCAAGGATAGCGCGCCGGCGCTTTTCAGGATCGATCGCCGCGATAGGCTCATTTTGTGACCTTCCGTTACTTTTCAGTACTTTAGCTGTGTCCTGGCACCACCGAGGGCGGCGTAACTACTGGACAGGGCAGGGTTTTCGCAGGCATCTCTTTAAATGCAAATGGAATCAAACCGGTGACAGAGGGACAGGCGGAACGGACCATGACCGACCAGCCGAAGCGCTCGCGTTTTGCCGCCGACAGCATCGCAGCGCCGCTGCGGCACGCGGTGTTCCGGCGGATCTGGCTGGCCAGCCTGGTGTCCAACCTCGGTCTGTTGATCCAGGGCGTCGGCGCGGCCTGGGCGATGACGCAGATGACGTCCTCGGCCGACAAGGTCGCCTTGGTACAAACCGCGCTGATGCTCCCCATCATGCTGATCTCGATGCCGGCTGGCGCCATCGCCGACATGCACGACCGGCGTATCGTGGCGCTGGTCTCGCTGTCGATCGCACTGGTCGGCGCCACCGCGCTGACCGTGCTGGCATGGTTCAACCTCGTCACCCCGAATGTGCTGCTGGCGCTGTGTTTTGTCGTCGGCTGCGGCATGGCGTTGTTCGGTCCGGCCTGGCAGGCCTCGGTCAGCGAGCAGGTGCCGGCGGAAACGCTGCCGCAGGCCGTCGCGCTCAACGGCATCAGCTATAACATCGCGCGAAGCTTTGGGCCGGCGGTCGGCGGCATCGTGGTCGCGACCGCGGGTGCGGTCGCAGCGTTCGCGGTCAACGCGGTGCTGTATTTGCCGCTGATGGTCGTGCTGTTTCTGTGGAACCGCACCCACGAGCCGTCGCGCCTGCCGCGCGAGCGTCTCAACCGCGCGATGGTCTCCGGCGTGCGCTATATCGCCAACTCGCCGTCGATCCGCATCGTGCTGATACGAACATTGGTCACCGGCCTGATCGGCGGTTCGGTCTCGGCGCTGATGCCGCTGGTGGCGCGCGATCTGCTGCATGGCGGCGCGCAAACCTACGGCATCATGTTAGGCGCCTTCGGCATGGGCGCCGTTATCGGGGCGCTCAACATCACGGAAGTGCGCAAGCGGCTGAGCGGCGAAGCTGCGGTGCGCGCCTGCGCGATTTCGATGGCCGGCGCGATTGCCGCGGTGGCGTTCAGCACGAACGCGGCGCTGACGGCGGCGGCCCTCGTGCTCGCCGGCGGCGTGTGGATGCTGGCGGTCGCGCTGTTCAACATCGGCGTACAGCTCTCGGCGCCGCGCTGGGTCGCGGGCCGCTCGCTGGCCGCCTTCCAGGCCGCGATCGCCGGCGGCATCGCGGTCGGAAGCTGGGGCTGGGGCCATCTTACGGACTACGCCGGCGTCGAGGCCGCGTTGCTGGTCTCCGCAGGCCTGATGCTGGTTTCGCCGATCCTCGGCATCTGGCTGCGCATGCCACCGGTCGGCGCGCGCAACGAGGCTGCCACCGAAGTGCTGGCCGATCCCGAGGTGCGGCTGTCGCTGACCGGACGCAGCGGCCCGCTGGTGGTCGAGATCGAATATCGCGTGGCGCAGGACAACGCCCGGCTGTTCCACAATGTAATGCAGGAAGTGCAGCTGAGCCGGCAGCGCAACGGCGCCTATGGCTGGTCGATCGCGCGCGACATCGCCGATCCCGAATTGTGGACCGAACGCTATCACTGCCCGACCTGGCTGGATTATCTGCGCCAGCGCAACCGCGCGACGCAATCCGAACGCGCGCTGCACCAGCGCGCGATCGACTTCCACCTCGGGCCCGAGCCGATCCGCGTGCGCCGCATGCTGGAGCGGCCGTTCGGATCGGTGCGCTGGAAGGAAGATACGCCCGACCGCGCCGCCAACGAGGTGTTGCCGGTCGCGACCGTGGCGGGAAGCAGTACGTAGCTATCTCACCATCGTCATTCCGGGATGCGCCCCTTGGTGCAGGCCCGGAATCCATACTCATTATCGTGGTTATGGATTCTCAGATGTGCAATTGCACATCATAGCTCGTGTTTCGCACGCCCTCAGATGCGCAATTGCGCATCGGGGAATGACGGAGAGGCTAACTACCGCCCGTGAGCGGCCAGCGTTTGCTGACAGCCCTTGCTGATACGGGCGCGGTTCTGCTGCAGGCACGCCAGCACGACCATGTCGCCGTCATTCATCTGGGCGCGGCAAAACCGCGAGACGTCGCGGGCGCAGGCGTCATGGCCCGGCTGCTGCTGCGCCGAAGCGGCTGACGCCATCAGAACAAAGGGAACAACGAAAAGAAATCTGGTCATCTTAGTCGCCTTCACACACAGCAATAAACGATCCCCGCCTTCTATCGCGTTTTCAGGCGAAAGCCAGCCCGGAGCTGGTCCGGGGGAAGCGGTTACATGCGGGAATTTGGCTGCCGGCAAACGCAAAAAACGCCTGCGTCGCATCGACGCAAGCGCTTTTCGAGAGAGCCGGGGAAGACTGGGTTATTGCGCGGCGACCTTGCTGACGCGCTGCGCGGCGAAATCGCGGTCCATCACGGCGCGGCAACCGCTGGAGAGATTTGCGCGATTCTTGACCATGCAGGCGGTGATCTTCGGAATGTTCGGGATTTCAGAGCTGCAGAGGCGGAAGGCATCGCCCGTGCACTGCGAGCGGGCTTCTTCGCTGAAGGCATAGCCCGCGGTCGAGGTAACAGCGGAAAGCGAGGCGGCAACGGCCAGCACGACACTGACGTTACGAACGGTGGTGAAGAAAGCGGTCATTTTCGGCTCCCATTGGCGCCGCGGATGCGGGGCCCGTTGTTGATGACCGACCGTGCACTCCGCCCACCATTCCCGCTGTGACGTTCATCACACAGAGATAAGCCCCTAATTTTCCTGAACTCCGGCGCCGTGTTGGGGAGGCGTTAAGACCTTATTGGCATTAATGGCCCGTTGCGTTGTGTCCCTTGCGTTATGTGGAAAGTGTAACGATGCGTAATGCGTTAGGCCTGATGCTGGCCACTGTTGTTTCGGCGGCTGTGATCGCCGGTGTTTGGTTCTGGACCTCCTCGCCGCGCGCTGATGCGGCTCCTCAAACTGTCGCCGCCCGCAAGGCCGAGCCGTTGCCGGCCGCCGCCAAGCCGAAGGATGACGTCGAGGTAACGGCGTCGCTAACGAAGCCGGCCCCGCCGCCCGCACCTGTCGCGCCGGTGGCCGCGAAACCGGCTTGCGCCAATCCCGATGCGCTCGGCGTCAGCCGCACCGTCATTATCGACACCACGGGCGGACCGGGCTTCGGCTTCCTGCAATACAAGCAGTTCGACTTCCTGACCGAGAAAGAGGTCGTGCTGACCTTCGACGACGGTCCGTGGCCGACCACACCTGCAGTGCTGAAGGCGCTGGCGGACGAATGCACCAAGGCGGTGTTCTTCCCGGTCGGCAAGCACACCACCTATCACCCGGAAATCCTCCGCCAGGTTTACGTAGCCGGCCACACCGTCGGCTCGCACACCTGGTCGCACGCGCATCTCGACAGCAAGAAGATGACGGAAGCGCAGGCCAAGGAAGAGATCGAGAAGGGCTTCAGCGCCGTGAAGATGGCGATCGGCGCTGCACCCGCGCCGTTCTTCCGCTTCCCCGGGCTCGGACACACCCAACCCACGCTGGCCTATCTCGGCACGCGAAACATCTCGATGTTCTCGGTCGACGTCGATTCCAACGACTTCAAATCCTCGGGTCCCGATCAGGTGATCCAGAACGTCATGACCAAGCTCGACAAGCAGGGCAAGGGCGTCATCCTGATGCACGACCTGCAGAAGCACACCGCGACGGCGTTGCCGACGCTGCTGCGCCGCCTCAAGGCCGGCGGCTACAAGGTCGTGCTGATGAAGGCCAAGGTGCAGCTCGAGACCCTGGCCGAGTATGACGCGATGCTGGTCAAGGACCTCAAGGTCCCGACCGTCGCCAGCCGCCCGATCGCCAGCGTGGTGCAGACGGCTCAGGAGTAGTCAAGCGCGCCGCCGCCGGCATCAGCCCACAACAAAAACGCGCCCCGGATCAATCCCGCGGGCGCGTTTTGCTTTCTGGAATTACCAGTAAATGCCGTGTCGATGCAGTGCGTTGATGATACGCCGTTCGGTCCAGTAGCGTGACCTCCGGGACTTATCGTATCGGGGACCATCATCATATCGAGGCGAGTCCGAATATCGCGGCTCATCCTTGTAGCGCGGTTCGTCGCGATATCGCGGCTCGTCCTTGTAACGCGGCTCGTGGCGATACCGGTCAGGCTTGGTTTCGACGATCGCCGGACGCTCGACATATTTCGGAGTTTCCGCCTTGGGCGCCTCGGCCGCGCGCGGGGCTTCGGCCTTCGGCGGTTCGGCAGCTTCGGCAATTTGCGGCGGCGCGTTGGTCCGGGCCGGTGCGGCGGTTGTTTGCGTATCGCTTCCGGCCAGCGAGAGGCTTCTGTTATCCCCGGCCTGCGCGCTGACAGACGCCAAAACGAACCCTGCGATCAGAATGATTTTGCGCATGATGTGTCTCCCGTTTTTGGTAGCGGGAAAACTAGGCGGGGACCGCGAATGGTTATGTGAGATAGGTCACACAGGGGCAGTGGCCGTTCTCTGAATAGGCGCGAGCTATCGGCGCCCCAGGGAGGCATCGGCCGACGCCGTTTCATTGATGAAAGGCACCGGCTTGACCTTGTCGCCTGGCGCAAGCTTTTGAAATCCATCCACCACCACCCGGTCGCCCTCACGCAGACCCTCGTTTACCAGCCACAGGCCACCCTGCGCCTCACCAAGACGGACCGGCTGCACCGCGACACGACCATCGTCCTTGACCACAAAGACCTCGCTGCCTCCTCCCGCGTTGCGTTGGACGGCCTGTTGCGGCACCGTGATGGCGTCGGCGTCGACCCCCTGCTCGATGAGAACCCGGACATACATGCCCGGCAGCAATTCTCGTCTCGGGTTTGGAAACTCGGCCCGCATTGTCACCTGCCCGGTATAGGCATCGACCTTGGATTCCGAGAACAGCAATTTGCCGTGCATCGGAAAAACGGTTCCGTCATCCAGCACGAGGCGAACCCGGGCTGTCGTGGGCGCGATCCGGTCCAGGTCGCCGTCGGCAAACGCGCGGCGAAGCCGGTTCATCTCGGTTACCGATTGGGTGAAGTCTGCGTAGGTCGGATCAAGCTGCCGAATCGTGGCGAGATTGGATTCGTTCTGGACGACAAAGGCGCCTTCACTGACAAGTGCAGCGCCAACCACGCCATCGATGGGAGCGCGGATGGTTGCGTAATTCAGCTTGAGCCGTGCGCGGGCAACGTCGGCCTTGCGGGCCGCGACGTCCGCTTCGGCCTGACGCAAGCCTCCGACCGCCTTCTCATGCTGGGCTTCGGAGACCACCTTTTGACTCGCGAGCAGCGTCGTTCGCTTCTCCTGATGCGAAGCCAGTTCGAGCGCGGCAGTCGCCTTTGCCAGCGACGCTTCGCTTGCACGCAGTTCGACTTCGAGCGGCCTTTGATCGATTCGATAAAGCGGATCGCCGGCCTTTACTTCGGAGCCCTGGTGGAACATCCGCTCAACCACGATGCCCGATATGCGGGACCGAACATCGGCAATGCGCGTGGGCGCGATGCGACCGGGCAGTTCGCGCACCAGGGCACGCGGATGCGGTTTCACGGAAATAACGCCCACTTCGGATTCAACCTTGGTTGCGGCTTGCGCGGCCCTCGGCTCATCGCAACCCGCAAGAAACGGCGCAAGGCCAGCCAACAACAATGCTCCGCACGCCAGCCCCGAGTGATGCTTCATCTAATCCCCCAGTACTTCCAAGTCTTGACTTCCAGGTCTTGACTTCCAGGTCTTGACTTCCAGGTCTTGGCTTCCAGGTCTTGCCAGGCAATCCGATCGGATTCAGCCGCTCTGAGCAGGGTTAGCGCCGTTGGACCCGATCAGATCCTGGAACCGTCCAGCGTCATTACCGCGAATTGCTTTAGGAATGACTAGTGCACTATCCCCCGGCAGACCTGACAGGATTTACCTGACGTTCCGAAGATCATCGTCGTTCTACTATTCAGGGTAACGCCGAACCCGAGATAGCCGCGAGCCAACGATGAGAATGATAGATCTGGCTGTCGCACTCACGATCTACCTCGGAAGCGCATGCGTGGCCGCATTGTTGATGATGCTGCTGGTCTGGTACGGGCTGGGAGTTCCTCCGGCGGCATTGAGGATTAATGCTCTCATCTCGGCGGGTGCCATTGGCTTCGTGGTCGTGGTCGCGATTGCGGGTGGGGCCGACGAAAGCGAAGAATAACGGGAGATTTACGCAGATTTTTTCAAGATTGGGGGTTTTGAAATGCTGGATGGCAAGACGATCAAGAGTCCACCTTTGGCTTACTGCGTTCCGTGCTTGGAAAGAACGCCACACCGTTACGAGCGGTTAGGCGTCGACGGACGGTTGACGTCCCGCGCTGTCTGCCTGATTTGCAACAATGATTCACGCAGCGGATCCGTTCCGCAAACCGCCGCGAGATCCTCTCCATCGCCATGAACATCTCGGGGCTCCCGCTTGCCTTTTGCAGCAGCCCTTTGGCAGCAGTCCCGTCCCGTTGATGAGACAACCGTTGACCCTGACAGGCTTTTCCTGACGCCCGTACGACTGGTTGGGCTCTAGAATGGCGCCGAGCGGCAGCATGTAAGAATGGGGAATGCGACGGTGGGTCGAGCCAACTGCGAATTGAACAAGCCATATGGAAGCAAGCACTTGCGTGCGCGGGCCATGTTTTTCAAGCAGCTGGCAGTCGGCGCCGCCGACCCGAAATTTGCAGCTAAACTTCAGGCACTGGTCGACGAGTATGAGGGCGAGGCGGCGCGAGCGGAGCGATCCTTGGGGACGCGAGCCACGCCGGCGGTTCAAAACTCACCGGCGGAATGATCCCTGAATTATCCTCTGGCGATCGCACCACGATCTGCCGCCAGGACACCCTCTCTCGTTCGCACGCACAAGCTCGGCCCAACTCATGGCAGCCCAATACGTCCCCGGCGAGGTTCGGGACTTCATCCTGAAGTACATCGCTTCGGTGGCACAAATCGAAGCGCTGCTGCTCATTTGGTCAAACCCCGGAGAACACTGGGGAGTGACTGAGATCGCAGCCCGCATCTACGCCAGCGAGACGGAAACCGCGAAGGCGCTCGAACGGCTTTCCGTAGACGGGTTCGTGCTTTGCACGAATGGCGGCTTTCGCTTGAACGCGTCAGCAGAAAACATCGACATGGTTCGAAGACTTCAAGAGGTCTACGCCCGCCATCTCATACCGGTGACCGACATCATTCACAGCCTGTCGCGGAATGCGCCCTCGACGGCGGAGACATTTCATCCTCAAGAGGATCGATGAGATGCCCGTGAGCGCACGTAACGGGCACGTTGAGGACAGCGCATGCCTTGCGTTCCGGCGCGGCTCTCGTCGACTGGCATGGGGTGCGCTTCTGACGGCCTTGTTCGCGACGGCCTTGTTCGTTGCGCAACCGTCCTATGCCCAGAAGCTCTATTCCTACGAACCGCTGATGATGGATCCCTATACCACGATCTATGTCAACGACGGCTCGTGTTCGGCCGGCAAGGTCTTGAAGGTGCAGGGTGCGCCGCGGAATCAGCGGCGGAAGAAGAGCTGCGTGCCGATGAGTGATCTCAAGACCGCCCCGCGATGATGATTCGCGGCGCAGGCAGCGATGCCACGTGACTTCACACCTGTTACAGGCGCTCAATTTGGAGTCGTAAGCCAGCCCTGCTTGATGCCATAGCGAACGATATCCGCGCGGCTATGCAGTCCCTTCTTTTCGGAGGCGCGCGCCTTGTAGGTCTCCACGCTCTTGACGCTGATTTCGAGTTGCCCGCCGATCTGCTTGTTGCTGAATCCCTGCGACACGAGTTTGAGGACGTCCTCTTCGCGAGGGCTGAGCTCACCGCCATCGTCCTCGCCCGCCGACGCGAGTTCGGGCACCTTCGCCGATGTCTTTTCGGCGATCGCAGGGTCGAGGTAGAGCGATCCCTGGTTGACGGCCCGGATGGCGCGAAGCAATTCGTCTCCGGCCGATCGCTTCAACAGATATCCCCTCGCTCCGGCGTCCAGCACGGGGTGGACGTAGGCGCGATCCTCATGAACGGTCAGCGCGATGATCTTCACCGCCGGACACCGCTTGCTCAGACGACGCGCGAGTTCCATGCCGCTGAAATCCGGCAGGGACAGATCGATCACCGCGATATCCGGGGAGCATTCGCAAATCGCCTTCAAACCTGCCGCTCCCGTATTCGCCTCACCCACGAGTTCGACGTCCGGCACGTCCAGCAGCAGCGCGCGAATGCCCGCCAGCACGACAGGATGATCATCGACGAGGGCGATGCGAATGCGGGTCATCTGACGCTCACAAGCTCTTCCAGCGGAATCTGGACAAAGATCGTACTGCCTTTTCCTGGCGCGGATTCCAGGGCAATCTTGCCGCCAAGAAGCGCCACGCGTTCCTTCATGCCGGAAAGGCCCAATCCGGGCGCCCGGCCGTGCGACACATTGCGTTGCGAGGTTTCCGGATCGAAACCTATTCCGTCGTCCTCAAGAACCAGCGCCAACCCTTCCGATTTTTTTTCGAGCACGAGACTGATCTTGCTGGCCTGGGCATGCTTCAGGACGTTGTTCAACCCTTCCTGAACCAACCTGTACAGCACCGCCGCCACATCGGCGGGAAGTTGATCGTCTCGCCCGAACGTCTGAACATCGACACGAACGCCATAACGCTCCTGCCACTCCGCAACGTAGGCCTCGATCGCTTTGAAAATTCCGAGGTCGTCGATCGCCGTCGGCCGCAGGTCCGAAGCCGTGCGATGAATATCGCGGCCTATCTGCGCCGCGAGCTGTTCCAGCCATCGTACCTGCTCGGTTGCCGCTGCTCCGTTGTTTCCTCTGGCGAGCCCCTGCTCGAGTGCCTTGAGGCCGAGCGACAACCCTGTCACCGTCTGGCCGATCTGATCGTGCAGTTCCCGCGATATCCGGCGCTGCTCCTCTTCCTGGGCGGAGGCAAGCCGTCGCAGCAGATGCGACCGCTCCGCCTCCGCGCGCTTGGACACGTCAATGTCGGCGAGCACGCCGTGAATCACATGGCGATGATTGGGCCGCCCTTCAGCTCTCCCTGCCGCGCGCAACCAATACTCGCCGCGGTCGTCGGACTGAATCTGAAATGCGACGCTGCTCGACTTGCCGCTCTCCAGGCATGCAGCGCCAAAGGCCGCCAGCGCCGGCCGATGCGATGGTTCGACTTTCGCGAAAATCCCGTCGGCAGGCCATTTTGTTTCGCCCGATCGGGCGGCCGGCAGGCCCAGCAGTGCGCAAAAGCGGCTGCAGCCGCTGA
The DNA here is from genome assembly GCF_018130085.1 of Bradyrhizobium sp. AUGA SZCCT0169. Taxonomy (NCBI): domain Bacteria; kingdom Pseudomonadati; phylum Pseudomonadota; class Alphaproteobacteria; order Hyphomicrobiales; family Nitrobacteraceae; genus Bradyrhizobium; species Bradyrhizobium sp. AUGA SZCCT0169. The sequence goes on along the minus strand of NZ_JAFCMC010000007.1, from coordinate 187,258 downwards.
ACTCGTTTGTGTACAGATCCCAGCGCCAGGTGCCGAGCTCGGCGGCGTCGATCGCAAGCGCCCCTCGTTTTTCGCTGTCCAGCAAAGCCGCTGCCGATTCGAGCGCCTCCATGCGACGCCGGCGGGCAATTTCCCGGGCGATCACCAGACCAAGGGCAATGGCGAGCCCGACGCTTGCGGCGGTTCCGCCAAACAACAGTCGCAAGGAGCGAGACACGGGAGCGTTCAGTTCAGCGAGCGGAACGCCCACATGCACCGACCATCCTTCGGTGCCGGCCAGCACGCGATGGACGGTTTCGACATCCATGCCCTCACTGGTCTTGGTGTTGCGCGAATTCGCGCCGCCGCGGGCAATGGCTTCCTGCACTGCAGGCGTTTTCGCGTCTGCCTTGGCGGTGTTCGTGTCGGGCGTGCGCGCCACCATCCGCTCTTTGGCGTCAATCACCGTGCCGGCCCATCCGGCCGGCAGTCCGGCCTGACCGAGGATCGTGCCGATCTGGTCGGGCAACAGCCCGATCGTCAGGATGTAGCGGAGTTCACCATCCCTGATGACCGGGACACGCAGGGACACCAGCTGTTTGCCGATCGCAGCCTGGTACGGACCAAGTCCGCCAAGGACCGGCTTTCGCGTGCGGACGGCGGCGTTGAAACTTTCACTGTCCATGACCGGTCCGAGCGGCGCCCCGAGCGGGCGCAGCACGTTCAATACCTGCTCCTGATCCGGCTTCGTCAGCGCGGCCGTCTCCCAGAGCGGGCGGGCGGCCACGATCCGCGTTGCCTCCAGATAGAAGTCACCCAAATTCCCGTTGTCGAGTGCGGCCGAACTCGCGAGCGTTTCCGCGACCTGCATCTCACGCGAAATTTCGGCTTCGATCTGATGCGCGACCTGGGTCAGCGCTTCGGTGGCCGCTTTACGCGCGTAGCTGCGTTCCTGGTCAGCGGTGATGTAGGCGATCCATCCCCCGAGAAGCAGGACCGGGATGGCGGCGGTCAGAGCCAGCGCGGCGAACAGCCATATGCCCTCGTTCCTTCGTCCTGAACCGGAGGAAAGCCTGTCAGCCAACTCCGCGATTACAGCTGTGCGCATCTATCGTTCCGCCGGAGCAAATTGAACCCGGACCACCCTTACGGGATTTGGCGGATCGGACCAGCCTGACCTTGGTCTGCCAGGCATGGTGTTGGCCGCACGGACGTCAGGTAAATCCTGACGCTCGCAATCCATCGGGGTTCCAGATCCTTTGGTTCCGGCCCCGCCAAAGCTGGGCATGAACCTCAGGGAATGCAGCCGATCAAACCACTAGCGGGGTCGTGCTGCGTCGTCGGCCAATTCCAGCGGATCTTGAGCGGCCTCAAAACGGGGAATGAGGTCGGCGGGAAGTGCAACCAGCTTTGCTGCACGGTTGGCGGACGATCCAAATACGGTGGCTGCCGCGATGTGCTTTGCCAGTTGCGTATAGTCGTTCCATACCAAATAGAACATCAGCGGTGGCTGCTCGCCATTATCAAGCAATCGGCTGGCGCGTTCGCCGGCTCCCTCGGTTAGCCACCATTGGTGCGCCAACGTGACTATCCTTCGAAAATTGCGAATCGTGCCGGACTGCTTGCCTGGTTCAACGCCAGACAATTGGGCGCAATGCGTCAGCCAATTGAGGCCGGCCACAATAGCAATCGCAAAATCGGTCGTCGCAGTTCCGGTGAAATCGATCACGGTCTCGTCGTGAGGACGCTGAAACAAGTAAGCGTTCATCATCTCGATCTGGCGGTCCGAACCGGTCAGCAACTCGAATTGCGGGCTTGGCACCATCGTGACATATCGCATCGCTTCGAGTCGGGTGTGATCCCAAACCGAGCTGATATCGCCATCCAGATCCGAAAGCGCCCGCTTGCAGGCCGGATAGATCAGTTTGCCGTTATCGGCATCATCGAGGTACCGCGGAACGCGGCTGCGTAATTCCTCAAGGATGACGTGCGGTCCGCCGCCGCGTCCCCGGTCGGCGGACTTCGTCGAAGGCTTTTTCGATTTCCACCAGTCGAACACTGCCTTGCCCTCTGGCCAGGCGGAGAAATCAGGAGCAAAGCCAGATTATAGCGACCGCCATTGGCAAGCCCAAGACCAGGGCAACGGCAATTGTCGATGTGAATGCGGAAAGCAAATTTACCCCCAGTTGCACCTTGCCCGGTTCAGACATGGCTCTACTCCACGGTTCGGAAAGGCAAAAAGCCGTCACCGGGACAGCGGGGACGGCCTCTCGCCGCACACTCGTTTCCAGAAGGGACAGCGCAGGGTGCGCCGACATGGTTAATGGAGGGTTAACGGCGCAGCATAGGCAGGGAAAAATGCCGGAAATAGCTTCCGAGCACCGCGGAGATCGTATCCGGGAGAAAGATCACACCGCCCGTACCACTGTTGCCGTGAGCGCGGAATGCTGTTCAGGCGCGGGCGATCCATCGGCGCAACCATGCCCACGCGCACCACGCAAAGAAGATCGCTCCCGGAGCCGTTACCGTGAATTGCACCCAGTTGCCGGATTTCCACGCGTCGATAGCAGCAAATATCGCCAGCGCGGCAAACGCGCACGAGACCAACGCGAATATCAGGAGTAGCGCACGCGGATAGATGTCGGACTCGTCCTTCAAATTTCGAGCGAGTTCGTCACGTTGCTTGGGAGGCACCTCGCTGAGTCGACGGTTGAGCAACGCCACAGGGGCGGCACTCTTCACCTTCAGGTATATTTTCAGCATGCGGCGCCTCCATGTTCGGACAAGCATGGCAGCAGGTGCATGAGCGCTCTCTGCTTTGCCGACATAGACGCGATATGCGGGGCGCTCCGTGATGCCGGTCACGCATCGGCTGTTACCTGGGGAACAGCGCATCATTGCAAGACGGGGCATTTTTCCGAGATCGACGGAACGGGGCGAATGATCGCGCCGGTCGAGCTAAACGGAGGATGTGCCATGTCTACCGGGAATCAGAACGAACTTCGCGAAATCACCGAGAACGACCTCGCCGCTGTCACTGGAGGCGGATATATCCATCTGCATCCGACTGGCTTTGGCGCCAGGACCGACTTCATGATCGCCCAGAAGCAGCTCATGGAGAGCAACTATCGCGGCGCAATCGAAGCCCCGACAATTCGGCTGTAAGTGAAACGGTCACTTTGACCAAAAGTCGCCCCGGTCGGCGTGACCGACCTGGGGCGGATGTCGTGACCACGCTGCGCTACCGGGAGCTGGCCACAAATTTCCGCTGATCTACACCGATCAGTTGAGAATACGCGCGTAGAGCGGGAGAGAGGCTGGTGCCGCAAACAGGACTCGAACCTGTGACCCCGTTCGGTTAGCCGCCGAATGCCAACACCGTTGCGCGGGTCTCCGACAGGCGGGCCGACGCAGTAGACAAGAATCGACGTGAAGCCAGCGGCCTTTGCCGTGGTCGGTGTCCCGCCTGACCAGTATCGCAATCGAGAATTTGGTTTTCGCCGCCATGGCATGACGCAATCAAAGCGCAGCCGCGTCGGACTCGCGAATCACACCCGCCCTTGCGCCCTGAAAAGCATCGGGGCGCGACCGGCGGCGGGTGTGGATAGATCAGCGGACGAATCGCTTGCGCGGATCACGTCCGCTTTAACGCTATCAGCGGACTTCGTTGGTCCTTCGCATTAGGTCCGTTAAGTGCCAATAGCCGACGGCGCAGCATTGACACTCGGCGATATCAGAATGCACCTTCGATGGCCTCGACAGCTTTCTTGGTTGCCCTCACTTGGATGCTCGGAGCTGCTTTATAATGAACGGCCTGTCAGAAGATGCACTGAATGAGAAATTGGCCGGCATACAGTTGGCATTGTTCGAATTGATTTGGCCCGCATTCACATGGATCAAAAGCATTTACGCTGCCGCCGACCCGCAGAAGTGTTTCATTCATATTCGAGCCGACGAACCGCCGTCACATGCTGAGTGGGACGACTGCGTTCGACTACTCAATGAAATATTTGCTTCGGCTGCAGGGAATTCAAAACTGTCGGTAGAAGCAGAGTGCAGTGGAACCCCGCCCCCTGCCACTGCTTTCAGGGAGATTATGTCGCAGGCAATCTTTGAATTGATTGCCACAGACGTCGCCCCTTGGCGATTGCATGCTGGTCGATAACGGCTGCATAGCCGCGAGTTCGGCTCTGGGTCATTCGCGTCGCTTCGGCATGATGCGTCGTAGGTCCGCTTTGCCTTCAGCATCGGACAAGGCATCGACGCCAAACAAGGTTGAGCGTGTCTATAGCGGCCGACCGAATCATTCCGCTAGGTCAGCACCACGGGCGGGGCAGAGTAGGAGCGGCGTCCAAAGTTGCACGCATTAGCGCCTTCCGTTCCCGCCGGACAAGAGCAAGTGACTTGCTGGAAATCAGGACGACCGCCGCTGTTCGCGAAGCCGCCGCTGGGCTGCTTCGCCCTTTTGACGTTCTGTCTCGCATCGCGCGCGGCTGCCTGTTTCGGGCGCGTTGAAGCCTACCAAGCCAGAAAAATAGCGCGAACCGCGCGGCTTTGACTTGAAACCATCGATCATCTTAAACCACTTCGGGTCTGCCCATTTGATTCTGCGAAATTTGTGGACGTTGTCAGGCATGGGCCCATCATCTCAGCGTTCACGCGTTAAGAGGCCACCGACCTCGACCGACGTTAGGACGGCGTTGACTACGTTCTTCAGTTGTCGGCCTTCATTTTAATCAAATCGGAACGAAGCGCCTTAGAGTGCCTTGACCCAGTGCCGCAGCGGTCGGGGGAATCGTACAATGAAAATCCTAGCAGCGTTGAGCCGGGTCGCCTCCCGGCCGGAAAGACCAACCCCGCGCGCCCGCCCGTTCGACGATGGCCTTGTCGAACTCGCCCGATTGATCGCGCGCGAAGTGCCTGCCGAGGACGCTGAAGCCTCGTCAACCGCCCCCAACGCCAACCCGCCGCAGAGCGAACGGCGATAGCGCTCAAGGGCCGAACAGGCAGATTGGCCGCGCGGGGCGCTACCTACCCCCGACCTACCCCGGCTGATTTTTGAAGGTGCCGAAAACCGGCTAAGTCATTGGTGCCGCAAACAGGACTCGAACCTGTGACCCCGTCATTACGAATGACGTGCTCTACCAACTGAGCTATTGCGGCGGACCAGACGCAGCGTTCGGCAACTGGGCCGAAAACGCGTGCCACCTGATATCGGGCAGCGCCCGCCTTGGCAAGAAAAACGCTGCCTCCCAACTCTACTCCCCGCCCCAGCGTGACAAAAATCCCCGCCAGCCGCCGGCCTGGGCCTTGGGCGGGCCGATTTGCTGGGCGAATTCGTCCGGAGGGCCGTCTTCGTCGATTCCCGGGTCGTCCGGCGCCCGGACAATGGGAATCACGGCCGGAATCGGTGCCGGAACCGCCTTCGGAATGTCCTGGCGGGCGCGAAACAGCGGCGCGGCAACGGCGGGCGCCGGTTGTTGGGCGGGCGGCGGCGTCGGTGCGGGGGACGGCTCAGGCTCCGCCGCAGAGGCGGGTTCCGGTTCGACGCTGGCGGCGGGCGGCGCGTTGTCCTGGGCGGCCGCAGCTGCGGGCGCGACAACAGGCTCCGGCGCGACGGGGGCCGCCGGTTCCGCCGGCCCGCTTTCGACCGGGGCCGGAGCCGGCGGCTCGAGCACGACCGCGCGGCGCGGCGTCGCCAGCATCGCCTCTTCGAACGGTGAGGATTCGATGGCGGGGCCCTTTTCGGACGGCAAGGCCGCGACCGGCGTCTGCCACTGAAAGGCGTCGAGGCGGCCGGTGACCGGCGAGACCGGCCGCCAGCGATCGCTGACATAGCCATCCGCGGTCCAGGCCGGATCGTGCAGCGCGCGCACCGCGCGCAAGGTCCACGCCCTCGCCCGGCCGCTGTCGCCATGTTCGGTGCGCTCGATCTCCGCCATCAGCAGCGCCACCCGCTGCGTCGGCGCGGTGATGAACGGCGCCAGCGCTTCGCGCGCTTTCGTAAATTCGGAGGCGTCGATCGCGGCGCGCGCGATCGCGAGCGCGCCCTCGATATGGCCGGGTGCTTTCGCCGCCAGCGTTTCGACGCGCACCAGCCGCTGGCGCGCGGAATCGCCGAGCTTCACATGGGCATAGGCATCGGCGAGATCAGGATGCGGCTGCGCCAGCCACGCGGTTTCGACCAGGCGCATCGAACGCCGCACCTGATGCGCCTCGCTTTCAAATTTGCTCGCGAGCACCGCGGCCGGCACCAGCGTCGGCGCCAGCTTGACCGCCTCCATCACGCTTTGACGCGCGAGATCGCGATCGACCTTCTCCAGCTCAAGCGCGCGCGCCGTCAGCAGCACGCCGCGGTGACGGCGATAGGTCGCCTTGTCGATCAGCCCCGAGGATTGATTGTTATCGAGAATGCGGAGCGCGCCGGTCCAGTCGCTCTTGGCGCAGCAGAAGCCGAGCACGGCATGCGACGCCCATGACGATGACGGCGACAGTTTCAGCGCTTCCTCGGCGACCATCACGGCGGCGACGGGATCATCGGCGCGCTGCGCCTCGATGAACAGGCCGCGCAGGCCCAATAGCCGCGTATCCTCACGCTCGGCCATGGCGTGGAAGGCGCGCTGCGCGCCTTCGCGATCGCCATCGAGCTGCGCCGATTGCGCTTCCAGCAGCAGCGCCAGCGGATCCTCTGCCGCATGGCGGCGCGCGACTTCGGCATGCGCGCGGGCGGCGGTGGAATCGCCGTGACCGATCGCGAGCAATCCCTGCGTGATCGCGTGCCGGCCGCGGGCGTGACGCTTCTCGCGCCGATTGCGGCGCAGACGCGCCGGCGTCCGCCACAAGCCGCGCAGGATCGCCCACAGCATGACGGCCGCAACGATGACGATGCCAAGCCCCGCCAAGAACCTCGGCAGCGTGGTCGATATCTTCAGATTGCCCGACAACAGCACGACGTCGCCGGGCTGCTCGGCCACCCACGACGCGCCCGCTGCACCAAGCGCGATCAACAGCAGAAACAGAATGATCCGGACCATCGGATTCCTTATTGCGCCGGTTTGGCGAGCACGGCCATGGCGTCGGCCGCAAATTGACGGGAGGCGGCCAGCGCGGCATCGCGCGCATCGGCCTTGTCGAGCCAGGCTTGCGCCGGGGCGCGATCGGCCGGCGCCAGCGTTTTCAATTCGCGCCGCGCTTCATTGGCATCGTTGCGCAACGCCGCCGCGGTCGCCCGCGCCACCACCGCGCCGCGGTCATTGCCGGCGGTATCGGTGCGTTCGATGCGGACCAGCTTGGCGGCGCCGGCCTGCAACCGCTCGACGATGCCCGAACCAGTCGTGGCGGTGTCCTGCGGCACCGCCGGCGACAATTTCGGCACCAGCGTCAGCAATTCGCCCGAGAGCTTGCCGGCGTTCGGCACGCCCGTTGCCGCGAACGGCTCAAGCGGCTTCAGCGCGTCGGCGTTTGGCGCCAGCGCCTTCGCCGTGTTCAGCGCCGCCGGATAGGGATCGCCGGTTCGCACGAGACCATCGAGCAAAGCCGCCGCCACCACCCGGCGCAGCGGCTGATCGTCGGCAGGTTTGGTCTCGACCGGCTTTAAGTCGGCAATCTTGCTGCCTTGCTGCGCGATCTCCGCGGCCTGCGCCCGTACGCTGCTTTCGATCTTCGCGATCTGCTCGTTGATCCCGGAAAGATCGGGCGCGGGTGCGGGAGTGCCGTCGGTACGCGGCGCCAATTTCACTTCGTTGACGGAGGACGCAAGTTTTTCGTTCTGCGTGCGCGCGGTTGCGAGTTCGCCGCGCAACGTGGCGAGCGATTTTTCCAGCGTATCAATCCGCGCCAGGGAAGCCGGATCGGCCACCGGCGCGGCGGGCTTGCTTGTTTTCGTCTCCAGGCCTGCGACACGCGTGGAGAGACCGTCGATCGCGGCGTTGAGTTGCGGCGCGGGCGGTGCTGCCGCCGGCTGAACGGCGGGCCAGCCCAGCATCCAGCCGACGCCGATCACGAGCGCGGCCGCCACCGCGCCGGAGACGGGCGCAACGATCCAGGGCGAGACCGGCGCCGGCGCAGGCACCGGTTGCGGCGCCGGTTCCGCCGCGGCCGCCGCGGTTGCAGTCTCGGTGTCGGCCGCCGCGGCCTCAGGCGCCGCGGTCTCGGGCGCGGCGGTATCCGCACTCGTTGTATCGCCTGCTTTCGCAGGTTCGCTGGTCACTTCGGTCGCCTCGAGATCGATCGTCGGCGGCTCGCGCTTGGGCCGCTCCGATTCGGGCGGTGATCCCTGATTTTCGGGCCTGTCGTCGACCATCGCAGCGGTTCCCTTAGCGTGAGTTGCCCTGAACCTATCAGAATCGGGCGGGGTTAGGCCAATCGGGTCCGCAAAGCACGGCTCAAAGCCTCGAACAAGGCATTTTCGTCGGCCTGGGCGGCCGCCGTGACCTGCATCGCGCCGGCATCGCGCAAGACGGCGGCAACGGCAGCGGAAATGCAGCATTGTGGCAGCGCCAGCGCCGATATTTCGACGCCGCCCGACCGGGCCGCGTTCAGAAAGGCCCGCGCGCTGCGGCGTGAATAATGCAGCACCGCCTCGATCTGGTTCGCCACGAAAGCGTCACATATTTCCTGCGGCAGGCTGGACGCCGGAATCATCCGGTAGGTCGTGTGCGTCACGACGGTGAACCCCTTCTCGCCCAATTCGCCCGCGAGATCGCGCGCGAGATCGGCGCCGGCCAGATAGAGCAGCGTGCTGGCTTTCTTGAGTTGCTTCGATTTCACAGCTCCCAGCACCAGATCGCGCAACGCACCGGCATCGCCCCTGGCCGCCATCACCTCGCTGAAACCGGCGTCGCGGGCAGCCGAGGCGGTGTGTTCGCCGACCGCGAACAGCGGCAATTTCAGCAGCCGGCTATCGGCCAGATGCGGCGCGATGGCGCGCAGCGCGTTGGCTGACGTGACGATGATGGCGCCGTAACGGGCATCGGCATCGTCATGGAACGGCACCGCCTCAAATCGCAGCATCGGCGCCTGAAGCACTTCAAAACCCCTGGCGCGAAGGGCTGCGGCGGTGGCCTCATCGTCCGGATGCGGGCGCGTGACGAGAACGGCCATGCCTCAGATCTCCAAAAATACCTTGGCGCAAAATGTTTCGGCTTTAACCGGCGATTGCACCCAGAGACCTCGTAATGCTACCGGGTTACGGAAGCGTTGTTTGACCTGATGCGCAAGGGATCAAATTGGATAACGACACGCCGATGCTGGTGCTGGGTATCGAGACCACCTGCGACGAGACCGCGGCGGCGGTGATCGAGCGGGCGAGTGACGGCAGCGGCCGCATCCTGTCCAATATCGTGCGCTCGCAGACCGACGAGCACGCCCGCTTCGGCGGCGTGGTGCCGGAGATCGCAGCGCGCGCCCATGTCGATCTGCTCGACGGCATTGTCGATAGCGCGATGAAAGAGGCCGGGATCGGCTATGCGCAATTGTCGGCGGTCGCGGCCGCCGCGGGTCCCGGCCTGATCGGCGGGGTGATCGTCGGCCTCACCACCGCAAAGGCGATCGCGATGGTGCACGACACGCCGCTGATCGCGGTCAACCATCTCGAGGCCCACGCGCTGACGCCGCGGCTGACTTGCGCGCTGGCGTTTCCCTATTGCCTGTTTCTTGCCTCGGGCGGTCACACCCAGATCGTCGCGGTGGTCGGCGTCGGCAAATATGTCCGGCTCGGCACCACCGTCGACGACGCCATGGGCGAAGCCTTCGACAAGGTCGCAAAGATGTTGTCGCTGCCCTATCCCGGCGGACCCGAGGTCGAGCGCGCGGCCGCCGGCGGCGATCCGAAGCGATTTGCGTTTCCGCGCCCGATGCTCGGGCGGCCGGATGCGAATTTCTCGCTGTCGGGACTGAAGACCGCCGTGCGCAACGAGGCCAGCCGGATGATGCCGTTGGAGCCGCAGGATGTCAGCGATCTCTGCGCCAGTTTCCAGGCCGCGGTGCTGGAATCCACCGCCGATCGATTGAGCGTCGGCCTGCGGCTGTTCCACGAGCAGTTCGGTCCGCCCCGCGCGCTGGTCGCGGCCGGCGGCGTCGCCGCCAATCACGCGATCCGCGACGCCCTGCAGGATGTAGCGGCGAAAGCGCAGACCACGCTGATCATTCCGCCGCCGGCGCTCTGCACCGATAACGGCGCGATGATCGCCTGGGCCGGCGCCGAGCGGATGGCGCTTGGACTGACCGATACGATGGATGCGCCGCCGCGCGCGCGCTGGCTGCTCGATGCCAATGCCGCAGCGCCGGCGGGCTACGCCAACACCAGGGCGGGATTTTAGCGATGCCGTCTGAAAACACCGTCGCTGTGATCGGCGCGGGCGCCTGGGGCACGGCGCTTGCGGCCGTCGCGGCGCGCGCCGGCCGCGATGTCATCCTCTATGCACGCAACGCCGAAAACGCCGCGCAAATGAAGATGGCGCATGCCAATCCGCGGCTGCCGGGCATGCGCCTGGACCAGCGCATCGAAATCACCAACCGCATCGCGGCGGCGGCCGGCGCCCACATTATCCTGATCGCAACGCCCGCGCAGAATTTGCGTGAAGCGGCGCTGGCGCTGGCGCCGCATCTGAAGAAGGCGACGCCGGTGATCGCCACCGCCAAGGGCATCGAGCGCGGCACGCATAAATTCATGACCGAAGTGATCGCGGAAGCCGCCCCCGACGCGATACCTGCGATCCTGTCGGGACCAAGCTTCGCCGACGATGTGGCGCGCGGACTTCCGACCGCCGTGACGCTGGCGGCAAAGGACGAAGCACTGGCAAGCGCGCTGGTGCAGGCGCTCGGCTCATCCACCTTCCGGCCCTATCACACCACGGATATCCGCGGCGTCGAGATCGGCGGTGCGGCGAAGAACGTGCTGGCGATCGCGGCCGGCATCGTTGAAGGACGCAAGCTCGGCGCCTCGGCGCTGGCCGCCTTGACCACGCGCGGCTTCAGCGAGCTGGCACGGCTTGGCCGCGCCTGCGGCGCGCGCGCCGAAACGCTGGCGGGACTTTCCGGATTGGGCGATCTGATCCTGAGCTGCTCCAGCCTGCAATCGCGCAATTTCGCGCTCGGCATCGCGCTCGGGCGCGGCGAGCAGCCGGCCCGCGACAAGCTGGCGGAGGGCGCCTTCACTGCGCCGGTGCTGATCGAGCTGGCGGCTGCGCAAAATGTCGATATGCCGGTATCAAATGCGGTCGCCGCGATCCTGGCCGGCAAGGTGACGATCGATGCGGCGATCGAGGGCCTGCTGACGCGGCCGTTCAAGGCGGAGGAATAAATGGCGTACTGGCTGGTGAAGTCCGAGCCCTCGGTGTGGTCGTGGGATATGCAGGTTGCGAAAGGCGCCAAGGGCGAAGCCTGGACCGGCGTGCGCAATTTCACCGCGCGGCAGAATCTCGTGGCCATGAAGAAAGGCGACCGCGCCTTCTTCTACCACTCCAACGAGGGCAAGGAGATCGTCGGCATCGCGGAGATCATCAAGGAGGCCTATCCTGATCCGACCGACAAGACCGGCAAGTTCGTCTGCGTCGACATCAAGGCCGACAAGCCGCTGAAGACCCCGGTGACGATGGCCGCGATCAAGGCCGACAAGAAGCTCGCCGCGATGGCGCTGGTGAAATATTCGCGGCTGTCGGTCCAGCCGGTGACCGCGGACGAATGGAACATGGTCTGCAAGATGGGCGGATTGTAACGCCTCGCGGAAACAGCGCGCAGTGCCGACGCGCTTGGGTGGAACCTGGCGGGGGTCAGACACAAAATCGCGAAACAACTCGATGCAAAGTAACGGGGCTTCTTAATCAGGGTAATATAGCACCTTATCCTGGCACCTTAACCATCCCCTTATCCCGTAATACTCCCCGATCCCGTTTGCAGGAGAAATTTAGCATTTCGGGCGCTAACTCCTGCCGCGTGCGGCAAGCACGCCAGCGGGAGAGATACGCCTTGAGATCGGGTTCCAGCAGCCTGAACGCGACGCCGCTCGACGATGCGGCGGACGTGCTCGTGACGCCGGCGCTCGAAGCCGAGACCGAGCGCCTGCTGTCCCAGCGCACGCGCGACATCCGGTTCTCTCCCGAGATGGTTCGCGCCTATCGCAGGAAGGACTGGCCGCAACGCAGCAAGATCGCGCGCGCGTGGATGGTCTGGGTCGGGCTGATCAGCGTCGCGTTCGTTCCGATCAGCTACCTGCTGGCGCCCGACTTCCTCATGCACACCACCATCATCAGCGGCCTGCTGGTTCCGGCGATGCACGGCTGTGCTTATCTGATCTGGCGAAAACCGCGCAGCGCCGCGGTCGAAGGCCTGTCGCTGCTGCTGTTGATGACATCAGTCATGATTGCTTACGGCTTCCTCGCGGTCGCGGCCGGTGGCAACTACGAGCGCTTCCTCACCTGCATCATGTACGTCAACACGATCGCGATCGTGGTGTTCAGCATCGACTATCTCTGGACGCTGTCTTTGATGATCTGCTCCATCGGGATCTTCTTCGGCTTTGAAATCTTCAATCCCGCGATCGAATCCAAGGAAGCGGTCGGAACGTCGATCTTCTATGCGATGGGCATGTATGCGGCGACGATCGCGCGGAAAACCCAGTCGCTCCTCGGTCAAAAAGCCTTCCTGCTGTCCTTGCGCAACCAGTATCGCAGCGACGCCCTGAGGCGCGCCAACCATCAACTGGAAATACTGGCGACGCGCGACCCGCTTACCGGGCTCGGCAATCGCCGTTCGGCGACCGATCTGATCGACCGGCTCTGGCGCGACCCGACGGTTCCGAAAGCCAGTATCGCGTTCATCATGGCCGATATCGACTTGTTCAAGCACCTGAACGATACCGCCGGCCACGCCGCCGGCGACGCCTGCATCAGGCGGGTAGCTGATACGATCGAGGACTCGGTCCGGCTCGGCCTGGATGCGGTGTTCCGCTATGGCGGCGAGGAATTCCTCGTCGTTCTCGCGCATGCCACGCCCGATCTGGCCTGGACGATCGCGCAACGCATCCGCAGCGCAGTGGAGGGGCTCGGCATCGTCAATCCCGGCATCCATCCCGCCAACGATTCGACCTGCGTGGTGACGATCAGTCTCGGCGTTGCGTTCGCGCACGAAGGCGCCGCACCGGAGATGGTCGCCAAATGGGCTGACGACGCCCTGTACGACGCCAAGCGCGGCGGCAGGAATATTGTGTTCCTGTCGAATGCGCATGTTGCCGGCGAGGACGCGCGTGATGTGCAGCCGGTCGGCGTGGATGAACGGAAGATGTCCTCAAAGGTAGGCGGGCAGTAGCGCTCGCAATCTGTCATTGCCGGGCATAGCCGTCCGTAGGACGGCGTCGCTTCCGCTCGCCTATGACCCGGTAATCCATCAAACTTCGAAAAGCTTTTTTGAAGATGGATGCGCGGGTCAAGCCCGCGCATGACGGCGTTGCCTACGCCGCCGCGGCAGCGGTCACCACTTGCGCCAGCAGCGCCTCGCGTTTCGACTGCGAACGGTAGCCCTTCATGGTCGCGGCGAAGCGCTCGAGGATGCCGTCCTCGAAGGCGGTGACGATGGTATCGTGGACGTAGCTCTTGCGGCAGATCGCCGGCGTGTTCGACAGTTCATCGGCGGCAGCCCGAACCGCTTCCAGCACCTGCTTCTTGCGGCCGCGGGCGCTCGCCGCCGGCGAGATCCGCGACAATGACTCCAAAACCACGGCTGACGCCATCAGGGTGCGGAAATCCTTCAGCGAAATCTTGATGCCGGCGATCTCGCGCAGGAACCCGTTCACCGTCGTGGTCGAGACAGTACGCACGGTGCCGGAATTGTCGCGGTACTGGAACATGCGCTTGCCCGGCACGCTGCGCAGGATGCCGATCGCGCGCACGAGCTTGGCCGCATCGCATTCCTTGCGCACGGCTTTGCCGCCCTTGGCCTTGAAGGTCAGGACGAAGCTGTCGTCTTCCAGCGTGACGTTGGACTTCAAAAGCGTGGTGGCGCCGCGGGTGCCGTTCAGGCGCGCGTAGGATTCGTTGCCGGGCCGGATCGCGGTGCGGGCGATCAGTTCGATCACGGCCGATAGCGCGAACTCGCGCGTCGGCTCGTCGCCGGACAGATGCATCGAGACGTTGCGGCGGATCTTCGGCAAGGCCGCAACCAGGCGCGCCAGGCGATGCGCCTTGCGGTGCTCGCGGACCTTTTCCCAATCGGCGTGGTAGCGGTATTGCAGCCGGCCGGCGGCATCGACGCCGACCGCCTGCAGATGCGAGGTCGGATCGGGCGAATAGCGCACCTGCTGATAGGCCGGCGGCACCGCCATCGAGTTCAGGCGCCGGATGGTGCCGGCGTGGCGGATCGCCGTGCCGTTGGCGCGAACAAATGAATAGGTCTTGCCACGCTTGATGCGGCGGATCGTCAGCTCGTTCTGGTCGCCGAGCTTGAGACCCAGTTCCTGCGCCAGCGACTCGACCGAAATCTTCGGCTCATGCTTGGCGAGCTTTTCTTTCGGAGAAGGGATTTTCGCGGGGGCCTTCAGCGGCGCTTTCGGCAATTGGCCAAGCGCTTCTGCCAATGCGACGGCAGGATCAGCGGAATTGGGCCGCGTAGCCTCGAAATTCACCTGATCCATCATGACCGTCGTTGTCCTGCTCCGCTGTTCGTCCGGTAATGCCGCTTGCTACGGCTTGGTTCCGGCGGGGCCCTGCACCCCGGAAAGGCCATTTAGGGGGTAACGAACCCCTTTGCGAGTCCCGATTCCGCGATGAACGGTTATTAGATACCGGTCATGGGAGCCATTCGCGCGATAACGTTGATTTTGGGTCGCACCAAAACGCGAAAGTGATGGCCGGACCGGGCCGGCCGGGGCACTGCGGGAGCGCGGGAAACCGACCAAGGTCGCAGATGTTTCCGCCTTGTCCGGGCCCCCTGCGACGCCTAATCATCGTAATAATCAAGACGGCTTGCGACCGCTTACGGGTAGAGCTCGCAATCAGCGGAGGGGAAAATGTCCGAGAAGATTTACGACGTGTCGGCAGACTGGTCGAAGCGCGCTTTCATCGACGACGCCAAGTATCGCGAGATGTATGCGAATTCGGTCGCCGACCCCAACGCCTTCTGGGCCGAACAGGGTAAGCGGATCGGCTGGATCAAGCCGTTCCACAAGGTCGAGAACGCCTCCTTCGCCCCCGGCAATATTTCGATCAAATGGTTCGAGGACGGCGTCCTGAACGTCGCCTGGAACTGCATCGACCGCCACCTCGACAAGCGCGGCGACCAGACCGCGATCATCTGGGAGGGCGACGATCCCAACGAGTCCAAACATATCACCTACCGCCAGCTGCACGACGAAGTCTGCAAGATGGCCAACATCCTGCGCACCAGGAACGTCAAGAAGGGCGACCGCGTCACCATCTACCTGCCGATGATCCCGGAAGCGGCGTATGCGATGCTGGCCTGCGCGCGGATCGGCGCCATTCATTCGGTGGTGTTCGGCGGTTTCTCCCCCGACAGCCTCGCCCAGCGCATCACCGATTGCCAGTCCAAGGTCGTCATCACCGCCGACGAAGGCCTGCGCGGCGGCAAGAAGGTGCCGCTGAAGGCCAATGTCGATGCCGCGATTGCCAAGAGCGGCGGCGTCGACTGGGTCGTCGTGGTCAAGCGCACCGGCGGCACTGTGGACATGAACCCGACCCGCGACTTCTGGTATCACGAAGCCGCCAAGATGGTGACGACGGAATGCCCGTGCGAGCCGATGCACGCGGAAGATCCGCTGTTCATCCTCTATACGTCAGGCTCCACCGGCCAGCCCAAGGGCGTGCTGCACACTTCGGGCGGCTATCTCGTCTTCGCGTCGATGACGCATCAATACGTGTTCGACTATCACGACGGCGACATCTACTGGTGCACCGCCGACGTCGGCTGGGTTACCGGCCACAGCTACATCCTCTATGGACCGCTGGCGAACGGCGCGACCACGCTGATGTTCGAAGGCGTGCCGAACTATCCGGATAATTCGCGGTTCTGGAACGTCATCGACAAGCACAAGGTCAACATCTTCTACACCGCACCGACCGCGATCCGCGCGCTGATGCAGGGCGGCGACGATCCGGTGAAGAAGACCTCGCGCAAGAGCCTGCGTTTGCTCGGCTCGGTCGGCGAGCCCATCAATCCGGAAGCCTGGGAATGGTATCACCGCGTGGTCGGCGACGAGCGTTGCCCGATCGTCGACACCTGGTGGCAGACCGAGACCGGCGGCATTTTGATCACGCCACTGCCGGGCGCGACAAAACTCAAGCCGGGTTCGGCGACGCGGCCGTTCTTCGGCGTGGTGCCCGAGATCGTCGATGCCGACGGCAAGGTGCTGGACGGCGAAACCTCGGGCAATCTCTGCCTCGCCAAATCCTGGCCGGGCCAGATGCGCACGGTCTATGGCGACCACGCGCGTTTCGAGCAGACCTATTTCTCGACCTACAAGAACAAGTACTTCACCGGCGACGGCTGCCGCCGTGACGCCGACGGCTATTACTGGATCACCGGTCGCGTCGACGACGTCATCAACGTATCCGGCCATCGCATGGGCACCGCCGAAGTCGAAAGCTCGCTGGTCGCGCATGAGGCGGTCTCGGAAGCCGCCGTGGTCGGCTATCCCCACGACATCAAGGGCCAGGGCATCTACGCCTACGTGACGCTGATGACCGGCAAGGAGCCGACCGAAGCGCTGCGCAAGGAATTGGTGGCGTGGGTGCGCAAGGACATCGGCCCGATCGCCTCGCCGGATTTGATCCAGTTCGCCCCGGGCTTGCCGAAGACCCGCTCCGGCAAGATCATGCGCCGCATCCTGCGCAAGATCGCCGAGGACGAACCGTCAAGCCTCGGCGATACTTCGACGCTGGCCGATCCCGCCGTGGTCGACGATCTCGTGCACAACCGGCAGAACAAGAAGGGCGCGGGGGCGTAGCGCGCAATAGGGTTGCCGTCATCCCCGGGATGAACGGAATTGCGTTCACCCGTAGGTGCGCGCTCTTGCGCGCGTCGAAGGATAGACGGCCCGTGGCCCATCCTTCGAGGCTCGCCTAAGAGGGCTCGCACCTCCAGCGACAACGGCAAGCCGTTGCGCGGGGATGACGTCTGTGGGGAGGCCATAGTACGGCAGTCAATGAAAAGGGCTCCGGGATAACTGGAGCCCTTTTTTGTTTCATCCTCACCGCGTGAGAGTCTTCCTCTCCGGCGCGGTCACGGGCACCGGCCGGGGCGCGATCGGCGGCGCAGATCCGATGGTTGTCTTGTTGAGGCCACCGCTCGGCGCCATCACCACCGGACTGGGATTCGGCCGCATCGGCGCTGAAGTCGATGGCGGCAGGCGGTTCGGCAACTGCACCGGCTCCCTGATCCGCACATTGTCACCCGAGCCGTTGGGGCGAATCACGTTCGGAATCCGCACACCGGGTTTGCCTGTCCCGGAGGCGCCGCCAATCGGGTTGTGTCCGGTATGGCCGCCGTTTGACGACGGTGGATTGCCCACCGGCCGGCCGTCGCCGGTACCCGTAACCGGACCCGTCACCGGCGGTTTGCCGTCACCGCTATGTGGCCGGTGCGCGTGGAGGCAGCGCCGCAGCGCAATGCCGCTGAGCCCGGCGCAGGGATTTTCGGTCACCGGCGGCTTCGGCAACGGATCGGGCCTCGTCGGGAATACGCACAGATGGCCCACCCGCACCATTCCCGGGCGGCAGAAGTCCGGCAACCGGCACACACCATGATCCATGACCGTGCCGCGCGGGCACACCGGCGGGACCACGACGACCACAGGCGGACCATTGTCGATCGGCTGATCGAGACGCGGCGGCAGCGGCGACACAGGGTTGTGGACCGGCAACGGCTTTGCTCCACCGCCCTGCTTCGGACTCACTGGCGGGCAGTCCGGAGCCACCACGCTCATGACAGCGAGGTTGTTCCAGATGAAATTCCAGTCGATCAAATTCTGCGCGACGAACCAGGCCGGCCACGGCGAGAACAAGATGTCGATGTCGATCCACGGACCGACTACGTATCCCGGCAACACGATGATCGTGATGCCGTAGACGAGCCTGACGTCGGTCACGTAGGTCGTCTGCGTCAGCAGCACCGGGATCTGCTGCGGCGGTGCCGCGCCATTGCAGCCTTGCGCGAACTTCTGCGTCTCGACAAAGATCCAGTAAGCGGCGCTGTTGAAGTCAGCGGTGGAAACCGTCTTTACGTCTTGATCGGGCAGCAGCGGCGCCCAGCCGACCCATTCCGGCGACGTGCGCCAGACAACCCAACCCGGGCTGAACTCCGCACCTGGTGTCCATATCCATCCCATCTGCGCATCCGACACCCAACGTCCGTAGTGATGGACGATCGCGCCCCACGGCGTCTTGTCGTCGTAGTACCAGCCGTATTTGCGGGTATTGACCCAGTTGCAGGGCGGATAGGGACGCCATCCCTGCGGCGTCACCGTGGGGATCCACACCTCTCCATATTTGGCGTGCTGGACGAACCGGCCGTACTGCGTGAGCACGCCGCGGAATTCGTCCCTTAGCTTCGCAGCGTCTTGTTGCGGCGCGGCGCTGGCAGAGTGTTGGGTGGACTCCTGCGCAGGCGCTTGCGCGAAAGCGGATGGCGTCGAAGCTGACAATACGAGGGCGGCAAGCGCCGCGGCGAACATCGCCGTGAGCATCGTCCTGGCATTGATCGAGATTTTTCGAGCGAGGGTCATGATGATTGCTCCCTCACTTCGCGTTCGACGGTGTGCAGACTTGCGCGACGTTGGGGTTCAACGTCTTCTGCCACACGAAATTGGAATTCATCATCATCTGCACCATGAACCACGCGGGCCACGGACCGAATCCGATCTGCACATTGACGAACGGCCCGATCAGGTAAGGCGGCAGCACGATGACGACGATGCCGTCGACATATTCAACGGCGGTGATCCATTTGGTCTGGCGCAGCAGCACCGGAATGCGCTCGACCGGCGCTGTCTGCGTCGCGTCGCAACCCGCGTTGAACTTCGCGGTCTCGACGAAAATCCACTGATTGCTGCTGTTGAACTGATCCGCAGACATGTTTTGGAAAGCCTGGTCCGGCGGCATCGGCGCCCAGCCCGTCCATTCGGGGCTGGACCGCCACACCACCCATCCGGGGCTGAACTGCGAACCGGGATCCCAGGCCCAGCCGATCTGCTGATCCCAGAACCAGCGGCCATAGTGGTGCACGATCTGGCCCCACGGCGTCTTGTCGTCGTAGTACCAGCCAAATTGTTTGGTCTTGACCCATTGGCACGGCGGATAGGGATGCCAGCCTTGCGGCGTGACCGTCGGCACCCACACCTCGCCGAAGCGGGCGTGCTGCACGAAACGCCCATACTGCAACAGCACCGCGCGGGCTTCGCCCTGCACCGGTTCGTCGCGAACCTCCTCCCTGACGTCGTAGGAGGGTTGCGCCGCGGCGCCCGCCGAAAGCGCTGATAGCCCCAGCAGCATTGCGGCCAGCAGTGCCGTGAGGCGACCGCCGCCGGCGCGGACGCCCCGGCGCAGCAAAATTATCTCAACCAGTGCTCGCATGAGCCGAACTCCTGCGCCCCGGAAATGGGCCGCAGCCAGTAGCCGCATCGTCGCGACGCCGCGTTCAGGTTTACCCGGCTTAATTTTTCGTCATGTCGGGGGGCCGGTACCTGGCGACACCGGCGGCGGAGCGTTTGGGCAATTCGTGGGTACTCCGCCCGGACCTAGCCGGCTCACGCAATCGTCAGGGCGGTGACCGCTGCCCGGGGACGTTTCCGGACGAGTGTTGTTTTCAAGTCATTTACTTTAATTCGAACATTTCCTTTTGTTTCGCCATCGAAACGGGTCTCACCGCCGGCTTGGAAACCATCCGGTTAAGACACGCGGTTAAAAATGCGTGGGTGAGACGGCAAACCCCTATTTCTGATAGGTTTGCGTTGGCATTTGAGGACCCCCTGACGGGGTAAAGTGGGCGGGAGAAATTGATGTCGATGAGGATTGCGGTGGCGCTGGCCGCCACCATCGGGATGGGCATTTTGATGTCGTCGGCGGCAGAAGCGCGGCCGGAGATCGTCGGTGTCCGCGGCGATTACACGCCGGGTACGATCGTCGTGAAGACCAGCGAGCGCCGCCTTTATCTCATTCTCGATCAGGGCCGCGCGGTACGCTATCCGGTCGGCGTCGGCCGCGCCGGCAAGCAGTGGGAAGGCACCACCCGCATCGACGGCAAGTATCAGAACCCGGCCTGGTCGCCGCCCGCCGAAGTGAAGCGCGACAAGCCGAACATGCCCAACGTCATTCCCGGCGGCTCGCCGAGCAACCCGATGGGCGTCGCGGCAATGACGCTCGCCGGCGGCGAATACGCCATCCACGGCACGAACGCACCGGGATCGGTCGGCGGCTTTGTCTCCTATGGCTGCATCCGCATGCTCAACGCCGATATCACCGATTTGTACCAGCGCGTTTCGGTCGGCACGCAGGTGACGGTGACGCGCTGATCGCGACCCTTGTCATTCCGGGGCACGCGTAGCGTCAACCCGGAATCTCGAGATTCTCAGATGCGCAATTGCGCATCATAGTTCGATACTGCGTATCGCCCCGGAATGACGAACTACAAAGAGCCGCGCAACAGCGCGGCTTTTCTTTTTACTTGTTCTCTTACTTGCCCGCGTTCGCGCACCAGCCGTTGCGATGACCGCCGCTGTACCTGCGCCCATGACCCCCGGCCAGCAACGCTGCCGAGACGCTGGTGGTTCTCCTCGTCGCCACATCGGCCACCACCCGGCCGCCATACTTGTCCGGCCCGATATTCGAGATCGTGACCGCGCCTTCGCGGAGCAGGCCGCGTAGCGCGTCGCTCGCGGCTTCAGCCATCTGCAATTCCTGCGGACAGGACGCCTTTAACTCCGGCGTGTCGATGCCGCGCAGGCGGACCCGTGTGTTCAGTGAAAGGCCATCAGGCAAATGCACCCGCGCCTCGAACGTGTCGCCATCGACGGTCCGGATCACGTCGACGGCGTGACGCAGATCGGGACGGCCGGCGCTCTTCCAGATCGTCTCGGCGTCGCGCGCGGCCTGACTGTCGGACGCGGGCGGAAACGGCCAATGCACCCAATACGGCAGCAGCATCCCCGCGGCGACGGCGATCACGAAAACCCAGGGCAGCGCCGCCGACAACCGGCGCCGCCAGCCACTTCGATGCGGCGTCCGATAGGTGATTATTCTTTTATATGGGGACATATTCCCAATCACGCACGCTAGATGCTGTTTTGTTTCGGCCGAATCGACCGGTTCGACTGGCGCGCCCAAGAATTAAAGACTGGTTAAGCTATTGTAATTTAAGGCATAAAATATAGTTGTCCCCGGGATTCACAAGCCGAGATCGGGTAGCTATATTGATTCCAACTCCCTAGTCTGAAGCCACTGCCTAGGCAGTGGCGCTCACCCTAAGGTGAGGACTGAAAGTTTGCTCTTAGGAGCAAAGACTTCAGTCTATGGACTAGGGACCACCCTTACCTCAGTCGGCGCGGCCATACGGTGAACCTTCCGGTTCGGCCGGTGCCTTTTGTTATGTCAGTGATGGCGGCGCGCGTCATTACGTGCTTGGCCAACTCAACCTTTGCGGCGCTGGCGTCTGGTGCCTTGTCATGGCCGTTCAACTGAAATGCAATTGCACCGATCAGGATATCGACCAACTGTAGCAGTTGAACGTCTTTGGAATCTCGGAACTGAATGCGTCGTATTGGCCAATCGCGAGGGTCGCCGCGCTTGGCGGCGCCTCGGTTCAAGATAAGGCGCAACTCTTCTGGCGTGCTCTTTGTGTCTCGATAATCCGGGTAAATGTGAAAGTAATCGTTCGGGCAAAGCTGGCTCACTTTGTTCGCCAACTGATAGACCTCCTTGTTGAAGCCTATTTCGCTATCGCCCCCGTTGAATTTCTTATGATCTTGCTTCGTCGTGTCCACGAACAGCGAATGAAAATGGATCGACTCAGATCTATCGAAAAATGCGTCAACCACACGCCTGTAGGCGGGCAGCTTCGCTTTGGATACTTTCGTCCACTTCATCTCGTTGTTAGGGAGTTCCGGCAAACGAGCCTTCGCGATAATATCGTTGATGATTTGCGAACTGGTCAGACGGACAACAACGGCACCAAGCACCAGGTATCGGTGCTTGGTTTGGCTACTTTCATCTACGTAAACTTCCAGAATATCTTCTGGTTTTGCAGGGACGCGCATAGCGGAGCCTAAAAGCAAAGAAGAGAAATACAGCGACGATGTCGCGGAACAGCGGCTGCAAGCTGCCCTCCGTCGTTCGCGCATTACCGGACACATGGCCGATGTGCAGAAGAAGCGAA
Source organism: Bradyrhizobium sp. AUGA SZCCT0169 (assembly GCF_018130085.1). Taxonomy (NCBI): domain Bacteria; kingdom Pseudomonadati; phylum Pseudomonadota; class Alphaproteobacteria; order Hyphomicrobiales; family Nitrobacteraceae; genus Bradyrhizobium; species Bradyrhizobium sp. AUGA SZCCT0169. The sequence continues at coordinate 164,905 of NZ_JAFCMC010000007.1, read as the reverse complement.
TGCCGCAAGGCCAAACGAAAGAAGCCCGGCAAATAGGGAGCCGGGCTTCTCTCAGTGCTTATGCAGCGGTCTCAAGTCGTACTGCTGCGGCAGCTTTACTGCCGTAGTGCGCACGCTCTTTCAGTACATCGTTCACACGGCCGGGATTGACGCCGTAAGAAGCTGCGATGTTGTGCTGGAACTCGCCATGCCAATAGCGAAGCCAAACATTAATGGCGTCTTCGTAGGCAAGGCGGTACGGCTTTAACTTCTCGGTGGCGTTGTTTTGCATGGTAGCTCCAATATTTTTGAATCGGAGCTTGGATGCATTGACAGCGCGTCACCCGTGCGAGAGTCTACACGGGTCTTTGCCAAGAGACACGCCGCAATGCGTCCAAGCCTGCGGTTTAGGTGAAGCCGGGCCTTGCCAAAGGTCCGGCTTTATCATTTGTGGCGAGGTCGGTCCCAGAACCTCGCACGTCTTCGGTCTCCATCAGCCTTACGGCTGATCGACTTGCTGACCGGAACCCTTTTTGGGATAGCCGGCGGGGACCCAAAACACACTCGCGCCGAACAGGACAAAAGCTAAGGCAGCTCCGTTACACCCGTCAAGGACTAGTACGAGTTCCTGAATCAAAAACTAAATATCGTAGAGCACGCACGTGTGGCATGAGTTATCCCCTGCCCTGCGACCTGACCAAGTATATGTGAGTCTTTGCAGATTCACCGGCTGCGAGAAGGTTGCTCCCGTTATTCACAGGGCGATCCATCTTCACCGGCGCCAACGGAGGCTCTGGTTCTGGCAATTTTATGCGGCAACGCAGGAAGCGCCGCGCCTGTTTCGTAAAGTCTACCTTACTGAGTCGGCTATTCCGGCAAGCGTTCCTCGCCTCAAAAGTCCGAGGCGATGCCTTTGCGCTCCCAGTCGCCGTAACGGGTCGGCTCCGGCCCCTTCGGACCCTGCAATTCCTTTTGTGCCGGTTGAGCAGCGTTGGCCTCAGCGGCTTTCCGGCGCGCTTCGGCCTCGGCGAGCGCACGCTGGGCGGCCGGCGTCAGCAACTTGCCGGGGGCGGCGCCGGGAAGAGCTGCAGACGGTGATCGGGGGTCGTCGGTCATCGCAAAATTTCCGGCAAAACTTTCCTGCGGCGCATCTCATTAGCAAACGGATGAACGCAACGCCGGCATCACAATCATGAAATCGGCGGTGTGATTCTTACATTTGGCATATTCGCATGCCAAAGGAGTTTTTCATTTCCAAGTTCTTCACTTCGATGGCATGCGCCGAAACCCTGTTCAGCACCTTCCGAGATATTCCTTCTTCATGCCCCCTTCAAGATTCGCAGTTCCTGCCGAAGTTCCCGGTCTCGCAGCGCGGCGCATCGCGGCCGACATTCTCGACGGCGTGCTGCACAAGCACCGCACGCTCGACGAGCAACTCGACGGCGCCGGCGCCCATCCCGGATTGAAATCGCTCGCCGATCGCGACCGCGCGCTGATGCGGCGGCTGGTCGCAACGATCCTGCGGCGGCTCGGCACGCTCGGTCATTTGTTGTCGCGCCTTCTCAATCGCGGCGTTCCGACCGACGCGCCGCGCGCGCAAAGCGCGCTGTTGATCGGTGCCGCGCAGATTCTCTGGATGGACGTGCCCGATCATGCCGCCGTCGACCTGTCGGTGCGGCTGGTGCAATCCGACCGCCGCGCCGCGAAATATGCCGGCCTCGTCAATGCCGTGCTGCGGCGTTGTGCGCGCGAAGGCCAGCCGCTGATCGACGAGGTCAAGGCGCAGACGCTGGACATTCCGCCGTGGCTGCTGGCGCGCTGGATCGCGGCCTATGGCGAGACCACCGCGCGCGAGATGGCCATTGCGATCGGCCATGAACCTTCGCTCGACATCACCGTGAAGTCGGACGCGCCGCAATGGGCGACCCGCCTGCACGGCGAAACGCTGCCGACCGGAACGGTGCGCACCCTGTTGCAGGGTTCCGTGACGATGCTGCCCGGCTTCACCGAGGGGCAATGGTGGGTACAGGACGCCGCCGCCGCACTGCCGGCGCGGCTGTTCGGCGACATCAACGGCAAGAGCATCGTCGATCTCTGCGCCGCGCCCGGCGGCAAGACCGCCCAACTCGCGCAAGCCGGCGCACGCGTCACCGCGGTCGATCGTTCGGCGCCTCGGATGACACGGCTGCGCGACAATCTTTCGCGGCTGTCGCTGCAGGCCAATGACGTCGTTGCCGATGGCGCCGAATGGCCGGGCGGCGACGCCACGTTCGACGGCGTGCTGGTGGATGCACCCTGCACCTCGACCGGCACCATCCGGCGCCATCCCGACGTGGCCTGGCTGCGGCAGGAAACCGACATCGCGGCGCTCAGCGCGCTGCAGCTCCGGCTGCTGAAAAAGGCGGTCGCGCTGCTCAAGCCGGGCGGCACGCTGGTCTATTGCACCTGTTCGCTGGAACCGGAGGAAGGCGAGCAGGCGGTGGCAGCGCTGCTCGCGACCGAATCAGGCGTGCGCCGGGCGCCGGTCGACGCCGGCGAGGTCGCAGGCCTTGCCGAGATCGTCACGGCCGATGGCGATTTGCGTACCCTGCCCTGCCATCTGCCCCACGACGACCCGCGGCTTGGCGGGCTGGATGGATTTTACGCCGCGCGGCTGGTTAAATCCTGATTTTGCACCTGTTTTTCGCGACCATCGGGTGATTCGCGCACTTTCAAGATGGTGTTTTGGGCGCGTTTCCGGATTACAAAGGATTCGCCACAAGATCTCCTCCCATCAAGGTCAGGCGTGTCGGTCGCTCAACGCAGACGCATTACGACGCTGGTCGCGAGCCGCTTTACGCGGGGCGTGATCGCGCGCGCCAGCGGCAGTACCGTCGGGCTGTCGCGGCTCTGGCCGGGCCGCGCCGACCGGCTGATCATCGCCCCGCATGATCTGCGCACCGCCGATGCCACCCGCGCCGCCGAAATCTACGCCGGCCGTTTCGTGTTCGCCGGCAAGATCGTGACCTGCCACGGCCGCTCGATCTTCGATCTCGAGCCGCCGTCGGAAGATTGGGAAGTGGCGCTGCTCGGCTTCGGCTGGCTGCGCCATCTGCGCGCGGCCGACACCGCGCTGACCCGCGCCAATGCCCGTTCGCTGGTCGACGACTGGATTTCGAATCCCGGACGCAAGCGGCCGCTCGAGCGCCGCGCCGATGTGCTGGCGCGCCGCGTCATCTCGCTGTTGTCGCAGGCCCCGCTGGTGCTCGGCGATACCGACGGCAAATTCTATCGCAAATATCTGCGCGGGCTGACCCGCGAGATCCGCTATCTGCGCTACACCATGCTCGACATCGCCGACGGCGTGCCGCGGGTGCAGGTGCTGATCGCGCTTTGCTACGCCTCGCTGTGCCTCGCAAACCAGGCCAAACATATCCGCTCGGCGTCACGGCGGCTGTCCGACGAATTGCAGCGGCAGATCCTGCCCGACGGCGGGCACATCTCGCGCAATCCCGGCGCGCTTGTCGAGCTGCTCAGCGACATGCTGCCGCTGCGCCAGACCTTTGCCGCGCGTAATATCGCGCCGCCGCCGGCGCTATTGAACGCGATCGACCGCATGATGCCGATGCTGCGCTTCTTCCGTCATGGCGACGGCGCCTTTGCGCTGTTCAACGGCATGAGCAACGCGCCGAACGATCTGGTGGCGACGCTGCTGGCCTATGACGACACCCACGGCGTGCCGATGGCGCACATGCCGCATACCGGCTTTCAGCGCCTCGACGCCGGCGCCACCACGGTCATCATGGACACCGGTCCGCCGCCGCCGCCGAATATCAGCCAGGACGCGCATGCCGGCTGCCTGGCGTTCGAATTGTCCTCCGGGCCGAGCCGGATCGTCGTCAATTGCGGCATGCCCTCGACCGGCCGCGACAATTGGCGCGCCTTTGCGCGCTCTACCGCGGCGCATTCGACCCTGACCTATCACGAGACGTCGTCCTGCCAGTTCGTCGAGATATCGGCGATGAAACGGCTGCTGCAGGGTGCGCCTGTCACCAGCGGCCCGGCCAATGTGGAGAGCTATCGCGAGGCGGTGGAGAACGGCGATCTCTTGACCACATCGCATGACGGCTATCTGCCGCGATTTGGCGTCGTGCACCGCCGCGTGCTGATGATGGCGCCTGACGGCGCGCGGCTCGACGGCGAGGACACGCTGTCGCCGGCACCGGGCTCGCGCTTCAAGGGCAACGGCAGCGATTTTGCCTTGCGGTTTCATCTGCACCCGTCCGTGAAGGCGAGCCGGCTTTCCGACGCCCGCGGTGTCATGCTGGTACTGCCCAACCGCGACGTCTGGACCTTCGAGGCGCTCGACGACAAGGTCGACCTCGAGGACAGCGTGTTCCTGGCCGGCAATGACGGCCCCCGCCGCACCGCCCAGATCGTGATCCGGCAGGATTCACGGCAGGCAACCTCGATCCGCTGGAATTTTGTGCGTTCCTCGACCTCAGCCGCGGCGACCAACGCAAGGCGCAACGCCAGGCGCGAACCGGAATTGCCGCTGTAGGGGATTCGCGAGCCGTCATTGCGAGCGCAGCGAAGCAATCCATAGCGCGGCATAACGGATAGATGGATTGCTTCGTCGCTTTGCTCCTCGCTATGTCGAAAACTGGCATGCCAATATCCCCGGTATTTTCCCGAATTCCGGCATCGGCCGCGGTTTCATGACCGGCAAAACCATGCTACCGGGCTGGCGAACCTGCCAGGAAACCTGCCATGACTGACCATCCCCGCCGCGTCACCCGCGCTCTGTTGTCCGTGTCCGACAAAACAGGCCTGATCGAATTCGCCCGCGCGCTTGCAGGCTACGGCGTTGATCTGGTCTCCACCGGCGGCACGGCAAAAGCGATCGCGGCCGCGGGGCTGAAGGTCAGCGATGTGTCCGACCTCACCGGTTTCCCCGAAATGATGGACGGCCGGGTCAAGACGCTGCATCCGAAGGTGCATGGCGGCCTGCTCGCGATCCGCGACAACAAGGAACACACGGATGCGATGCAGGCGCACGGCATCGCGCCGATCGATCTGCTGGTGGTCAACCTCTATCCGTTCGAGGCGACCGTCGACAAAGGCGCCGGTTACGAAGACTGCATCGAGAACATCGACATCGGCGGCCCGGCGATGATCCGCGCCGCGGCGAAGAACCATGACGACGTCGCCGTCGTCGTCGAAGCCCGCGACTATCAATCCGTGCTCGACGAGCTCGCCGCCAACAACGGCGCGACCTCGCTGACACTGCGCCGCCGCCTCGCGGCAAAAGCCTACGCTCGCACCGCCGCCTATGACGCCGCGATCTCGAACTGGTTCGCGCTTCAGCTAAAGGACGACGCGCCGGACTTCCGCGCCTTCGGCGGCAAGCTGATCCAGTCCTTGCGCTACGGCGAGAACCCGCACCAGACCGCGGCGTTCTACGCCACGCCCGACAAGCGGCCAGGCGTTTCGACCTTGCGCCAGCTCCAGGGTAAGGAACTGTCGTACAACAACATCAACGACACCGATGCGGCCTATGAATGCGTCGCCGAGTTCGACCCGGCCCGCACCGCCGCCTGCGTCATCGTCAAGCATGCCAACCCCTGCGGCGTTGCCGAGGGCAGCGATCTGCTCGGCGCTTACAAGAGGGCGCTGGCCTGCGATTCGACGTCGGCGTTCGGCGGCATCGTCGCGGTCAACCGCACGCTCGACGCCGACGCTGCGCGCGCGATCACTGAAATCTTCACCGAGGTCATCATCGCACCGGACGCGACAGAGGAAGCCATCGCCGTCGTCGCCGCAAAGAAGAATCTGCGGCTATTGCTGGTCGGCGGCCTGCCCGATCCGCGCAAGCCGGGCCTCACCGCCAAGACCGTGTCCGGCGGTCTGTTGGTTCAAAGCCGCGACAACGCCGTGATCGAAGACATGGCGCTGAAGGTCGCGACCAAGCGCGCGCCCACGGACGCCGAACTGCGCGATCTCAAATTCGCCTTCCGCGTCGCCAAGCACGTCAAATCCAACACGATTATTTACGCCAGGGATCTTGCCACCGTCGGCATCGGCGCCGGCCAGATGAGCCGGGTCGATTCCGCCCGCATCGCCGCCCGCAAGGCGCTGGACGCGGCGGCTGAACTCAAGCTCGCCGAACCGTTGACCAAGGGTTCGGTGGTCGCCTCAGACGCGTTCTTCCCGTTCGCCGACGGCATGCTGGCCTGCATCGAAGCCGGCGCCACCGCTGTGATCCAGCCCGGCGGCTCGATGCGCGACGACGAGGTGATCAAGGCCGCCGACGACCACGGCATCGCCATGGTGTTCACCGGCGTGCGGCATTTCCGGCATTGATTACTGTCGCCCCGGCCTTGAGCTCAGATGCTCAAGGCCGGGACGACGTGTTGAGAGAGCGCGGCAACCTCACCTCTCCCTCACCCGCCACAACAGCGCCAGCCCAACAACAAAAAACACCACCAGCAGCGCCATCCCCGCTTTCTGACTCGCGGTCACCGCCGTGACCACGCCGATCAGCAGCGGTCCGACGAACGAGGTGACCTTTCCGGTCAACGCGAACAGCCCGAAACACTGCGCGATGCGATCTTGCGGCGCGAGGCGAATGAGCAGCGTGCGCGACGCCGCCTGCAGGGGACCGCCAGCACCGCCGATCAGACATCCGAGGATGAGATAGGCGCGCTCGGCAGCCCCGGCGAATAATGGTCCGCCGGGGACGGGCGGGTCCACCTTCGCGAACAGAATCGAATCCTTGTCGACCAGCAGGATGGCGGCGAGCGCCAGCAGCAGCACCAGGAGGCTGATCGCGATCACGCGCTTCGGCCCCACGCGGTCGTCGAGCTTGCCGCCGAGCCAGGCCCCGAACACGCCCGCGATCGCAGCTACAATGCCGAAGGTGCCGATCTGGATGGTGTGCCAGCCGAACGTGCCCGCCGCATAGATGCCGCCGAAGGCAAACAGCGACACCAGCCCGTCGGTATAGATCATGTTGGCAAGCAGGAACGTTGCCAGCGACTTCTGCCTCGGCAGTTCGCGCAGCGTCTGCTTCAGCTCGCTCAAACCTTCGCGCAACGCCGCGCGCACCGGCAGCTTTGCCGGATAATCCGGCGTCAGCAAAAACATCGGCAGCGTGAACAGCATGAACCATAGCGCCGTCAGCGGCCCGGTGATGCGGTCGCCAGCATGCGTCACCGGGTCGAGGCCGAACAGCGGCATGAAGCCGAACAGCGTGCGTCCGGTCTGAGGGTTGGCAGCGAGAAAACCGAGCACCAGGATCAGGCTGAGGATGCCGCCGACATAGCCGGTGGCCCAGCCGGTGCCGGACAGCCGTCCGATCTTGTCCGGCGGCACCAGCGTGGGCATCATCGCGTTGTTGAACACGGTGGCGAATTCGACGCCGACACTTGCGATCGCATAACACAGCAGCAGTGTCGGGATAATGCTGGGATCGCCGGGCTTTCCGAACCACATCAGGCTCGATCCGATCACCAGCAGCAAGCCGAATCCCGCGATCCACGGCTTGCGACGGCCGCTGGCGTCGGCAATCGCGCCCAGGATCGGCGACATCAGCGCAATCAACAGCCCCGCGGCCGCGGTGGCAAACCCCCACAGCGCCTGCCCGGTCGCCGGATCCGGCGCGACGAAGCCCGCGAAATACGGCGCGAACACGAAGGTGGTGATCAGCGTGAAATAGGGCTGGGCTGCCCAATCGAAGAAGATCCAGCTGACGACGGCGGCGCGGGGCGGATATTTTCCTGGAATATCAGCGCCAGATGCCTGCGGAGAAATCACCGTCATGCCCAGGAATTTCCTTCATCGATCACGACAAGGCGTTTTGCCCGTCGAATTCGAACCCATATAGCATGCGATTATATGCGTGTGCGATTGCCAGGCATTACACCGGCTCCAACTGCGGCGGATTTTGGATGATTTTCTGCACGAATAAGTGGCGTAGCGCGCTGGCGACCATCACGCTCGTTGTTGCATGCAGCACAGCGGCGTATGCGCAGGAGCAACGCCGCCTCTATACACCGCCGGACCTTGCCACGGTGCGCGCCGTATCCGCCCAGCAGGGCATGGTGGTGGCGCAGGAAAAACTCGCGGCCCGCATCGGCGCCGACATTTTGCGGCAGGGCGGCAATGCGGTCGACGCCGCGGTCGCGACCGGCTTTGCGCTGGCGGTGACCTACCCGCGCGCCGGCAATATCGGCGGCGGCGGCTTCATGGTGATTCATTCCGCCGAGCGCAACGAAGCCGTCGCGATCGATTATCGCGAGACCGCGCCAGCAGCCGCCACGCGCGACATGTATCTCGGCGCCGACGGCAAACCCGACACCGACAAATCGCGCAATTCGGCGCTCGGCATCGGCGTGCCCGGCACCGTGGCGGGCCTGGCGCTGGCGCTGGAAAAATACGGCTCCGGCAAATTCACCCTCGCACAGACCATCCAGCCATCGATCGAACTGGCCCGCGACGGTTTTATCGTCGCCGACGACATGGCCGATACCCTCTCCGACATGTATCGCCGGATGGCGCGCTGGCCGAATTCCGCAAAACCTTTCTCGCGTGCCGATGGTGAGCAGCTGCGCGACGGCGACCGGCTGATCCAGCCTGATCTGGCGGCCACGCTGACCGCGATCGCCGAACAGGGCCCGCGCGGCTTCTATGAAGGACCGGTTGCCGAAAAACTGGCGAAGGCGGTGAGCAGTGCCGGCGGCATCATGACGCCGGACGATCTGAGATCATATCAGGCGCTGCTCCGCGCGCCGGTGCGCGGCAATTACCGCGGCTACGACATCGTCTCGATGCCGCTGCCGTCGTCGGGCGGCACGGTGTTGCTGGAAACGCTGAACATCCTCGAAGGCTTTCCGATGTCCGACATGAAGCAGGGCTTGGCGCCCTCGCTGCATGTCATGATCGAGGCGATGAAGCGCGCCTATGCCGACCGCGCCCGCTATCTCGGCGATCCCGATTTCGTCAACGCACCGATGCAGGTCCTGCTTGCCAAGGATTATGCGGCGAGGCAACGCGCCAGCATCGATCCGGAACGCGCAACGCCGTCGGCCGATGTCTTGAAGATTACCCCGCAACGCGAGGGCAGCAACACCACGCATTATTCGGTTGTCGACAGCCGTGGCAACGCCGTCAGCAACACCTACACCCTGAACTTCCCCTATGGCGTCGGCCTGGTCGCCGACGGCACCGGCGTGCTGCTCAACAACGAACTCGACGATTTCACCGCCGCGCCCGGCGCCTCCAACGCCTTCGGGCTGGTGGGTTTTGAGGCCAATCTGCCCGGCCCCGGCAAGCGGCCGCTCTCGTCGATGTCGCCGACCATCGTGCTGAAGGACGGCAAGCCGGTGCTGGTGACGGGAACGCCCGGCGGCAGCCGGATCATTTCGGCGGTGCTGCAGGTCGTCGTGAACGCGCTGGACTACAAGATGGATGTTGCGGCTGCCGTCGCCGCGCCACGCGTGCATCATCAGTGGATGCCCGACGAAGTGCGCGCAGAACGCGGCTTTCCGCAGGAGACGCTCGATGCGCTGAAGGCCAAAGGGCATCAGGTGATCGTGCCGCTCGGCCAGACCTCGGCCAATTCGATCGCCGTTACGCCCACCGGCCTGCTCGGCGCTCCCGATCCGCGTACGCGTGGTGCAGAGGCGGCGGGGCAGTGACGTAAAGCCGCCGATTTGCCTGATCGCATCATCGGCGTAGGATTGTTTTTCTGAAGTGTCGCCGTGAACAAAGGTGTGTTCCCTCCCCCTTGCGGCCGGAGGGTCGGGGAGAGGGGTTCACACGGGCGGTGCCGATGACGCCACCCCTCTCCCCGACCCTCCCCCGCAAGGGGGGAGGGAGCCCGACCATTTGCGCGTCCCTAACCATGCGTCGATAATGGAGTCCTCCCATGACATCCCTCAAAGGCAAGACGCTGTTCGTATCCGGTGGCAGCCGCGGCATTGGGCTGGCGATAGCGCTGCGCGCCGCGCGTGACGGCGCCAATGTCGCGATCGCGGCCAAGACCGCCGAGCCGCACCCAAAGCTCAAGGGCACCATCTACACCGCCGCCGACGAGGTGCGCGCCGCCGGCGGCAAGGCGCTGCCGGTGCTGTGCGATATTCGCGACGAAGCGCAGGTGATCGCGGCGATCGAGAAAACCGTGGCCGAGTTCGGCGGCATCGACATCTGCGTCAACAATGCCAGCGCCATCAGCCTGACCAATTCGCAGATGACCGACATGAAACGGTTCGACTTGATGATGGGCATCAATACGCGAGGCACCTTCCTGGTGTCGAAATATTGCATCCCGCATCTGAAGAAGGCCGAAAACCCGCACATCCTGATGCTGTCGCCGCCGCTCGACATGAAGACGAAATGGTTCGAGCATTCCACCGCCTATACGATGGCCAAGTTCGGCATGAGCATGTGCGTGCTCGGGCTGTCAGGTGAACTGAGATCGGCAGGCGTCGCCGTCAACGCGCTGTGGCCGCGCACCACGATCGCGACCGCCGCGGTCGGCAATCTCCTCGGCGGCGACGCCATGATGCGCGCCAGCCGCACGCCTGAAATCATGGGCGACGCTGCTTACGTCATCTTCACCAAGCCGTCCCGCGAATTCACCGGGCAGTTCTGCATCGACGACAAGGTGCTCTATGCCAGTGGCGTGCGCGATTTCGAACCTTACCGCGTCGACAAATCTGTAGCCCTGATGCCGGACTTCTTCGTCCCTGATGATGACGTCCCGCCGCCCGGCGTCACCGTACAGGCGCTGCCCTCGGTCGCCGCCGCGAAGCCGTAGCGCTGGAAACGGATTGATAGCGGAGAGACGTGTGGGCTGGCGAAGTTGGACCGCTGTCGCGTTGCTGCTGACCGTGTCGGCGACGGCCTGCATCATCTACCGCCCCGATCGCACGATCCGCATCGCCACCGGCTTGGTCGCGCACAATGTCTGCGCCAAGACCTTCGTCTCCGGCCTCGATCCGCAAACCGTGTTTTCGGAAACCATCGAGCGTCCCGGACTGCGCCGCCTGCGCACGGCGCTGCGATTCCACGTTGATCACACGGCGATGAGTGTCGATGCGTCGGCGGCATGGATGTTCGGCAGCCGCGCTGTCTACCATGAAGGCCTCGGCTGTGTGCTGCGGCACGGAACGAAGGAGCCGTACATCCTCAGGAGCGACATTGACGCATTGAAGGTACCGAAATCGCCGCCGCTGCTGGGCGAGATTGCCGGCCCCGATGTCGTGGCGCCGTCCAATCCGGCATTGAACGCCGCGCTCGATCACGCCTTCGAGGAGCCAGCCGAGCCGCCGTTCCGGCGCACCAAGGCTGTCGTCGTGGTGCATGACGGCAGGGTGATCGCCGAGCGCTACGCCAGCGGCATCGGCGTCAACACGCCGCTGCCCGGCTTTTCCATGACCAAGTCGGTGACCAATGCCTTGATCGGCGTGCTGACCCAGCAAGGCCTTGTCACGCCATCGATGCCCGCGCCGATACCGGAATGGCGCGGCGATCTCAGGCGCGAGATCGAGGTCGAGCATTTGCTGCGCATGACCACCGGGCTGGCACTCGATGAGGCCAGCAGCTTCGGCCAGATGGTCTATCTGACCGACGACATGGCCGGCTTCGCGGTCAACGCTACGCTTGTCGCGCCGCCGGGCACGCGGTGGGCCTATTCCAGCCCGACCACGCAATTGTTGGCGCGGATCATTCGCGATGCCGTCGGCGGACCGGAGCAGAGCCTGGCGTTTGCGTGGCGCGAACTGTTCAATCCTCTCGGCATGCGCAACGTCACGCTGGAATTCGACGCGATGGGCACGCTGCAGGGATCGACCAACATGCTGGCGAGCGCACGGGACTGGGCGCGGTTCGGACTGCTGTTTGTCAATGACGGCATTGTCGGCGGCAAACGCCTGCTGCACGAGGACTGGGTGGATTTCTCCGCCGCCGCCACGCTCGACACCGACTATGGCGCCGGCTTTTTGACCAACCGCAGCGAGCATGAACGCGCCAAGGAGCGCGTGCGGCTCGGTATCTCCCGCGACGCGTTCTTTGCAGCCGGCGATCTCGGCCAGCGCATCGTGATCATGCCGTCACAGCGTCTCGTCGTCGTGCGTCTCGGCGACAGCGTCGATCCGGAAGGCGACATCAAAGGGCTCGCCAGGTTGGTGAAGGAAGTGATCGCGGCGGTAGGGCCGTGAGGCGTCATTGCGAGCGAAGCGAAGCAATCCATAGTGCGGCATAGCGGACCGATGGATTGCTTCGTCGCTTTGCTCCTCGCAATGACGGGGGAGCTACCTCCCCACCACATACGGCCCGCCCTTTTCCAGCGCGCGGGCATAGGCCGGACGGGCGTGGATGCGTTCGAGGAACGCCATTGCCTTCGGATGTCCCTGCTCCAGCCCGCCGCGCGCCGCGGCGGCTTCGAGCGGAAAGCTCATCTGGATATCGGCGCCGGAGAATTCGTTGCCGGCGAACCATTCGCTTTTCGCCAGTTCGCTCTCCCAGTAATCCATGTGCTGCTTGAGCTGCGGATTGACCAGTGTGGTCAGCGCCGTGTTGCAGACCTTGCGCACCAGCGGCCGCAGCAACGCCGGCGCACGCTTCGGCATCAGCGTGAACAACAGTTTGAGCAGCAGCGGCGACATCGCGGAGCCCTCCGCATAGTGCAGCCAATAGGTGTAGCGCAGCCGCTCCGGCGTATTCGTTGCGGGGATCAGCTTGCCGTTGCCATAGGTGCCTATGATGTACTCGGCGATCGCGCCTGACTCCGCGATGGTGTTACCGTTGTCGGTGATCACGGGCGACTTGCCGAGCGGGTGAATGGCGCGCAGCTCTTTCGGCGCGCGCATGTCGGCCTGGCGCTGATAACGCACGATCTCGTAGGGCACGGCGAGCTCTTCGAGCAGCCACAGCACGCGCTGCGAGCGGGAATTGTTGAGATGGTGCACCGTCAGCATGGCTGTCCCTCCGGGAATTGCGGATGTTCCCGTATCAGGCCTTGGCCGATTTTGCGACTTACCAGCCCTAGACAATAGGACGGCATATTATAGGGCTGAGGAACAAAATACCCGGGTAATATTGACAGACCAAATATACCCGGGTATATTTATCCCATGTGGCTGTTTCGGAAACGCAAAATGACCCAAAGCTTTACCGCCTTCGAAGGCGAACGGCGCTTCATTACCGGCTCCCTTGCCCAGGTGGCGCTCGCCATCAAGCGGGCCGGCCGGATGGCCGGCTCGGTCCACATCTTCAGCGACAGCAGCGGCCGACCGCTCGATCTGGACCTGCGCGGCAGCGAGGACGAAATCGTCGCGAGGCTTCCACGCACCGAGCCCGAGGCTCCGGCTCCCGAACTCGGGCCGGCGGAGCCGCGCGGCCGCGGCCGGCCCAAACTCGGCGTGGTGGCACGCGAGGTGACGCTGTTGCCACGGCACTGGGAATGGCTGAACACCCAGCCCGGCGGCGCGTCGGTGGCCTTGCGCAAGCTGGTGGATGAAGCCCGCCGCATCAACGGTGATCGCGACCGCCTGCGCGCGGCGCGCGATGCGGCCTACCACTTCATGTCTGCGATGGCCGGCAATCTCGCCAATTTCGAGGAAGCTTCGCGCGCTCTGTTCGCCGACGACCGGCGCCGCTTCGCCGGACTGATCGCGGATTGGCCGGTGGATGTGCGCGACCACATCGTCAAGCTGGCCTACAGCGACCAGGCCGCGCAGGGAACATGACTTCGCGAAAACGATGGAGCGGGCTGACGGCGTCAGCCCGCTCTATCTGTTGATCTCGCAGCATCGACCGGCTAGGCTCATTTGGATGATAGTAATCATATAAGAAGCCGTCAGGAGGATGCCGTGAGCTCCAATCCGCAGTTCCTGTTCGATTTCGGCAGCCCCAACGCCTTCCTCAGCCACGAGGCGATCCCGGCGATCGAAAAGCGGACCGGCACGAAATTCGAGTATGTCCCGGTGCTGCTCGGCGGCATCTTCAAGGCCACCAACAACAAGTCGCCGGCCGAAACGCTCGCCGGCGTCAAGAACAAGCGCGAGTTCCACGCGATCGAGACCGAACGCTTCGTCAAGCGCTTTGGCGTCAAGCCCTACACCTGGAATCCATTTTTTCCCGTCAACACGCTGAACCTGATGCGAGCAGCGGTCGCGGCGCAAATGGAAGGTGTGTTCGAGAAATATGTCGAAGCTGCGTTTCATCACATGTGGGTCGAGCCGAAGAAAATGGACGACCCGGAAGTCGCCGCGAAGGCGCTGGCCTCCTCCGGCCTCGATGCAGGCAAGCTACTGGCCCGCTCACAGGACGCGGATGTAAAGGCAAAGCTGATCGAGAACACGCAAGCCGCGGTCGAGCGCGGCGCGTTCGGCTCGCCGACGTTCTTTGTCGGCAAGGAGATGTTCTTCGGCAAGGAACAGCTGCGCGAAGTCGAGGAGATGGTTTCGGGGAAATGACGCGTAGCGTGATCCCGGGGCGCGCAGCGAACCCGGGATCTCGAGATTCCCAGATGTGCAATTGCACATCGTAGTTCGATGCTGCGCATCGCCCCGGAATGACGGCGCCACAGAAACAGATGTGGAGTTCACCAATGCAAAAACGAAACGCCACCGTCGCAGTGATCGGCGCCGGCGACTACATCGGCAGCGAGATCGCCAAGAAATTCGCCGCCGAAGGCTTCACCGTTTTCGCCGGCCGGCGGGACGGCGCCAAGCTGGAGCCGCTGAAGAAAGAGATCGAAGCGGCCGGCGGGTCGATCGTGGCGCGCTCGCTCGATGCGCGCAAGGAGGACGAGGTCGCCGCCTTCCTCAACGACGCCGACGCGCACGCGCCGCTGGAGGTCTGCATCTTCAATGTCGGCGCCAACGTCAATTTCCCGATCCTTGAGACCACCGACCGCGTGTTTCGAAAGGTCTGGGAGATGGCCTGCTGGGCCGGGTTCCTGGCGGGCCGGGAATCGGCGCGGCTGATGCTGCCGCGCGGCCAGGGCAACATCTTCTTCACGGGCGCGACCGCGAGCCTGCGCGGCGGCAGCGGTTTTGCCGCCTTTGCCAGCGCCAAATTCGGCCTGCGCGCGGTGGCGCAATCGATGGCGCGCGAGCTCGGGCCAAAGAACATCCATGTCGCGCATCTGATCATCGATTCCGGCGTCGACACTGCCTGGGTGCGCGAGCGCCGCGAGCAGCTCTGGGGCAAGGAAGCCCTCGATAATCCTGATTTGCTGATGCCACCGGCCTCGGTCGCGGCGTCCTATTGGCAGCTCTACCAGCAGCCGCGCAGCGCCTGGACGTTCGAGCTGGAGATTCGTCCGTTCGGGGAGAAGTGGTAAGGTGGCGAATGGCGAGTAGTGAATAGCGAATGGACTCTTCCCTCTTCGCCATTCGCTTCCTAAGAAAAACCAACAACAACAGGATACCAACCAATGCGCATTCTCGTGGTCGGCGCCGGCGCCATCGGCGGATATTTCGGCGGCAGGCTGCTTCAGGCCGGGCGCGACGTGACGTTTCTGGTGCGGCCCAAACGCGCCTCTGAACTCGCCTCCGCCGGCCTCGTCATCAAGAGCCCTGGCGGCGACGTCACGCTGAAAAATCCGCCAACGGTGCAGGCCAACAAGCTCTCGGAAAAATTCGACGTCGTGCTGCTGAGCTGCAAGGCGTTCGACCTCGATGACGCCATAAAATCCTTTGCGCCGGCGGTTGGCACAAATACGGCGATCATCCCGCTGCTCAACGGCATGCTGCACTTGAACGTGCTCGACGAAAGATTTGGCGCGGAGTGCGTGCTGGGCGGCCTCTGCGCTATTGCCGCGACGCTCAATGAGGCGCGCGAGGTGGTGCAGCTGGCGCCGATGCAGTCGCTCAATTTCGGCGAACGCGACGGCACCATGTCGGACCGCGTCCGTGCGATCTCGGAAATCTTCACCAGCGGCAATATCGGCGCACTTGCCAGCGAACACATCATGCAGGACATGTGGGAGAAGTGGGTATTCCTCGCCTCATTGGCGGCATCGACCTGCCTGATGCGCACTTCGGTGGGGAACATCCTGGCGGTGACGGGCGGCAGGGATTTCCTGCTCGGCATGCTGGATGAGACCAGCGCGATCGCAAAGGCCGCAGGTCACGAGCCGACAGGCCCGTTCTTCCAGCGCACGCGCGGTTTGCTGACCGCCGAAGGTTCACCGATGACGGCGTCGATGTTCCGCGACATCAAGGGAGGCTTTCCGGTCGAAGCCGATCACGTCATCGGCGATCTCGTCGCCCGCGCCGACGCCGCGAAAATTCCGGTGCCGAAGCTGCGCATCGCCTACACCCATCTCAAGGCGTATGAAAAGCAGCGGGGGTAGCGACACGCCGCGGGATCTATTTTTGGCGTCGTCCCGGCCTTGAGCAGGGACGACAGCAATTACAAATGCGCCAGATAATGCGCCAGCGCCTCGATCTCTTCTTCGCTGAGGGAATAGGCGACACTGGCCATCGCCGCCATGCCGCCGCCGGACCGCACCCCTGATTTGTAGTCGTGCAGCGCCTTGACGAGATAATCCTGACGCTGCCCGGCGACGCGGGCGACCGCCTTCGTGCCGGCGTAGTCCGGCAGGTGGCAAGACGCGCAACGCCCGCCCACGGCCGCCTGCGCGCCCTTCTTCGACAGATCCGGCTTGTCGTCAGGCGGCGCCTTCGGCGGCGGGAGCTGCGCGAAATAGGCGCCGAGATTGCGGATGTCCTCGTTGTTGAGCTGCTCGACGATCGGCTGCATCTGCTCGTTCTTGCGGGCACCGGCGCGGTAGAACACCAACTGCCACTGGATGAACATGTCCGGCTGCGCCGCCAGCGAGGGAATGTTTTCCATCTGCGAAATGCCGTTCTCGCCGTGGCAGCCGACGCACAATTCGGCTTTCGCCTTGCCGGCGGCGATATCGGCGGCATGGGTGGGGCCGCAGATCATCGCTGCTGCTAGTAGCATCCCGGTAAACGCAAGTCGCATCATAGCTCTCCCGTCGTCATGGCCGGGCTTGACCCGGCCATCCATCTCTCTTCAAGAAATTTTGCGTTGATGGATGCCCGGATCAAGTCCGGGCATGACGAGCATGTTCCATTCCAAAACGCGAAGCTGCGGCCACTCGTTCCCGAGCAACCGCAGCCCCTATTATCTCCGCCCTACTTCTTCGCGTAGCTGATGCGATAGATCGCACCGGCCCAGTCGTCGGACACCAGGATCGAGCCGTCCTTGTCGAGGATGATGTCGTTGGGCCGGCCGAGATAGCCCTGGTCGCCTTCGAGCCAGCCGGAAGCAAAGATTTCCTGCTTGGCGTTCTTGCCGTCGGGACCGACGATCACGCGCTTGATCCGGGCGCCCTGATACTTTTTCCGGTTCCAGGAGCCGTGTTCGGCGATCAGGATGTTGTTCTTGTACTCGGCGGGGAATTGGCTGCCGCTGTAGAACTTCATGCCGAGCGGCGCCACATGCGCACCGAGATTGAGCACCGGCGGCGTGAACTCCGAGCACTTGTGACCCATCGCGAATTTCGGATCCGGCATATTGCCCTGGTGGCAATAGGGATAGCCGAAATGCTCGCCGATCTTCGAGATCATGTTGAGCTTGTCGCTCGGCAAGTCGTCGCTGATCCAGTCACGGGCGTTTTCCGTGAACCAGAGCCGCCCGGTGCGCGGATCGACATCGCCGCCGACGCTGTTGCGGACGCCGAGCGCCCAGATTTCCGCATTGCCGGTCTTGGGATCGACACGGCGGATCTGCGAGACGCTGGTCGGCGGAATGCCGATGTTGAAGGGAGGTCCGAACGGCAGATAGAACCAGCCCTCCTTGTCGACCGCGATGTATTTCCAGCCATGCGCGGCGTAGGACGGCATGTCGTCATATACCACCTTGCCGGCGCCGAGATTGTCGATATTGGCTTCGGCGTTGTCGTAGCGGATCAGCTTGTCGACCGCGATGACGTAGAGCGCGCCGTCGCGGAACGCGAGGCCGGTGGGCATGTTGAGGCCCTTGAGGATGGTCTTGACCTCCTTCTTGCCGCCATTGTCCTTGATCGCATAGACGTTGCCGAGGCCGAAGGAGCCGACGAACAGCGTGCCCTTGTCGCCCCACGCCATCTGCCGCGCCGCAAGCACGCCCGAGGCGTAGACCTCGATCTTGAAGCCCGCGGGCAATTTGATCTTCGGGATCAGCTTGGCGAGTTCGGCGTCGGTTGCGCCGGTCGGCGGGCCGGACGGCGGCGCCTGTCCCCGCTGCGCCTCGGTCTCGTCGCCGAGAAACCAGTCGGGCGGCGGGTTGGTCCAGAATTCCTTGGTGCCGGATTCGTATTTCTTGAGCGGCTTCTGTTGCGCGTTGGCCTGGCTGGCCCCCGCGACAACGAGGATCGCCGTGAGCGCAAGAACAGATCGATGGAAAGCCGATTTCATCGCGTCACTCCCTATGCAGCCTTGTGCGGCTGCGCCTGTTATTATTTTGAACGTTCGAGGCGAACTTGGTCAGGTGAGGTGGAATAGACCCTAAAATGGTAGCACATCCATTGCAGGAGAGAAGCGTAGGCTGCGCTACCCTGTCAGACGAAATTAGATTGAGTGGAAATATTCTTCGTCCGGTTTTGTTTCGGACTTTTTGCAAGGGACGCGCTGCACCGCAATATTCGTTTCGAGCCAGCGCCGCGGCCGGATCGAACGGTGGCCGGGCGTCGAAGCACCTTGATCCGGAAGGCGAGGATCGCCACGGGATGAGAGCGCTACCGCGTGCGCTTCACCGTCAGCACGGCGGTGCCGCGGTTGTTGCGGTAGAGCAAATCGTAAAGACCGGGGATGCCGATCACGGCGTCGTTGACGAAGACGAACAGTTCTTCCTTGCCGTTCGGCGCGATCGTCGGCGTGATGTTGAACTGGATAATGTCGTCGTAGGGATCGGGCTCGTAGGAGTCTTCTTCGCCGCCGACGTTACCAAAACGCAAAACGATGCGGAACCAGTCCTTGGATAATTCCCGCCGCATCGGCAGCAATAGCCAGAGATAGACGCGCTCGTACCATTGCGGCCGCTCTTTGCTGGAAAAGCCCCCGACCGGCGTGCCGATGCGGGCAAGGCCATTGAACCATTGCTTGTCTTGGCCGTTTTTGCCGCCGGCTTGAATGGTCACATAATAGCGGCCGCGATGCTGCAGCAGGATGCCGGTCGCCTTGCACAAATCCGACGTCTCGAATTCGACGCGCGCGGTCTGGTTGACGGCGAGCACCGCGGGTTTCGGATCGGAATCGCGATGCACGCAGGTATATCCGGCCATGTCCCAGCCGTCGTAAGCAAGGTGGCTGACAAGCGCAAATCCGAGATAGACGAACACCGCCGCGAAGAAGCCCGGAGCGATCCTTTGCTTCAAAGTGTCCTGGATGCGGATGTAAAGCGGGCTGCTGCGCAGATCATAGATCCAGTTGTCAGGGAGCGCTGACGGCGCTCCCGGCGACTTCCGCCAGATCGAGGCCATCAGGTTCGACGTGCGGCCTGCGATCTTCGAGGACAGAACCAGCAGGCCTGTGACCAGGACAGCGATGAAGGCGAACCAGCCCGGCGCGCGCGCGTAACCGTCGATCCAGGTCGTCGCAAAGTCCGGCAGGAATCCGCCGACAAAGCGTACGAGGTGGGACACCCAGCGGATCGGACTGGTATATTCATCGTAGCGTTGCGCGCTGCTGATGAGCGGAAAGACGAGCAGCCACAGCGTCGCGCCGACGGTGGCGAAATAGGTGATGCGGCGCAGCCAGACCCAGTTCCAGACATGCTCCTGCGCCAACGCGCGCTGCGCCGCGGCGGCGCTCGTCTCAAAGGGTTGCGTGGCGGGCGCGATGCTGAACTTGTCGGGCGCGACGATCTCGCCGTCCTCCTTGACGACGTCGTAATATGGCGGCAGGCCGACCGGCGCGTAGCCATGCGCGTTGTTCTCGATGCGCCGGAAGACGCTTTCGTGAATCTTGGCGCTGACGACGTCGACCTCGTCTTCTTCCAGCTTCTTCGGATAGAAGGCCGGCACCAGCTTGCGCGGCCCGTAGCGATAGTATCCGCCAAGGCCCTTGCGCGGATCGTACAGCCGTCCGTCCTTGTCGCGCTTCGAGATCGCGTTCTTGAATGTATCGGGATCTGATATCATGTGGTCGGGGCTCGGCGGCTGGCCCGCATAATCCGACTTGAATCTGAGCCCGCAGCGCCTCGCCTCGGTGATCATCCAGACGAAGGGGATGTGGGCCAGCGCATCGTCGGGATAGCCGCCGCCGACATTGGTATGCACGCCGGCGAACCAGACCTGGCTGATACGTTCGTCCTTGATGAAGCGCTTTGCTGTGGGATCCACCACCGCCGCGCCGCCATTGGTGCCGGCGGTCTCGTCCCAGAGCTGCGGGTGGAAGGTGGTGCGTTCCTCGTCGAGCGCCAGCGCCTGGCAAGCGCGCGCGACGCTCGCGGACAGATGCTTGCCCGGCAGCTCGAGCCGCCAGAGATATTTATGAATGCCGCGGGTCATTTCGTCGACCGGCATGCCGTAGGCGGCAACCGTATCCCAGACGCCGATGAACCTGACCTTGACGTTCCTGCGAACCTCCTTGGGCGGGTAGTGCGGACCGAACTTGTTGCGGAACCACTGGTAGGGTGCTTCCAGCCTCAGGTCATGATAGCGATCCCGGCGATAGGCGCGGTAGGCCGCACTCGCGAGACTATGCAGTTCGGCTTCGTTATCGGCTTTGACCAGCCCTTGGCTGTCGATCAACCCCATCACGATCCGGATCGTGAAGGCACCGCGGCTGAAGCCGAAGCCGAACAATTCGTCGTCCGTGTCGCGATAATTCCGGCAGGCAAACTTGTAGAGCGCGATGACGTTGCGGCGCAGGCCGAGACCGAATGCGCCGCCAAGGATCGCCATCGGCTTGAACGACGAGGTGCCGACGCCGTCGTCATAGAACGCGACCTGGTCATTGCCGGAAAGATCCAGCGCCTCGAAGGTGCGCCAGACATTGGTGCGCCAGACTTTTGCGGCGGAATTACCGGTGCCGTCGGACAGCAGGATGATTTTTCGGCTCATGGGACATGCCTCGCCCGCGGCATGAAATGAACATGCAACCTAGGGTAACTACAGGTTGACACGTTCTCTTCGAATTGAGAAGCGTTCCGCGGGCAGGGCGCCGCCTGTCAATACGGCGGCTCGTCATAAACGGGCTTGCCGTCGATCAGCAGGCGCTTGATCGCGGCCTGGCCGGAAGGCGTCACGGCCGCGACCACCTCCAGCCGTGCCTTTTCGGTCGTCTCGATTTTCTTGCCCTCGCCCTGCGGCACGAAATAGCTTTCGAGCCCGTATTTCACGAGGGCGGCACGGATTCCGGGTTTGCAAACTCTCAGCCCGCTCTCGTTGGGTGGGCAAACCGATCCCGCGTCCACCGTGCCCAGAATGACGATATCGGCGCCGGACACCGCCGGCCGCTCGGATGAGATCGCGACCGCCCTCGCCTTGCCGGTCTCGTCGGGCCGCAGGGTCACGAATACTTTTTGACCCCGCTTGAACTCACTCGTTGAGTCCTTCGGCAAGTCAACTGACGAGATTTGATAATCGAGAATGACGTAATCGCCGCGAAACAGATCGCGCGGATCGACCGGCACGATCTCGAGCCGGACTTCCTGGCCGTTTCGCAATATTTCCGCGCGTTGATAGACCATCGCGAGGATCAGTCCGCAGAGCAGCAGCGCGGCGAGGATGTAGCGCGGGAGCAGCGGCACGCGCCCGATCAGGCTGTCGACGGTACTCATCAGGCCGCACTCCCAGAGGATTGTTCATTGGCACGGCTTGACCAGCTTGCGAGTTTGCGCGCCCCCAAGGCGAGACCCAGCAGCACGACACCGGCGGCAAGGAAGAACAGGGATTGGTCGAGCAATGTGCCGACCGTGCGCCAGAGCAGGATCAATATCGAAACGCCGAACACCGCGTAGCCGACCATGAAAAATGTCCGCAAACCGACCAGCAGGCCGCCTGCGATCAAGGCCACAGCGCTGACGAGCACGGCGATGGGGATCAGCACGCGGCTCGGAATTGCGGGGCCGCCCGCCAGCATCAGCGGAATCGTCAAGCCAATGGCGCAGGCCGCGATGATCACAAGCCGCCCCTTGTCCCTGCCCCGCGCCAATCCCGCGAGGGCCGCGATCGCGAGCGCCGCGGCGACATAGGCAAGGCCGAGATGCGCATCGATGGCGTGCTCGAAGCGGACATATTTTTCCAGAACGAGTTCGATTTCAAAGCAGAGCAGCACGCCGAAGGCCCAGCCGCCCCATGGCAAGAGCGCCCGGAACTCGGCGGGCCAGTCGCGGTCCAGCGCCAGCAGCCCGATCGCCATATAGGCTACCGAGAACGCAATGCCGCCATGGATCAGCCGATCCGCCGGCGACCAGATCGTTGAGGCCAGCCAGACGCTCAGCGCCAGAACGGCCGCGTGCGCCACCAGGCGATTTTCGCGGGCCAGCGCCAATGCAAACGCCGGAACGAACAGCAAGAAGAACGGCCAATGAATTTCGCGCCATTGCGCGTCGTCGGACCGTCCGAGCGTCCAAGCCGCCATCGCCGCAAAGGCAATCACGAGCGGGCCGCTCTTGCCCGTCAGCGCCGCCGCGATGAGCGCGCCGATCGCCACCAGCATGGCGCCGGCCGGCCAGTCGCCGGGCAGATGATACATCTGGCCGACCAGCGCCACGCCTGCGCCAAAGCACAGCGTGGCGAACGTCACGGCGGCATCGGCGCCCCAGGGGATCGCGCGCCGGCCGAGTAGCAGGGCAACGGGAAAACAAGCCGCAATCAGCGTGAGAATGCCGACCAGCCTAACCAGGCGTGGAATCTCCTGCCAGTTCGCGGCAACAAAGGCGCTGACGCTGGCCGCCAGCATCAGGGCGCCGAGCATCGCGAAGATGGCGGGCAGGCGCGAGGTCGCCTCTTCGCCAAATCGCGCCTTGCGGATGGAATGGGCCGCGTCGCCCGAGATCACGCCCTCTGCGACCCATTTGACCAGGTCCGCCTCAAGGCGCTGCCGATATCCCCGTTCAAACAATTGCCAGCCTCGCGTGTGTCACGATCCTTGCGGCGCGGCACAAGACGACGCTGCAATCCTTGGTATCAGAAGATGGCATGCAGGTTCGGTGGAAGAAGCAGGCCGCGGCGGCAGGTCGCCCGCCGCCACAAACGACAAAGCCGCCTGACGGCGGCTTGTCATTCAATCATCGGTTTGGCATGCGAGAAATCTTGGAGCGGGCGAAGGGGCTCGAACCCTCGACCCCGACCTTGGCAAGGTTAAGCTCTTCGGTTCCATTTAGTAACCATAAGAAAAGCTCAGGTTTGCCAACCCTCTGATCTTATTTGAAGATACGTTCGAGGGAGTTCGGATGAGTTCGCGTGGAAAACGTCCGATTACACTCCCCCAGCACTCCCCGGGGGAGCAGAAATGAAGAGCCTCAACCGAAAACGGTTCACCCAGCAGGGCGTCGAGCGGCTTCGATATGACAAGACTGCCGCTCCGCCCAGTGGGCGCATGGAAGTCGAGGACGAAGCCTGTCCCGGTTTGCTGCTCCGCGTAACACCCCGCAACGTGAAATCGTTCAGCGTAATTTATCGTGTGCTGGGCGAAGGTGGCACCAGCCCGAAAGGGCGGCTGCTGGCAGGAAAGCAGCACCGTATTACCCTCGGGGCGACCCCGCCGTTGGAGCTCACAGCCGCCCGGCGGCAGGCTCGCGACATCATGCAGGCAGCAACGGAGGGTCGCGATCTCAGAACTGAAAGGCGGGAAAAAAACCTGATCCGGTCCGTCAATACTTTCGAAGCAGTCTTCAAGCGGTTCATGGAGATCGAAATTATACCGAACATCGCAGCCTGGAAGAACGTTGACGGCGTGCTGCGCCGCAACGTGTTGCCACTGTGGGCCAATACCCCCGTCCACGATATCAGGCGCTCCCACATCCACGAGCTGATTGATGGCCTCGTGAAGGAGGGCAAGCACGGAAGCGCCCGAGAGGTACGAAAGCATCTTTCCCGCTTTTTCAACTGGGTCGTCGACCGCGAGATAATTGCGGACAACCCCATTCATGGCCTGAAGCGCAGCGACCTTCAAGCAAGCGACGAAGCCGGACGGGCACTGAGCGACGAGGAAATCAGATACGTTTGGCAGGCGGCTGCATCGCTAGGTTATCCATTTGGCCCTCTTTACCAGTTGCTTCTCCTAACCGGCCAGCGACGCACGGAATGGGCTAGCGCAAGCCGGTCTGAAATCAATCTCGACAAAAATTGGCTCGAGGTGCCGAAGGCCCGCTACAAGGGCGACCGCGACCATATCGTGCCCCTCTCCAACGAAGCTCTGGCGATAGTCGGGAATTTGCCCACCTGGTCCGGCAACGATTACCACCTTTTTTCGACCACGGATGGACGCGTCCCCATCTCAGGGTTTTCGAAAGGAAAAGTCCGCCTAGATGAAGCCGTTAAGAAGGCAATGATCGATCAGAATGTCGCATCGGCTCTGGTCCGGTATCGAGTTCACGATCTGCGGGTAACATGTGAGACGCGTTTAGCGACGCTGGGCTTCAACCAGGACGTCCGTGATGCGGTACTAGGTCACGCAAAACCTGGGCTGCAAAAGACCTACAACAAGTATGGCTACTTTGAAGAAAAGCGAAGCGCCTTGATTGAATATGCCAAACATCTCATGGAGCTAGTCAATTGAGCGCGTTTGGCCTAGAAATAGTATCAGAGCTCGCCG
Organism: Bradyrhizobium sp. AUGA SZCCT0169; assembly: GCF_018130085.1. Classification (NCBI taxonomy): domain Bacteria; kingdom Pseudomonadati; phylum Pseudomonadota; class Alphaproteobacteria; order Hyphomicrobiales; family Nitrobacteraceae; genus Bradyrhizobium; species Bradyrhizobium sp. AUGA SZCCT0169. The sequence goes on along the minus strand of NZ_JAFCMC010000007.1, from coordinate 140,159 downwards.
AAATCCGGGTCAAGGCTTCTCGCGGCATTCGCCAGAGCTTGCAGCCCTTCGACGACAAGCTTGCGCTTCAGGAAGCCCTCCAACGCGCTGAACGAGCTTATTTCAAAGCACTAGAGCAGTTGCGCTTCGAAGCGCATTACAAAAACTTAAGATCGGTTTTCGAGGAACAAAGGCGCTTCGCACAAAGTTTCTCCGGGGTTGTTCGAGCTTGGAATCAAATGACTGAGCTGGCTCAGAAGGATCTTGCCTCCGAATTTGAATGGTTTTCGGCCGTTGATGAGCTTGGCCAAAACGAAGAGCTTTTAGCTGTCCGTCCTCACCAACCGGTCGAAGTGCTCGTGGCTAAACTAGATAGAATAGTTCGGGTTATGCATAAGACCGCCGACAAGTGCGCGGAGGCGGAACTCGTTATTCCTGCTGGTAAGAAGAAAGACCGATTGGACCAAAAGACTACGTCCGCTCTCCGCGCGTTTGCCTATGAACTCAAATTGCATTGGGATGAGGTGATGAGAAAATCCATCGGCTTGGACTTTGCGAAGAGATTTGCCTTCAGCGTTGCACACGAATTTGTTTTTAAAGCTATTGCATCGCTGACGACAGATTACACCAAGCTCGATGTGGCAAGGATAATGCGGAGCCTACAATCTGCGAACTACGATCCGAACAAATTTCGTCTCGCGCCTCCAGACAACATCGGCGTTTTCAAATATCTGCGGCCGCAGCTTGTCTTCCCGGCCCGCGGTAAAGGCTGAGAACGTCGGCGTCGGGAGGTTAGATCTCAACGGCCCTGGGCGCTAAAGCGATCACTCAGTGCTGCCCCGAGATCTATTCTAGATGATGCGCGATACCCTCCACGCGCTCCTTCGCTCAACGAGCACAACCTCCATATCCCTTACGATTTCTATCCGCTAGGCGTCTCACGCCCAGCGAGCAACGCAAACAGCGCGATCCACATGCGTTATTGCGTTCTTCGCCGTCGTCAATCCAGCGCTGTAGTACTCAGGAGTAAGCAATAGGAGGAGGATATCATGTCTAAGCGGTTTATTGACGGGAAGGCAGTGGTCCAAAAGATCTGTCTGTCAAAATCAGAAATTTACCAACGAATCAACTCGGGCACCTTTCCTAAACCGATAGCCCTTGGCCCGCGGAAAGTTGTTTTTCTTGAGTCCGACATTGACGCTTGGATGCAGGCTCGGATCGAACGCGTGGATGACGGAAGCTCGCGACGACTTCATGCACAAAGAGCGGTCAGCTCGCGACGCGACCGAAATGGTTAGATCTCCGGGTAATCTAAACAAAAAATGCGGTTACTAGCATGACACACGATTCAGAACTTGCCTTGGTTAATACGGATGCCTTCACGCGACCTCCTGGTCCGGAAGAGATCGACAAAAGTGTTGGACGAGATCCCTGGATCCTCCGAAATCGGCTGACCATCGAAGCTTATTCGACACGCTGTCGCCTACTGGGCCAAGAGCCCAACTTAGGCGACTGGTTGAATCACGTGCGCCTGACTGGTGAAGAGCTCTCCCTATTAAATGATTTCATAGAGGCGATGCGGGAGAGGCATAGAGATGAGCTTGGACCGAAGTTTGTTATTCGCGACTACGGCCATAACGCGCGTGTAGCTTGGTTCGATGAGACTGGTGAACTCGTCACCATGAGCTTTGCGGAATTCCGAAATGCGCATATCGAGAAGGTGGTGGACGTATCGGACGGTGATAAAAAGAAGTTTGTACCGCTTGTGGATCATTGGCTTCATCATCCGCTCACCCGCAGGTTTGACAAGGTCGACTACCGTTTGGGAGTTAACCAGTCGGAAATGCCTGACATTTGCAACCTGTGGCAAGGTTGGCCGAGCGGATTGACGCCGGGTTGGGATGATTTCAAGCTCGGAATAGATGGGCCCGTTCAAATTACACAAGGACCGTTCGACGGCCCATTCATGCCCTCCGGCTACTGCGACACTTTCTTGGACCACATGCTAAATAATATGTGCGGCGGCGATGACGACGTGTTCACGTATCTTTTGGGATGGGTTGCGGATGCGCTTTGGAACCCCGGGCCCTGCGAAACCGCAATAGTGCTGATCGGGCCTCAAGGCTCCGGCAAGTCTCTATGGGTTCAATTCATCACGGAGTTCTTCGGCAATCACGCGATCACCCTGGACGATCCTGAACAGCTCACGGGCAAGTTCAATAAGCACTTACAGAACAAAAGTCTTGTTTTTGCTGATGAGGCCTTTTTCGCTGGCAATAAGAAGCATGCGGCGAAGCTAAAAACGATTATTACCCGACCGGACTTTCTCGTCGAGCCGAAAGGTGTAGACACTTTCCGGGCGCCGAAACAGTTCCGATTAGTTATGGCGTCGAATGATGAGCACGTAATTCAGGCGGAGCGTGATGACCGACGCAACCTTGTTCTAAGGGTTGATGCCGGCGAAAATAATCAGAATCACGAGTATTTCGGCCGCATGCATGATGAATGGAGAACAGGCGGGCGGCGCGCGTTTTTCCGATGGCTTACCGGTGCTTACTGGGGGCGGTGTGTCGGTGAGAAGAAATTTCGGATGTGGTCGCGCCCGGTCACGGCAGCCCTGCAGACGCAAAAAGACCTAAGTCTGACGCAGCCTCAGATGGCCGTCTACAACATGCTTCGGGAGGGGGATGTACCCGGTCTGCATAAGATAGACTCTGGACGCGGTATGGTCTTTGTCTCGACTGTAGCGGTGGTAGAGGCTTATAGGCTGGGTATAGAGCATCAGAGAGTGATAGGCGATTTCCTTCGGCTGCTCGCTGGTCCCGCGGCAAAAGGCGTCCGAGAGTACGTGGGTGAGGGCTCTGCGAGACGACAGGCTCGGGGTTTCTGGCTGCCCCCTCTCGATGTTTGCCGTAAGCGTTGGGAGGCTCATTTTGGCCGCACGGTTCAATGGCCCGAGGTTATTGCTAGCTGGACCGAAGCCGATGAGCTCCCAACCGATCCACCATTTTAGCTCGTGTTGAACGCTCAGGCGCGAGGACCGCTGGGTCGTGTTTCTCGCGGACGGCGAATGGATGTCTCACAATCGTTGCAACCGCTGTTGGGCGTCGAAAAGTCGATAAGGCGGCTGGGCGTAAGTTTTTAGATAACGATTGCTCACACCTTGCCCCGTGGTCGTCGTTGAATCGTATAATCTTTTAGACTTATAGACTTAACCGACTTGGAAAACAGAATAGCTAACAAATCTCGGGTATTTCGCTTAAGTCGGGTTTAAGTCGCCAAAATCAAAGCCGCACCGATGCGGAATAGGGAGGTCACTCTGTCGGGCTCCGCCTGATTGAACCGCTAGCCGGAAATTCCTGTAGAGCCTGAAAGTTATCTGTGGATCGGCGGTTCTCTCTATCTCCAATCGTATTCGCGCGCACCGGGCTCGACGCCTGCAAACACGGTATTTCGGGACTTTATAGCACGATATTCGGCTGATAAGCGCAAACGGAAAGTGCAACGCGAGGAGCAACCCCTATCATCTGCAGTCCTACACGCGCGCGCGCGAGCCCACTCCTCTCAAGGTTGGGCTCCGGTCAAAATATTTGTTGAATTTGAGGCCAAATTGCCTTCGAGATTAGCCCGGGGAGCGCAGGGGGAGTGAGTCTGAAGCGGGATTGTTGATTCTGAAAGCGATTGGCTGCAGCTTCCGCTTTCTGATAAGTTTGTCTTAATCGAGTGAAGGTCGATTTCACCTATTCGCAAGTAGACCGGGCGTCCATCCGAAAATCAAGGAGTTGCCGCAAGGGTATCTTGCCCTTCGGCCGCTTAGTTGCCCCCGGCGCCTATGACTCCTCCTGGCGCGCGAAGCGACTTAGGTAACGCGGCGACGTCCGCTAAGTGCGGACAACCGGCACATTGCCTTGTCGATCATGTGGCCGAGGGGGATATCCTGGCCGGGCATTGCGTCAACTGGTAGAGCGGCCATCTAGCCGTTGCTTCGAAGCCGAGAAAATTTCCCAGCTCACCATGAAAGTGGCTGCAATCAACGGTCCAAGGACGAAGCCGTTTAGACCGAACACCTCAATGCCGCCCAGCGTGGAAACCAACACGACATAGTCCGGCAGTTTGGTTTCCTTCCCGACGAGGAATGGACGCAGCAGATTGTCCACCAAACCAATGACGAACAGCCCGTACAGGATAAGAGTAACACCCTGCCATACTGCGCCGGTCGCCAATAGGTAAATTGCGACGGGCGCCCACACCAGGCCGGCTCCGATCGCGGGTATCAGGGAAAAGAATGCCATCAACACTGCCCATAGGAGGGGCGCTTGAATACCTAAAAACCAAAATGCCAGGCCGCCAAGCGCGCCCTGGGTAATGGCGACTAGGATGCTCCCTTTAACCGTTGCGCGGACCACCTCGGCAAATCTAGTGAACAACGTGACCTTCTGATCGCCGGGAAGTGGAATCATCGCCGTGAGCCTTAGCGCGAGGGCCCGACCGTCACGCAATAGAAAAAACAGGAGGTACAACATGATGCCAAGGCCAATCAGGAAATCGAAGGTGTTCATGCCTACTGTGAGCGCCTGAGGCACCAGAACCTGCCCACCTTTGACGGCGCCCGACGCCATCGAGTCGCGAAGGGCCGAGAAATCCGGCATGTTGAAGCTATCCAGCACAGCTCTGGCCGGGCCTGGCAGTGCATCAAACACCCGCTGGGCCTGGCCGGCGAAATTATACTCTCCGGCCTTCATCTTGGCGTAAAAGCTCGAGCCCTCTCGCGCCAGCGATGCCGCGATCAAGGCCAGCGGCAAAATGACCATGGCGATGATGATGAGGATCGTTACAGATGCAGCTAGGTTCGGTCGCTCACCCATCCTTTTCTGGAGCTGGCGATTCAGAGGCGCAAAGATGACGGCCATGACCGTCGCCCAGAGGATGGCGCCATAAAAAGGGTAGAGTATCCATCCAAAGGCAACGGTGACGGCGATAAGCAGCAGCAGAAAAGCTTGACGCTCAATCCTGTGCACTCCGGCACTCCTTCTCACGCCACGTTCTTCCCCAACCACCCAAATCTGAGACCCAATCAATTGAAGGATTAGATTTGTGCATGGGCACGGATGCTGGGCGTGCCCCGCCACGGGAGGCGGCGCTACAGTGCCGGATTCTTAACCGGTGGCTTACGGCAGCCCAACAAACAGACAACGCATCGGTTCCTAACCGATGCCCTAGTAGCCGAAGCTCAATCTTCAGATGAGGCTCGGAATTGGAGGCAGCAGGAAGGATAGTTTGGGCGCGGAGGGGTGGAGTGGGGGCGGTACGAGGCCCAAAAGAAGGGCTGGAATTGATATACCCCAGCATTTTTACCAGGAACCGACGAGCGGCGACGGCTTTCTCATTATGCACAGCCCCTGATTTTAGCTTCAGGAAGATGTACCGGAGACCTGTGCTGTAGTTGGAGAGTCGTGATGTGCCCAATTCGCTCAGTGACGGCTCTGCTTTTTATTTTAACTTTCACCCCGGCACTCGCGGCAAGCGCGGAATGGCAGATATACCTTATTCCCAGCACCGGAGCCAAAGTGGACATTCCGGTGGATATTTTCACAGAGGACGCGGGCCCACCGGAGGGTGGAGTTGGGCGCCGTTTCTTTACGAGTGACCGCCGCGCAGATTTGACGGTGCAGTCTGTCCCGAACCCCGACAATGATTCACCTGCCACCTTTCTCGCCAAAAGGCGGCCGCCAGCGAACATTCAGTACAAGCGAGTAACGCCGCGATTTTTCGCAGTATCCAGCGTTCGGAACGGGCGCACTTGGTACAATCGATGTAATCGAGTAGGCGCATATATGAATTGCGTAATGATAAACTATCCCGCCGCAGAAGAACGAAAGTGGGATGCTGTTGTGACCCGCATTAGCTTATCGCTGAGCCAATAAGCTCTGTCGACGACAGTTCGTCGTTCACGTCGCAGCGGTGTCCGTTTATCTGTGGTGGGATCGCCATTTTCATGCAACCCTCTCAATCCAATTGACCTAGTTCTTGCTGCGGCGGCTGCGGCGCTTGCATGATCCGGATTGCCGTTAGCACCCAAGCCAGCTCGGCAATCCGTGTTAGTAATCGCGATCAGTTCGCTTTCGTTGGGGCCGCGATGACAGTCGGCAAAGGCATCCGCATGTACACTCGCCAAACGTCGGGAAGACCGATGTCGCTAAGCGTGTAGTTCCGTCGCCGGAACACGAAAATCTTCTATTCGCCCCATTCACACGAAGAAATCGTCTCTATCCGCGGGCATCTCACCGGTCTCACCAAACCGGGAAAATTTGGAAATGCGATTTTTAGTCGCTGTCGTCATTGTGTTCGTGACAATGACTGTCAGCTTTGAATCTAGTTCTGAACTCAATCATGATTATCAGCAGAATTTACAATCTCCACCTACGGACATCGAACCAACCAGGAGTGAAAGCCAAGGTTCACGACACCTGGAAGCAGTTGCGAAAGAGGCGCATACCAGTGGTTACTTTGACGGCATTACTAATTTAGAAGAGCGAGTTCTTGAGCAAGACGGCTCTAAAAAGGATTTTTGCCAAGCTCTCAGGGAAGCTGCAGAGACAAGCAGTATTCCCGTCGCGTTTTTTGCTCGCCTGCTCTGGCAAGAGAGCAAATTTCAGTCAAACGTTGTAAGCCGTGTGGGCGCGCAGGGCGTTGCGCAATTCATGCCTGCTACAGCCGTAGAAGTTGGGTTAGACGATCCTTTCGATCCTTTTAAAGCGCTTCCCGCTTCGGCGAAACTCCTGCGAAAGCTGCACAATCAGTTCGGCAATCTGGGTCTTGCCGCTGCCGCATACAATGCGGGTAGCGGTCGCATTCAAAAGTGGTTGGCGCGGCGCGGTTCACTCCCGCAGGAAACGCGGGCTTATGTGCGAATTATAACAGGAAATGTTGCTGAGAAATGGCTAGACGAATCTAAGGAGCTGAGTCTGTCAATTCAGTTGCCCCGTGGTGCCCCATGCGAAGGGGTGGGCGGCTTAACGTCCGAAAAATGGGTTGACGTTATGCCGGTAAGGTTGGCGCCCCTCACGAGTGACGCAATAAGAAAAGCCGCAGCAGAAGAAGCGGCGCAGCAACAAGCAGCGTTAAAGTCGGCTCTTGTTAAGCGCGCAAAGGCGAGGATGGTCCTTTCGTCGAAAGGATCAAAGACGACCGCTTTCAAAACGTTGGCAAGTAATAAGCCCTTGGCATCAAAACCAGAGCGGCCTCGCAACGTAAGGGTCGCACTAGCCAGCCGACAGTGAGCGGCAAAGTTGGGTAAGGCACCAATGTTCAAGATACTGCCATGGAGGCGAAACGATTGATCGCCTCCACGACAGTTTGCGAACTTAATTGTAGTCAGAATACTTGAACTGCGGCAGCGCCTTGAGCTGCTCTTTGGTACCACTCATCACGGCATGATCCGGTATCCAGTCGTTTGAGGCGGTCGTGCGCGTTGTGGTAGTCGAGTTAGCGGGTGCCGTCGTAGTGGCTCCCGTAGTTGTTTCTCTGGTGGTTGTCGTGGTCGAGGTGCGTACAGGTTCTTCAACGAACTTCAGCTTGTCCATCGACACGGCGATGTCGTGTTCGCCCATGCCCAGAAAGCCGCCAACCCCGATGACGACGGCAGTTACCTTGCCGCTCTGGTCCAAGATGATCTCGTTTACATCACCGAGCTTTTCGTTGTTCTCGTTGTAAACGTCGAGGCCCATCAGTTTCGATGCCCGCCAACTGTCTTTCAGTAACAGCTTAGTCCCGGAAGCGTCGGTCGTCGTCGTAGCCGCGGGAGCGTTGCGATCGGTAGGCTGCGGACTTTGGGCAAGTGCCGGACCACACACGAGTGCAGTGGTCAGCGCGGAGATGGCCAGGAGTGTCTTCATAGGATCATCCTTCAGTGGTTTAAGGTAAATCCAGAACGGCACGCGATGGCGGAAGTTCCATACGCCGCGAGGAACGAGCGTCGCAGCAATCCACTGCTTTGGCGGGCCAGGTCAGTGGCCCGGGCGCGGCCTTCGCCTCGATAATCCTCCAGGGATAGCAGGCGGAGCCGCGCTCCCGCTCCGATTCCTCCGTTCGCAAACACCCAATCAAAGCGAGCCTGCATTCACCAATTTCCTGCGCAGGAATACAAAAGCTCGCGATCGTTGGTTGCCCGACTGGAGTGATCATCAGGGAAAAAGCACAAGCACTTTCTTTGCGGGAACCGGAACCGCCTTCGTCCTTCTCGCCGTCGGCTTCGGGAGCGCCTGATGATAGAGCTGGGCGGGTACCAAACTCGCGCTGAAATTCCAAATCCTGTCCGCGTCATTCTCCCTACGTCCGCAGAAGCGGCTCAGCCACCCAACTGCAGTCGTCGACTTCGGAGGTGGCACAACCGCAAGCCCTTAAGCAAGTATGGGCAATCCCCGAAAAGCCAGACAGCCGGAAGCCCGAAGCTGAAGAGCGCGACAGGAAGCACCGCTACGCGGAGCGAAAAGCAAAGCGCCAAGCCGAAGCTCGCGCTCGGCAGCAACGGAACAACGGCACCGCCGCGGGCGAGAGGACGCCCCTATCATGGCGTTCGGCCTGGATACCACGGAACGCGCTGGCAGCGGCTTTTACGGTCATTAAGATCGCGGGAACAAGTGGCAAATGGGGGCGTTAAAATTATCCAGAGGAAGACTACTGGAGGAATTCCCAATGAAGAAGCTTTTGCTTTCAGGCGCTGTCGTCGCGTTTACGGTTACGTCGGCCTTTGCGCAGACAGCGACCGAGTATTATGTGGTGAGGGATGCGAGCACCAAGAAGTGCACCATTGTCGACAAGAAGCCCACGACCACCACAACGACTGTCGTTGACAACGGCGTGTTCAAGACCAGAACCGAAGCCGAAACCAGCATGAAGACCATGAAGGTTTGTACGGACTAATAATCGTCGAAAGTGCGCAGAGCCTCGATGGAGCGAAGCTCCCCGCTTTGCCCCCATCGATTCATCTGCGTGGACCCTGTCGAGGCTCTCCCTCGGCAGGGTTTTATCTTGCACGGAGTCCGTCGCAGCCTGAGATCGCCCAGATTCAATCCTCAGCGTAGGGTACGGCTAAAGCCAATTTCGCGTCCCCGAAGAGCCGAACGCTCGCTTTCGGGAAAAATATGCAACTTTCCAACACAATTCGAGTTGTTTTCCAACGTCCATTTGATGGAGCTCGAGATGGGAGATGAAGTCCGGAAGGCTGCACATGCAGCTTGGACCGTCTACTTGGCTAGACACCGTGACGTTGACGCCCGAGACGGCAGGCGATGCTTGCTTGAGCGCCATTTGCAAGGAAGGTCGGAGGCGAGGCAAAGCAACGCCGAAGAGCTGACGTGCTCTGGCCTCACTTACCTCGAACGCTTTCCAAAGGATGAGTGGTGAACCGATTTCAAAAACTGCTCAGAGGGATAACACAGGAAACCGCAAGACCAACTTGGACGCTGCTGGCCATTTCACAGCTTGCTTCTGCGGCGATCTTGATAGGGCTACGATCAGTTTTCGGTACTTAGGTTGATTTGGATGCGCATTGCGCAATTGGCACCTTTGGCAGAGAGCGTCCCTCCGAAGCTATACGGTGGTACGGAGAGGGTCGTTGCTTGGCTGGTCGATGAGCTGGTTGATCAAGGTCACGACGTGACCCTCTTCGCAAGCGGCGATTCCAGGACCCGCGGAGAGCTTCACCCGGTTTGGCCACGAGCGCTGCGCCTCGGCGGCAAAGGTGTCGATCCCAATTCAGCTTGCGCTGTACTACTGGAAGCGGTTGCGCAACGAGCAGCCGACTTCGACGTGATCCATTCGCACATCGACTGGCTTGCCCTTCCGTTGCTTGGCCGGCTGGGAGTGCCATTTCTCACGACCATGCACGGCCGGCTGGACCTTCCTGGACTGCCCGATGTCATTCGCGAGTTCCCCGACGCCGGCTTAATCTCGATCTCGGATCATCAACGACTGCCGCTTCCGGGAGCGAACTGGCTTGGTACGATCCAGCACGGGCTTCCGGTTAACCTGTTTCAACCGTCATTCGAACAGGGATCCTATCTGGCATTTCTCGGGCGCTTGACGTCAGAGAAGGGGCCGGAAGACGCGATCCGCATCGCACGCGCCGCCGGAAAGCCGTTGCGCATCGCCGCCAAGATACCGCGCGCTGAGACGGTGTACTTCAGAAAGCGCCTCGAACCTCACATCGATGGCAAAAGCGTGCAACTCGTCGGAGAAGTTGACGAAGCCAGGAAGCAGCCATTTCTAGCCGATGCGACCGCCTTGTTGTTTCCCATCGATTGGCCGGAGCCTTTCGGCCTGGTCATGATTGAGGCGATGGCGTGCGGAACGCCCGTGATCGCCTATCGCTCCGGCTCCGTGCCGGAAGTTGTCGAAAACGGGGTGACGGGCTTTATCGTCGAGAGTGAGGAAGAGGCTGTCGCAGCGGTGAGCAAAATTGGGCTATTGGACAGAAAGGTGATCCGCCAGCGCTTTGAGGATCGGTTCTCCTCCCGCCGCATGGCGGGCGAATACGAGAGTCAGTTCCAGAAGCTGATCTCGGGAGGATCGCGCAAACGCCCGAGCGTTCTAGGATTACGCCTGTGCCCATCATGATAGCCAAGCTCATGTCAATCGGCCTCGTTATCGCGAGCTTGACTAGTTCCGCGCTAGGTGCCGAGTTGACCGCAGCGGCAATCAATGCGGCCGAGCCATCAAAGAAAACCCTTTCCACCGCGAAGCCCACCCCGGCGGGCGTAAGGTTGCAAGTCCTGCTCGACCGGGCCCATTTCTCGCCTGGCGAGATCGACCGCAAGTTTGGAGAGAACGCCAGGAAGGCGTTGCGGGCCTACGCGGAAGCTAGGCAGCTGCCAAACGCCGAAAGCCCGATGGATGACGCCTGGAAGTCACTGCGGGCGGACGATCGGCCCGTGACCGCCAACTACACTATCACCGAGAAGGACGTCGCTGGCCCGTTCTTGCCCAAGCTCCCGGCCAGGCTGGAAGATATGAAGGACATTCTACTACTCAACTATACCAGTCCGCGCGAGGGGCTCGCGGAGAAGTTTCACATGAGCGAGCAGCTGCTCGTGGTGCTCAATCCCGGTCAGCGCTTCGACCGCGCCGGCGATACCATCGTTGTCGTGGACACCGGGGGCGGAGGTTCCGAAACGACCGTCAAAGCTGACCGGGTCGAGGTCGACAAGAAGCGACAGACGCTTATGCTTTTCGACAAATCGAAAACGATGATCGGCTTCTATCCCGCTACCGTTGGAAGTGAGGAGAAGCCGTCTCCCGATGGAACGGTGAAAGTTACCGAGATCAGTCGCAACCCGACATACCGCTACAATCCAGAGTACCGCTTCAAGGGGGTGCGCTCGGACAAACCCTTCACCATTAAGCGCGGGCCCAACAATCCCGTTGGCACGGTTTGGATCAGTCTGTCCGCCGAAAGCTACGGCATTCATGGCACGCCTTGGCCCGAAAAGATATCCAAGGCCGAGTCGCACGGCTGCGTACGTCTAACTAACTGGGATGCCGAGCGTGTCGCGGCCAGCGTCACGAAAGGGACCACCGTCGCATTCTCAGACGGACCGCGTTGATCGGAGGCAAAGCACACTACGGCCTGGTGAGAAGCGGCAAGCGATTGAATCAGTCAAAGGGCTTCTTCCGATGGCTAATCTACGTCCGGTCTTTGCTATCGAAATCGGCGGAACGCCCGTCGTGGCATTCGAAGCGAGCGGACAGAGACAAGCGAGGGAGCTGTGTAGAGAAGCATGGTTCCTTGATGAACTCGTTCTCCTCAAATCGAACGGAAGACCCGTGTACACGAGCGGATCAAGTTTAAAAGTGAGGTCGGCAAACGCGATTGAAGTGCAGACCTACCGGGAAGCGGCTAAGACGGCAAAACCATCCGACGATCTATTCTTAGCCTACCTCGTAAGCTTGGATGGTCGACCGTGACCAAAGCTGGATTCACGTGAAGCAATTCGCAAATCAAAGGAGCCTAGGCGTTATCGCAAGATCGCACTCGGTATCCTCTGAGGCCAGTGCCGTTAGGTTACCAGCCGCGAGGGAATAGTTGTTCCCGTTAAATATGGGCGGAGCAGAGTTGAGTGATTCCTACATCCTGTTGCTGATCGGCTTCGGAGCTTTAGTGCTTCTGACTGCCTGGCTGCCGATGGTTCTGAGTGAAGCGCCTCTCTCGCTGCCAATAGCTTGCGTTGGAATCGGTGCCGCTGTTTTTGCCTCTCCGTTAACTGGCTACGTTCCGCGACCTGATGTCACACTGCCGGCCGTCGAACGGCTTACGGAACTGGTGATCTTGATCTCTTTGATGGGAGCAGCTCTCAAGATCGATCGCAGGATCGGATGGCGGTCATGGATGATGACATGGCGCCTTCTGGCAATAGCCATGCCAGTTACGATTCTTGCACTCTCGTGGCTCGGATACACAATGTTGGGTTTAGGCGCCGCTACGGCTTTGCTCCTCGGCGCTGCTCTTGCTCCCACCGATCCAGTTCTAGCGAGTGATGTGCAAGTCGGACCTCCGAAATCCGGGGAGGAGGATGACGCTCGATTTGCGCTTACATCCGAAGCCGGCTTGAATGATGGACTGGCATTCCCCTTCGTAATGTGCGCCATCGCTTTGGCGCACGCCGGACGCACCCGCGAACCCTGGCTGCTCCAGTGGATCGGCATCGAAGTGGTTTGGCGTCTTGGCATCGGGGTTGGGGTCGGAGTGTTGCTGGGGTATGCTCTGGGGTGGCTTGTTTTTCGAATGCCGAACCGAGCCAAACTCTCACGGACTGGAGACGGATTTGTTGCGCTTGGAATAACGGTTGCCGTTTACGGCATTGCCGAAGCGCTGCACGGCTACGGCTTCGTTTCAGTATTCGTTGCGGGTTTGGCTCTAAGGGCCGCAGAGCGCAATCATAAATATCACCAAACGCTTCATGATTTTTCCGAGCAACTTGAGCGTCTTTTGATGATGCTCTTGCTGGTTGGGTTCGGGGGAGCCATCTCGAGTGGCGGACTTCTCAACGCCCTTACGTGGAGTTCGGTCGGCTACGCCATGCTCGCAATCTTTCTCGTGCGTCCATTAGCTGGTTGGTTGTGTTTGGCAGGAACTGCTTGTCCGCCGACCGAACGTGCTGTCATCAGCTTCTTCGGCATCCGAGGATTAGGAACTATCTACTATCTGGCATACGCTCTCCAAAAGGAGAATTTTGACAAGGTCGATGTGGTCTGGAGTACAGCGGCCTTCATAATACTTATCTCGATTGTATTGCATGGCGTAACCGTGACGCCGGTGATGCGCCTGATCGATCGACGCCAACGGCGCGGTATTGCCGCTATGGAATCGAAGAAGCTTGCCAAACGACAGCGCGACCGAAGCAGTGATTAGATTACAGCTTCTGATGTTGTTGGCCTATTGCCGATCCAAACGTTCGCTCCACTCCCCTTACGCTCCCCCAGCCAGCGCTTTGATGAAGAGCAGGTTACTAAAGAGCCGAAAACTGTCACACAGCCTAACCCTCTGAAGGTTAAGGCCGCGCGACGGAAGCTTGATCTGCCATGAGTAGACGTCAGCGCCGTAATCCCGTGCGGACGAGCTCAGCGACCGATCTGTCGCGTGCCTTTCAATCCCGGTGCCCCGATTCCCAATCCTTTGCAGCCATCACCGACTCTTCGAAAGCTGCGCCGCTTTCGAGCAGCGCACGTTTGAGCGCAGGTTCGAGCGGCTGTTCGGCGCCGGTATCGTCCAGCGGCATCCTGTCCTCACGCACCGCGGTCATTAACCGCGCAATCTCGCCTGCCGCGTGGGCCGGTGTGTGCATAAGCACTAAGCGGCGCATCGGCATGGGGTTGTTCGGCACGTGACAATTGTCGCATTGCGCGTCGCGCATCCGCAGCGCCAGCGTCCTGTAGGTGGAGTCGAGCATTGGCAGATGGGGATTGTTCTGTCGGAACAAGCCATCGAAGAGCGTTACACGCGGCTGAATGCTTCCTTCCTTGTCCATCCACATCCATTTGCCGTCAAACTTGGGCCAAACCGGTTCGCTGGAGACAACCGGGCTATCGCTGCCCCGCTCGCTAAATTGCCCGATGACGATCTTCGCGGTCTTGGGATTGACCCAGAGCAGAACCGAATTGGCGGACTGATAAACACCCCACTTCGCCTCTTGATGCCAGAACGGATACGGAAACTGCCCAGGCTGCAACTGGTTGCGGAACCCTGCACGCAGACGGATCAGGTACAATCGCTCGCACTCGACGTACTCGGTGCCGTACTCGCCGCTGAACATGAACAGCGGGAGGTAGAGGCCGGCAATCACATCGGGCGCAAATTGCGTGAGATTGGTGTTATTGAGCGATGCCCCGGCGTCCTGATTCCGACGGCCCCACAGGAGCCTCGTCGCGAGGCTCCGCCGCAGCGCGGAGTCGCCGAACAGGCGGCGCCGGCATTGGTCGAAGGCTGCCTGATCCGAGGGGGCGGCAGGCGGACAAATTTCCTGCAACTCGAGTGCGACCTCCGAGGCCATCGCTTTGATCTGATCCGCAAGATCGGGTAGATCGTCGTCGATCTCCGCCGCATCAGCGGCAAGGAACACGGAGAGCAACAACGCGCCGCCAGTAAGCAGGTGCCTTGAGATGGCTCCGAGCATGGGCCTACCTCGTCGACCTCATGTAGTTTGCTACGAGATGATCAGCGACCTTGCGACCCATCGCATCTCCGACGTCCAGCGAATTGCGGAAATGAATGCCGCCCCAGATGCGCACCTCTTTGTGCTCCTGGGCCAGTTGCGCAAAGCTGGTGAATTTGCGCGAAAGGCGGGCGTCGGAAATGTCGGTCGCGACGAATTCCTCCGTCCCGTTGCCGAAAACAGCTTCCAGAACGGTTCGCGCCGCACCCGCGTTGATGCCCGCCTGCGACGGGTATTCCGGATGCATCGGCGTGGTGTTCAGAGGCAGCCAGCCGGCCTCGCGTTCAGTCGCATCGTTGCTGTCCTGGTCGCCGTTGCGGATCGCGGTGATCGGCCGCCAAAAGTTGTATTGGAATTTGGCGTCCCAATCGAGGATGAAGCAGTTGGCGAGAGCCATCGACATCAGTGCGAATACTCGCGCACTTTCTGGCAGGGAGAGGTTATGACGGGCGGAAGCCTGCCTGGCAGCCTGGAACCATGCGGGCCCAAGGTTCGCCTGTGTCCAGAAGCGCACGACGTCGGACTGCGTGTCGCTGCGCTTCGTGCTTTTCACTCCGCCCATTTCCTTGGTTTCGTTGTAATCGCGCGCATAAAGCGCACTGTTGAGTGCCGGAGGCGGACCCGGGCGGAACTGACTCGCGCTTTCCATGCCCCAAGGCTTGGCCGTGGCATACTGAGGAAAGAGCGGCGGCGTGGTCGGCACCCACACGCCAGGCGTCGTGAGCGGACGATATGTGTCGGGCGTGTTTGTCGCGTCGCTCTGCCGTTCCGTGAAAACAGCGTCCGCAACTTTCACACCTAAATCAATACCCGCAGCCCGGGCGGGATTGTCCGGAATAGTTTTCATCGTTTCTGCGAAGGCCGCTTCAATTCGCTCCTTCTGGCCGGGGTACTGGCGCATGAGAATTTCGCGGGCAGCGGCGGCGGCCGCGGCCTCCGCCGAGGCGTTCGGGTCAGTTGGAAGCTCTGGTACGTAACGGGAATATCGGTTCTGCACCGAGTTGACCGCGTCAGACATGGATACATTCACCAGCGCCATGCTGCGCGTCCACGGATTACCGCCAACGTTGACCGCCTTCATCACGTCAACTGCCGTGTTGTTCCAGTCGCCGATCACGTCCGCGCGGGCTATCGTATTGGCTGAAATTAGGACCATGCCGACGAATGCAGATTTCAGTACGTTCATCATTGCCTCCCTCAAAAGTTGGAATTTCGAACGCCCTAATGTGGTGTGAACGTACCTCCCTAATCATCGTGTACCGGTAGACTACAATCCCGTTCGCCCAAACCGAAGGCGACCGCACGGTTGCGACAGCCACGAACCTGGTAATCGTCCGATGGCTTCACCATGAGAACCTACTCCGGTTCTTCAAAAGTCCCTTAGGGTGGGTCAGGCGGACCCGCGCGAAGGTTCAACAGTAATGAAAACAAGGATGGATCGCGCAAATGCACAGATTGGACAACGAAGGTGTCCCAATTCAAATTACTGCGTCCCTAGAAGTTGGCGTGGCAGTGACTGTCTGCTTTAATCGGACATTATCAGACAAAACGGTAATGGATGATCGCGCAACGTCACACGCGCGGCTCAACAGCCGTGAGCAAACTGTCTTGGAGCGATTGCGTCGGCGGTGGGCCCCTGCCTTGAGACCCATTCGTCTATTCGGCAAGGCGACACTTGTCCTTCAAGGAGTGGGTCTGCCACTGCTAAAGGCATCTGGGTCATTACTCGACCACCTTGTCGGCACGAAGTAAAAACGCCTCCGAAATGTTAAGGCCGAGCGCTTTGGCCGTCCTCAAATTCACGAACAACTCAAACCGTGTCGGTTGCTGCACGGGAAGTTCTCCGGGATTTGCTCCTTTAAGCACAGGCTCGAGGTAACGCGACGCCTGACGGACCATTTCCCCAACATTGGGTCCATACGAGATCAAGCCACCGGCCTGAACCCATGCACCCCATCCAGCTACCATCGGAAGACGATGCCGGTTAGCAAACTCGACGATCCGTGGCGCGTTGGCATCCGTGTGCCGCGAAGAAACGACATAGAGACTGTCGATGTCGGCTTTCCTCGCCGTTTCAAGTGTCCGGTCAAGCTCGGATGGATCGCGGATGTCGACCGGCATGAGATCGAGATCAAGCGACTTTGCTGCGCGCTCTGCCACCGGCAGCTCGTTGTCGCGGTGGCCTGGATCGCGGACGAGTGCAACGCGCGCAATCCGGGGAGCCGCCTCCTTGAGGATTTCGAGCCGTTTGGCTGCGAGATGGTCCGACAAAAATGTGACGCCGGTCGCATTCCCCCCAGGCCCTGCTAAACTCCTGGCAATGCCGAGTTGAACCGGATCGGCACTCATGGCGTAGATGATGGGGATAGACTGCGTCGCCTTCGTAACATGTGGCACAACATCGCCACCCAAGGCAATTATGACAGCGGGCTTGCTCTGGACCAGCTCCGCGGCGAGTGCGGGAAGTCGCTCCGCCCGCCCCTGAGCATACCGGTACTCGATGGTGATGTTTTGGCCGTCGACATAGCCGTCCTGCCGGAGGCCCTCCAGAAGTGCTTGTGTATTCGGATTGCGCTCTAGCGAGCCATAGATCAGCACGCCAATGCGGGGGCGACTCGCCGCCGGCTGTTGCGCATTTGTGCGCAGCGAAAATGACGACAAAGCACCAGTGGCCGCTACTCCTGCGATGAAAACTCGTCGCAGCATATCGAGTCTCCATCCCATGGACGGTGACAGCGTACACCAATGGGTGCCAGAATCTAACATATTGCAAGGCAATACCCCGCTGGCGCCTTCATGGCAGCAGGACCGATGCGGTTCAAAACGCCCGGTTTCGGGCCCGCTTGTAGATGCAGCGAGAACACCCAAGCCGCTTGCGGCGGCCCGACGTGAATTTGCCGAGGAGACTGGGCCTGTTGAGGTGCCGATTTTCGAAGCAACACCTTCGAAATGGAATGGCCACCGCCATCCGGCCGTGGCGCGCGGTTCCAGGGGTCAGCCACGATCGCGTTGATCGCTAACCACGCGACTCGCGGATACCTGGAAGAGGCAAAACCACTCCGAGCTACTGGGCTGCGCATTGAACCTTTCGGCGTCCCTTCAGACAGATGCAGTTAAACGTTCGCCCCGTACCTGCCGCAGGACCAGTCCATGGAAGACCCGACGACTTTTCTGAACCGGCTTGGCAAGTTCGTGCTGATACCGATTGGCCTGCTGCTGTTTGTCGCAGCCGCTTGGTCCGTCTGGAGTACGAAGAGCTGGCTTGCGCGCACCCTCGAAGTGGAGGGCGTGGTCGTCGAGATGGTGCGCATGCGCGACAGCGACGATAAGGGCTACGTATTCTCACCGATTGTGCGTTTTGAGACGGCGGACGGCGGAACTCACCAGTTTCAGTCCGGCCTTCGGACCTATCCGCCAGCCTACCGGACCGGCGAGGTCGTCTCGGTGGTCTATGACCCGGCGGTACCTGACGCGGCCATGATCAGAAGCCTGCTGTCACTCTGGTTGATGCCAATCATTCTGAGCTTCATCGGAACGATTTTCGGCGCCATCGGGATATTTATGATCGTGATGTGTAGCTGGGCATCGCGGGTTTTCGACCAGCAGACGGCTGCCGTCCCCCGGCCCGCATCGGAAGCGAGTGCAGCTTTCGGCAGGACCACTCCGTGATCGCACTCCGGCAGATTGCGCATCGGCGCGTGTTGCTGCCGGCCCGCGGCATGACGTTCCTGCTGGCGTTCCTGCTTTCGCTGCCCACCCTTAACGCGATCGCGGCTCCTAGCGAGAGGTCGACGCTGTGGGAGGCATGCCGCAACAAAGACGGCGAGGCCGCGCTCGGCGCCTGCTTGGCGATCATCAACACGCGGGGTATACCGATGGGTGAACGCGCCGCCGCCCACTACACGCGTTGCTACCACTACATCCTAAGGCACGACTATCGGAATGCACTGGCGAGCTGCGACAGGTCACTTGAAGACAATCCATCCCTCGTCGACGCTTGGCTGAACCGGAGCACGATACGCAGCGGGTTTGGCCAATTCGATCTCGCCATTAAGGACGCGACCCGCGCGCTCGCTCTGGCGAACACCAATTCGGATCGCGCCGGGGCGCTGCGTAACCGCGCTGCGGCCTTTGTCCGGCGTGGCAAAATTGCCGAGAGTCAGGCCGATCTCGATCAGGCGGCGAGGCTGCAATCGGGTGATGTCTACAACTTTATCAACCGGGCAGACTTCCTGCTGCAGGTCGGCCGCCCCGATGAGGCCCTTCATCAAATTGCGCGGGCACGCGCCACCCGGGTCACCACGACCTTTTCACAGCAGAAGATGCACGCTGACATTGGCCTGCTGAACGGTAAAGCCCTGGTCGAGCTGAAGCGCTATGCGGAAGCTCTACCTGTGTTGGCTGCGCTGCTGAGGATCGACGCGAACAACGCCGAAGCGCATGCCCTCAAGAGCGTGGCACTGGCCCGCACCAACAATGTGGGTGCCGCGCGGGATGCGCTGGCCACCGCGCGACGGCTGCCGCTGTCCAGTCCGGACGCCGCCGGTGTGTTCCGCGAGGCGGAGCAACTGGTGCGCGAACTAGACAGCGCGATGGCGCCGCGTCTTGAGAATTCCGCGGAGCCGGCGCGAGAGCGGAGCAACCGGGTCGCGCTCATCATCGGCAATACCACCTATCAGAACGTTGCACCGCTCACGAATGCCGGCCGTGACGCGGAAGCGCTCGCGGCAGAATTCGATGCGCTTGGCTTCCGCAAGGTGACGCTCCTGCGCGACCTCTCGCGCGCACAGATGTTCGCGGCGCTGAGAGCATTCGCAGCGGACGCCGAAACAGCCGACTGGGCTGTGATCTATTTTGCCGGCCATGGGCTCGAGATGGGAGGCGTCAATTGGCTCGCCCCTGTAGATGCGCAATTCAAGACCGATCGCGATGTTCGCCTTGAAGCGGTGTCGATCGATGAGTTAAGCGCCGCGATCGAGGGCGTGCGGGGCTTGCGGCTGATCGTGCTGGACGCCTGTCGCAATAATCCATTCGCACCGCAGATGCGGTTCACCAACAGCACGCGTTCGCTGGGGGCAGGCCTGGCGCGCGTCGAGCCCGAAGGTGGTACCATGATCGCTTATGCTGCGAAAGCCGGCCAGGTGGCGCATGATGGGGACGACGGTAACAGTCCGTTCATGAAGGCGCTGCTCAAGCGATTGAAGCAGCCGGGTTTAGAGATATCGATGCTATTCCGCTTCGTTCGCGACGACGTGATGGCTGCGACCGGGCGCCAGCAGGAACCGTTCGTGTATGGCTCGCTGCCGAGCGAGCCCTTCTACTTCCGCAGTGCGGCAACGGCCAACCGGTAAGGCCGGGGATTGAAGGGTGCCGGGCGGATGAAACGGAAGAAAGCGTTAGACGCTGCCGGACCGCACACGAAAGCGTAAGCGCCGTTGAGGGGCTGTCGAGGGGGAGCTTTGACCTTGGCTGTGTGAAAACGCTGGGCTTGATATGATCCGCGCAGGCTCGGATGAGGCGCTTCACAAAAAGCCCGCAGAAATGCGGGCTTTTTTCCCCTACGCCGGCTGGGCCCACGCTTTCCTGGCATCCGCATTGGCGACCCGCGCCGGAGTTCGGCGCGCTCGATAGCAGGCGATAATTGCGGCACGATGTCCGGCAACGGGCGAGCGTCTGTGCTTCTCCGGGCAACCCGGCTTTCATGGGCCTGCTGTCAGTCGTGCCGCCCGTTCTCGCTCAAAGCCGAATCGATCATTGTCGCAAGATCGGAAATCAAGAACGGTTTGCGCAGCACTGGTTTGTGAGTGAACATTTCAGGCCGTCCTTCGGGACCGTAGCCGCTGACAAATATGAACGGGAGACCGCGCGCAGCAACGATCTGGGCTATTGGACTAATATTGAAGCCCGCGACATTGATATCGAAAACCCCTAAGTCGAATGCGGACGTCCGAGCAAGCGGCTCGGCAATCGCAACACTGCCGGCTTCGGCGGTCACTCGATGCCCGAGCTCTTCGAGCATTTCGACTATCATCATTCGTATTAGGGCCTCGTCTTCGACTAAAAACACCGAGGCGCCCTGCATCAGCTTTGTCCTGGCGAAGCCGCGTTGAGAAGCTGAGAGACCGCGGTCACTAGTTGTGCGGGCGCGAATGGCTTTTCAAGGAGGATACTGTGGGGCACACCGTGAGACGCCCAGTCACCGGCGGCAGCACCCGTCATATATACGATCGGAAACTCAGGTTCGATATGCCGGGCCTGCTTCGCGGCTTCCCAGCCGTTCATGCGCCCCTTCAAATTGATATCGGTGACCAGCGCCCGGTAGTTCATCACTTTCCCCTTGAGCAGGGTCACGGCTTCTTCGGCCGACGGTGCAATTGCCGTTTCAAAGCCAGCTTCTTTCAAAGCGTCCTCAACGATCACTTGTATTGTAGGGTCGTCCTCGACGATGAGGACGACAGGAAGCTCTGAATTTGCCACTTTTTCCCGCCCATCGAAAGTTCCATGCACAAACGTCGCCGGGACCGGGTAGTTCCGCATGAAAGTACAAAAGTGAACATACCGGATAGTCCGTATTCTTACGGTAGCTCCATTCAACCCCATTCACGATGAAACCTATATGAGCTTGCGCCGGGAGGCATGAGGGACAGGATGGGCACCGATGCCGATACCACCGCATGAGTTCGATCCTTTCGCCATCGTCGTTGACTGGCTCGATGCCTGTCGGCTCGGCGATCTCCACGCCTTGGTCGATATGTACGACGAGCGGGCGACGCTTGAATGCAGCTGCGATAGGGTGACCTTAATCGGACGGGCATCGATCGCTGCTTACTGGGCACCCAAGCTTGCGATGGCGTCTACGGCAGCATTCGCAATGAATGACCTGACGCTTACAGCCGACGGCGTTTGCCTCGACTATCGCAACTACGAAGGCAAACTAGAGCGCTCGCTGTTCCGGTTTACAGCCTCAGGAGAGATACTCCACACCGAGTGCGCCGCGATTAACCAACGTTGCGCGGCCTGAACGTCATTTTGCGCTGGCGTTCCCAGACACGGCATACGGCGCGGTTGCCGGCGCGCGAAGGCGAAAGGCTCAACTGCGTGGCCCGGCATCCCGCAACTTTGATCTGATGGTGTCGAGTTAATGTGTGGCCATTTAGGCCGCGTCGGTTTGACCGGACCAGTGGCACTCCGGTGCGCGATACGTTAGTCAGCCAGCCCATTTTGCTTGTCGGGCGCGCAGGTGAAATTGAATGTGCCGGTTTGAACTAGACTCGCACAGAGCGCTGACAGCAACCGATCGAATCAGTTTGATTTTTGCTTCACGTAACGACCGGGCGCTGGCTCGATGATGTGATAGCTCGCGCTGCCGGCCTGCACCGGGGCAGGAGTCCTCCCGCTCGAATGCCGCTTCATCCAGGAATCCCAGTCGGGCCACAGCTTCCGGCTTTCTCGTCTGCAGCTCCTAACCAACTTTCGATTCGCAGCCAAGGTCATCATCACCCAGTGGCTCCGTTTGTTGCGGGCGGGTGGATGATGACGCCAGCAACGTGACCACTCGCGGCGAGAACGAATCGGACGCTCAAGCAGGCATCATATGTCGCGCGAATTCTCAAGAGCGATGTGGACTTCCGAGGAAGCGGCGGCCCTCATGTGCTTCGTCTGCTTTGGGGATCAGGCTGGAGCACGCGGTCAAGCGACGCTAATGACAGAACGGACAAGCACGTTGTGATATAACAGCAGCCGAAACGCAAGCCGCCAGTCGCCTATTTCCAGACATCCAACGATGCTGACGTACCGATCAATGTGCTCTGACGCAAAGGATGCCTGTACTCCCCTGGCGCTCCCCGAATGACGCGTCGAAAGTCAAAACCAGCAGAATGAGCCGAACTTCGTGCAGCAACCTCAACCCTGCATAGGTTGAGCTCTGCATTAAGCTCATTAACGTCCGCTTCGCGCCTGATAGTGTTGCAAAAGACCCAAAAGGACACGCGGCTAATTTTTCGCGAAAGAACGAAATAAGCGACAATCGCCGGTCAATGCAGCCTCAGGCCCGTTGTCTTGAGCGATGGCCCCCCACGTTATTATTCGATCGTCGCGCCTATGGCTCTAAGGAATTTGAGTCGCATGCCGCAAAAGACTTTTGCAACACCATCCGCCTAACAGCGGACCTTCTTGGGTCGCGCACGCTCTCGATCGGATGTCGATCAACAGCCCTGATCGCCGACGGCTCGGTCGGTCGTTGGCGTTGCGTATCCAGTTATTCAGGTGAGCCACTCGGTGATTTTTCCACTTAGTGGAGGATAGCCAAACACGGTTGTGTGGATAACCCCGGCGCTGCTCGGGACTTTCAGAAGGCGCATTTCGGGTATTGGGAATGTCATGCAGCCATTCTCCTCGTAAACGCCTGCTTCGGGCACGACCAGGTCATTCGGAACCTTCTCGAATACGCGGTCCACGACAGCATTGGCCGCGCCAGTAAGTAGGGCTCGAAGGCCTTCGTTCGTCGGCTGGTAATCGCAAGCGACAGCGTGGTAACTATCGCAAGCTTGGCCGCCTTGATTAAGGGCTTGTAAGAATTCGCCGTTCGGCCGCATTGCGGCTAGGCCATCCAAGCCCTTTAATGCGCCATGACCGATAACCTTGACGACCGTGATCAACGCCTCAAGCGTTTCGCTTACTGGGCCGCTCGAAAAAAGGTTGAGGGACGTCGTAAGGCGATCGACCATTCTCACCATGTGGTCCGCGTTAGCGAGAGCGGTGCCGTGGTTCGGTGCGGCGACGAAGACAACGCGACGTACCGAGATATTCTTGCAGTCTAGCCCGAACGCTGACGGACTCTCAGCGAGAGTGCGGGCAACGAGCCCCCCGCGGCTGTGACAAACGATGTCGATCTCTAGCGAGCGCCCCTGCGGAAGATGACTAAGCAGCCACTCGGCGTTGCGCTTTGGATCGTGAGACATCGTAAAGTGATCGAAGGCGAATACGCGGCCATGATATCGCTCATAGAGTGTGGCGAATGTTGCATCTGGGATCTGCGCAAAGGCGGCATGGGACGTGCTAAACGTGCCGTGAATAAAAAGGAGCGCGCGTCCGTCGCGTAATCGATCCCAGTCAGCGGGAATGAGCGCGCCGACATTCGCTGTTCTTCTTCCCTCGGGTGCGAAACTGCGTAAACCGTAGGGCCTGTACTTATCTTCCCATCGCTCTGCGAAAGACTCGCTGATCGCTCCGATCACTGGATCGGTTATTGGGTAGACGAGAATTTTCAGCAGCTTTCTCCCAATAACTCCGAGCAGACTACGCTTGGCTGGGTCGGTGGCAGAAGCCGGTCGCGGTTGGCTGGCGGGAATGCGAAACCGTTTGACCCCCCCGGCACCGCGCGTTACGGCGCTTTGCAGTCGCAGTCGCTCATCCACCGGAAGGTGCCATCTGAGCACCCCTGTTTCATCACAAGACAGGACAACTTGTCCTGCTTCTGGGCCCAAGTCTGGCACCTCAAGTTCGACTGTTTCCTCGCCATCCATCCCGCGTAGGGCACGCGCGGCGTCGAGCGGGGACGTTGACACCAGGCGTAATTCGACAGTCCGTACCTCTGTGACGTTTGTCGCCGCCAGGGCTGTATCGAGTGCTTGTGTGCCATCCTCTGGAAGGCGGCTGCGGCTGCGGTCAGCAGCACTGCGCGGAATGACAAGGTCGGCCGTGCCGCGAATACCGGGGCTTCGAATAGCGTAGCCTTGGCCAAGCGAGATCGCCTGTGATGAGCCTGTGAGTTGAGACATATTTGCATGATCCTCAGGCTATTTGACGACGAAGCCTTAAAAGGGGATGACCATAATAGACATAGGACAAACAGGTCGGAATCGGACCAGTAGTGCCATTGCCGGAGAAGTTTGCGCGCAAGTCACGCAAAATACGTCCCACCGGCTCCCCGTCGGTACCGTCCAAGGGTAACGCACGCCGCCAAAATTCGAGCGCTACTTTAGCGGCGACGACGTCATCTACCTCCCATAGCGCGCCCAATATGCCGCCAAAGCCTCCTCGCAAGCAGTTTCCCGGAAAGCCGCCCATGTCACCGAGTAGTGTTCCGCCGATGCCAATCATGCAAGCATTCAGAAACAACAGCGGCTGCTCCGCACCGCCATACTTTGCGCTTCGGAAAACCAAGGAAGACAGCGGATGTCCATCGCTAAGGAAAAGCACAGATGAATCGGGAAGAGTCGGATTGAATTCACCATGGCCGGCGAAGTGCACCGCGCCAACTCCACCAATCTGCCTGAAACTGTGCTCGAGCTTCTTCCCAAGCAGCTGGCTCAATGCCTGTGCCGATGCGGCCAATGGTATGGCATCGTAGTTCGCAACGAGCTTAGCAGCCTCATCTTCGGCTGCAGGTAGCCGCTTTAAGCCGGATTCGGCTTTGTAAAAGCCAGCCATCACAGCCATATCGCGCACATCGATTGACCCGGGTGGTTGCGCGGGCGGCTTTTCGATGCGAATGATTGCGGATCCGTCAATGATGGTCGGGGGGGTTGAGCCGGCATGATCGCGAAGCCAGCGACCAAGGACAGTTTGCGCGCCGAGGTATGATGGCCGACTTGCGTCGAGCGGTGGGTCCATCAACGCAAGCTCCCAGGGAACAAATGGCTCGGCGCTGGAGATGAGAACGGAGGGAGGATCTAGACTGAAGCGCTTCGCTAGTTCCCGCAGTGCATCGAATACTGCAGCTGGCAGCTTCTCCGCGACGAGGCTGCCGACGGCCTCCAACACGTTCTCGATGAGCGCGCCGCCGGTATGCTGGCGCACTTGATCGACCACGCTCGATCTCGCGAAGGTCTTGGCATCATCGCCAAGATCGATGAAATGGGGACCAGGATCGATTGATATCCTGTGAGGCGAAGAGAGCCGGCAAACGTAGCGCCCATTACCTTCGTTGCGGTCAGGTTTTGCAATTTCGATAATCAAATCGGCTGCTAGTACCTCTTTGGAAAAAGTCATTGGCGCATGGACAGCCGGTTGATCGAGCCATAGGGTTCCGAAGCCAGTCGGCGTCGGAGGCGCGGCGTCTGTGGAACGTCCAATGACGAGCGGACGTGCCGCGGCACCGCAAATCATACCCTCGCGCAGGTAGCGCACTTCCAGCATTGTGAGGTGTACAGGTTCCGGTCCAATCGGATCACGACCGACGAGAACAAACTTTGCTTGTGCTGCAGTCGGGTTTAACACGTCAATCTGTAAGGTACGCATCCAACCGTCGGGTGCATCAATGCCGTCCGCAACTAGCTCGACGATGACATCGATTGACGTCGCGCCTGGTGGCACCGGTATTTTGAGAATCTCTCCCAATACGACCGCCTGCCTTTCGGCTGACAACCCGACAACCACGTCGAACCGGACGTGGGCGGGCGCATAAGCCGGTGCGTCGAGTCGCGGCCATGCAAGGATCTCCGTACGAGTCGACCGAGCCTCAACAGTGGTCGGACCGCGCGTTGTGGTGCGGCCCCCGCCCGTATCGAATTCGGATGCAGGCGGAGGCTCTTGAAGGCCCGGCACACTAACTGCAACGGGTGTGCTGCCGTCGAGCACCACACCATCCGCAGGAATCGGCCCTGGAGGCGGCAGAGGAACGGGTTCATTGCTGTCAGATTCTTGCAGATTCAGGGCATTCAGCAGGGTCTCGTTTGAATTGGCGTTTGCGCAAGCTTCGAGCACACCTGCTGTCGGGCGTGAATACCACAATATGCTTGCAAACCATTGGCGCCGGATAGCGGCCCCATATATCTTGGGGTCGACCGCTAAGCGCTTGGCAGTCTCGTCGAACGACAATAGGAGTCGGCTTGCTGTCTGTTCGATCCATGCACGCGCTTCTGGCTGTTTCGGATCCGACCAAAGCCCGTATCGCGCGAGGCGTGCGCGGGTTGCCGATACCGACATCGCGGCGTCAAATACTATGGTCTCGAGAAGCATCTCGTCCTCCTCTCGTCTCCTACTAAGCTTCCAGTGATACTAGGAAAGGCTCCGGACCAACTTTCCCGCCACATGCGCACCGCGCATTACCAAGGAGGGAAATACAAGCTAGTGTGTCGAACGCAGTGTTGGAGTGAAACCTCGACCAGGATGTACCAGGATGCCTAGTCGTTTGTTTGCACCCAGTGTAGAGAGGCTTCCTACTGGACAGTGCGCCGCTTCGTTACGCAATTTGGCTTAATTCTCGCATCCGGATTTGTGCTTCTGCTCGCACGCTGGCTAGCCCGTCCCCCACACCTCGCTGCCGCTTCGAAGGTGTCGAGGTGCTTCGCGCTGCGCAGATGTCTCCGAGCGCTTCTTTTCAGACGCGATGCTCACTTTCGATCTGTTCGAGAATAAATTGGGCTGCCCAATTATCAGAATAGGAAGCAAGAATTGGAGACGCCCAAATAGGGGACGACTCTATGTGCATAGGTTCATATACGCCTCGGCAAGCCGTTCTAAACGCACCGCAGATGCTACTCGAATCTCTGCTAAACAAGTCGGTGTAGAAATACTTCGCGAAGTCAGCGGCTCGTCTATCGTCTACGTCCCATCGAAACCCTATTACATGTGGGATGCTTCGCTGACCGAGGTTGGCAACCGCGTTGGCGGAGCTCCCCTGGCAAGAGGACAGATAAACCAGCCGGGCACCGGCCGCCGCCGCACCATCGGCAAAGGTGTGAACCGACATTCCCTCGGCTTTCCCCGGTATTTCACCCGGCAGCACTAGTTGCGTTAGTCCATCACTCGTCGTTAGCGAATGCCCCGCAAAATGCACTACATCGTAGTGGTTCAGCTTAAGCTTCTCCATCAGCACCGCCTCTGCTCCTCTGGGGTCCCGAGAGGCCGACAAGTCCAACTCATCCAATGTAAAGATCGTACAGTCCTTGGCGTTCAAGGCCCTGAGGTCATTCAGTTCTTGATCTATGTTTTCAAGCCGACGAAACTTGAGATGACTGAGCCGGAACCTACCAGTATCCGGATCGCGCACCGGCACGCCAACTATATCGCCGCTTGTCGTACCAGCTGGATTTTCACCGACCTGAGAACGAACAAACAAAACCCTGGCGGCACGCAATTGTTGCGTCTCTCTCGTCGCCGCGCGAATGTTCGCGACCTTCATTCGTCGGGCGATTGGAGCGTTCACCAGCACGAAGGGATTCTGGGTGAAATCGTCTTCTGTACTACCCCACGGCAATCCAGACAAACGGACCGTGGCTTCGAAAGGCGCGCAGTATAGAGAGGCCTCTTCGACGCGAAAGCGAAATGCCAGATTGTATAAACCGCCGGCTGAAAGTTCTAGGTGAGAAAATAGTCCGGGACCAAGTGTCGCGATGATAAGCTCGCGGAACAACAGCGCACCATCACGATGAAATTCGCGAACCCAGCCCGGTCTAAATGGTGGCTGGGCGTAAGCTAAGGCGAGCGTATGGGCGGCCGAATACGATCGGGTGGATGCCTCCGCCCACTCGATCATGCCACCGTAGCGATTGCCAACAAAACATTTGACAGAGGTGCGCTTAACATCAAGTTCGATAACATTCCATGCCGCTCTCGGATCGCCGGGTCGGCAAAGGAGCATGTCGACAAACGAGTGGAGCACCGCAGGCTGAAGTCGGCGCTGAGGCAATGCAATTGCATGATTCTCAGGAGTGCAGTACTCGTCGAGTTCGGTTACGCCCAGTGGACGCGACGTGATGACTAAAGCGGGCGTCTGAATTCCAGACTTTCTTAGCTCCTGTAACAGCCAGAGCGCCGCTAGTTCCTGTCTGTCAGGTGGCGAATTCGCACGTCGCGGTATCTGTGCGTCTAACAGCAACACCGTATCAAGCGGGTCCCTTATGAGCTGACTTTTATAGGCCGATTCAGCGTCGATCGCGACAAGATCAACACGTGCTGTTGGCCCAAGCGCTTCTCTGAGTTCATACTGCAAAGAAGAATCCGAGGAGATGAGAAGAAACTTAGGCATGATGTAAGCTCCTGCTCTTAATGCACCGGCTCCATCGCTTGGAGTTCGATCGCAAATGTCAGTGTCGAATTCTCAATTAATTTGGCGAGTTTGCCCTTATTACGATTGATTGCGAGTTCAACTGTTTCAAATGATAGGGATGCGATTTCGCGCGCATGCTGGGCCGCCGCATCCATCTGTCCGCGTCTGGTTGGAAAAGCCACTAGCTCTAGATCGTCGACATTAGGTATTGACAGCTGGATGCGAAGCTTGCGACCTTCTAAATGCTGAAGGTGCACCTTTACTTTGGACGTGTTCGGCCGTCGAAATAGCGCATAACCCAATAGAGATCTAAAGGCGAACCTCAACTGCTCGGGCCACCCCAAGACGTAGCAAGGCTCAAATTCATTGTCCGACGGAAAGCCGGAAAGCTCGCACAGGTCAAAATCCTGTTGAGGAAGGTCAAACACCGCTTCCCGTAGTGTGTCCACTGCATCGAAGATTTGTCTAGGTCGATCGGGGTCTTGCCTGATGGCTAATGTGCTTGCAAGCCGCTCGTATGTAATGTCAGCCTTGTCAAGTTGACGACAAGCGTTGCCGACAAGATCAATGATGGCGGTGTCTTTGGCGGTTGAGACTGCCTTCTTGAGTAAGCTTTGGGCCAGCATAAGAGGCAAGCGAACGTTTTGAGCTACCTCGTTCACCGTTTCCTCCAGATAGATCAAATTGCTGTGCTGGGCTTGTTCACGAAGGTCAGTAAACAGCCAAAGACAGTGGCCGAAGTCATCGTTCAGAATGCGCTGGCTTGCCAAGGCAGGGACGTAGACGGCTGTGTCGATAGACAAGGTCAGATGTGCCTGTGCAACCGGAGCTGTCGAGCTCAGCAATCGGCGGCTAGCATCATCGGCCCCAAAACGAGCAAGTCTCTCGCCAAGAAGTGCGCCGCCGGGTCGACCGAACAGCGCGTCGGCCCATCTATTTGTGAGGCGCACATGGCCTGCACGGCCAACGACAATGACCGCTTGCTCTACAGCATCAAGGAGGGACAATTGAACGGCCCTCAACCACCGCAGGCGCAAGACCTCCTCGCATTGCGCTAACAGGTCATTAATAGCGACCATATCGGGCCCTTGGAATGCGTTTTTCAAACCCGACTCAATAGAAAGGATCCATTCAATCTCGTCGCGACTTGGTTTCAATGACTGTCGAACCACGCGTATAGGGAATGCCAAGGCAGAACGACGGTCCGGGACAACGGGCTTATAGCCAAATTGGGATCCGGACTGAATGTCTTGCTCTGCTAGTGGTGCGTTGTCCCTTAGCGCCGCGCCTAGGAGACCTTCGTTCAGAGGTTGAGTATAACTGTGGTCAACGTCCGGACTCGCGGTGTAGTTACATTGGTATATAATGCGGAAGAGGTTATCCCTTCGGTCGACTGAGAAGATCGCGACATAATCCCACCCAAAACATTCGGCAATGCCTTCGGCGAGGTGACTAGCCAATTCTTCGTGTCTATGCGCATTGCTAAGTTGCTTCTGGAGCGCGCGAACGCGTTCTTCGCGACGTCGCACTATATTTGCTTCGGCGACCAGAAGTGCTTTTTCGACGCCTAAGTCGCGCATGCGTGGGAGTTCTGAGCCGTCGTAGCAAGCAGCCTTCTTCGAAAGCAAGGTCAGCGAGGCGCGGACACTTTGCCCACCACCGGAAATCGGAAGCGTTACGAATCCTTCCATTCCGCTTTTGACGATGTTCTGTAGGACGAGGTCGTCCTCAATCCCTGGCGTCAGCTCGATTGCGGTGGAGCGCAAATCATTGCCCCAGGTTCGCTCGCCTAATAAGAAGGCGCGAACTTCGTCCCCAAGTGGGAACCAAGCTGTAGTCCAAATCCACTCGGGTTGGGGATGTACCACGAGAGTTTTGTGGTACCTCATGTCCTCGGTGTACACACCGAAGGTAGCAAGATCGTAAGGAACTATTTTGCGAACTGCCTCCATTACACCGAGGACAAGCTCTTCCGGCTTGTACTCTGGCGTACTTAGTAATTGCTGAAGCTCCGCACGTACGAGCTCCTCTGCCATTGGGACAATAGTGAGAATTGCACCAGCGCGGCTTTCGGCTGTATCGAAAGACGGGGCGACCGTGAGCCGGATCGGCGTAGTTACTCCTTTCACGGAGATAAGTTCTGCTTTCCTCTTGCGACCGTCGGGCGACCTCAGCCAATTGGCGACGTCAATTGAGCTGTCCCCGAGATCGCAGATTGCAAAGAACAAGGCTGCGTCCCGGCCTTGCAATTCGGTTCTACTGGCTCCGATGAGCTGCTCGGCGCGCAAATTCGCAAAAACGATACTACCGTTTGGATCAAGCCTCAGGATCCCGTCCGGTAATGTATCGAACCGTGCATCCTCTGCTTCTACATCGAGGAGAAGTGCATACGCTCCGGCCCGTCCGAGCTCGTCAGTCAGCGGGCCAAATTCGCCCCGCAGGTGAATAGACGGCAGATTGCCGCGATGCAGATCCAGCCGAAGGCTTTGTCGTTCTTGTGCCGATAGTGCGGCGCGTACATCGTTGTAACGTGGTCCGAAGAGGGAGGCGAAATCGCGTCCAACGGCGTCAGGCAGAAGTCTCCGAAGAGCGTCGTTCGCATAGGAAATAACACCTAGTCCATCGATCTCGGCGACGGCAAACCCCGTACGGACCAGCGCAGCATCAAGCGTGTCGTAGCGCATAGATAGGGCGCTAGCGAAGAGATTGTCGTACTTTCGAAGAATTTTGGCGCCTTCAGCCGAAAGCTCTTCTGCCAGAGCTTTGTCGCGCTTTTCTAAAAGTGGTGCGAATACCTGAGACAGGCCGTTAGGGCCGCGCTCCCGTAATAGTCCGACCAAGCGGCGAATTTGAGCATCTTCGTTCTCTGGCGCCACAGGCGCGACTGTCGAATTCGGCTCCGCAGCTGATGCAAGGACATGGCTAACCATGTTTCCCTCCGAAACTCCAAACGCTACGCCAACGCCAATTTTCAAAGTAACCAATCTGCAAGCGACTAAAGGTTGCAGTCAAGTGAAATGGATCACACACACCGCGTAACTTCGCAAAGGCGGAAAGGTCAGCCCTTCTGATATGTTTAGCCGCTGTGGGTCGACACTGGTCGAAAAATCAAAGTCCGCCGTAGATTGTTTTTGATCGGATCCGAGGCCTAGGGAATTCATGTGGTCCTTCACCTCGCCGCGAGAGAGACGCACCAGCGGTCCTGAGAATTTTCAGTCATCAGCGAAAGAGGACTTTTTCAACACAATCTGCCATTAGCGGAAGTCGCACTCATTCGATCACTTCGTCGTCATGGGCGAGCACCTAAGCTGCCATGGTCATTCCGGCAGCCCGGCTTGCCGCAATCCTTCTTCCAATCGTGAGAGGTATCTTTTAAGCCAAGCTCAAGATATCCTGCCTCGTTGCGATTGCCGGACCTCAACCCTGTGAAGGTTGGGGTCGAGGCGACAAGCGCCTTCAGGCAGCTAATATGGAGTTGATCATGCACCGGACGGGGAGCCACAGGGGAGCGGCAAGGCGGAGCGCCGCGGACAATCGCAACTCCTCTCCGAAAAGTCAGCATGCCGCCTATTCGGCTCTAACAACGGACATTACAGCCAGCTGCGACTTCGTCTGCTTTGCGCATCCAAAGACCAAAGCCGTAAACGGCGTGACAGCCCTCGTCGATTAAGGTTAGCTCTCGAAGCGCGGATTATGCAGCGGAGGCGCACGTATTAGGAAGCTCGCTTGCCACGATACGAAAGCGAGGCGGCCGGGAGCCGACAAGGGCCGCCAGTTGCTGTTTATCAAGCTTATCTAAGATTGTGGTACTTAAGACACCCAACCACCTTTCGCACGTTCGCTCCCTGCAACTGTGAAGCAGTTCACATTAGCATTGCGCGACCTGAGGTAACGGTTGCAGCCACAGTAAATTGACGGCCTTGGTGCCCCGGCGGAATTGTGCAGCAAGGCTTCGGGGGCTGTCGATGGACACAAACATTTTCAAATCGACCATGCGACGTGAGTCGCCGGATCGCTATTTCCAATTCGTCTCTCGGCTGGAACGCTTCATCGAAGCGCGACGCCTTACGTTGCGCATGCAGCTTTACCGCGTGCAGTGCCATTTCCTCTGTCAACTTGGTCTCTTCAAGTTTCTTTTCAGCGTCCTGCGACGCTTTCGACCGATATTTATCTTCAGCAAACTGCTCGTCGTCACGCAGGCCCGCGAGGTGCGCGCGGTGCTCGAGCGCTTCGACGACTTCACGCTAGGCGAGTCCATCGAGCCGGGAATGCCGTGGGGTAATTTTCTCATGACGGTGGACTGGCGCCAGCGACATGCGCAAGAGCGCCAGTGGCTTCAGAGCGCTGTTGACCTGACCGCCGACCCCGCAAGGCTCAGGGCGATCGTTGACCAGCGATGCCGCCAGCAGATTGTAGCAGCGAAGGGTCATATCGACGTTGTCTCCGAATTGCTTGAACCGGTCGTTGTCGATATCGCAGACAAGTACTTTGGTGTTCCTCCCTTGGCGGGGAGCACGCGAGACATGGCTCATGCGATGCGTGATCTCGCCGGCATCATCATGGTCAAGCCACCGATCGGCTCGAAGCCCTGGTCCCGCTCGCACTCCCACATCGCGAAAATCACTGATCTCGTGCTGAACGAGATTTCCAGCGCCGCCTCACCCACGGCGGGATCGCATCCGACTGCGCCCAGCGACACTCTTCTCACCCGCTTCGTTCAACGGCTAGGCACTTCCGGCGCACCGGTTTGGTTCGATGAAGACTGGATACGGCGCTATCTGACCGGTCTGCTCGCTACGGGCGGAGCGACAATCGTTCGAGCGGCTGCTGGGGCTATCGATCAGATCCTCGCCCATCCCGACGCCTTGCAGGAGGCGCAGAAAGTAGCAATTGCGCTCGATCAGGCCATGAAGTGCGGTGACGACGAACGCGTGGACGCACTTCGTACCACTCTTCGGCACTTCGTCTATGAGGCACTGCGCTTTCGGCCAATGTTGCCACTCCTGGTCCGCGATACACCGCGCGATACAGTGATTGCGTACGGTACGAAAAATGCACGTCTCGTGCGCGCCGGAACGAGGGTTCTTGCTCCCCCGCTGTCGGCCATGTTCGACCGGGAAGCGGTGCCCGACCCGTCGAGCTTCCAGGCCAAGCGACCGTTTGACCAATATCTGCATTTTGGCTTTGGGGCGCGGGAGTGTTTCGGACGATACATAGCCGAAATAGCCCTGCTGGAGGTTTTCAGATCGCTTCTGCTGCTGAAAGGGCTCTCACGAACAAAGGGCGCGAAGGGTCAGCTGCAGTTTGATGGACCGGTGGCTGTCGGCCTGTTTGTCACGTTCCAATGATCAGCAAGGCGAAAGCATCGCGCGGATAGATCCCATGACGAATTACGTCACGATTATCACACCGATAAAGGCCTCTCAGACAGAGCAATGTCGTCAATATCTCCGCGACAACGCCGAGCCGGAACCCGACATGCGATGCAGACCGGACTTCCGGTTTGACCGTATTCCAAGTCTCCATTTCGCCAGCTGCATCATATTGGAGGGGACGCACGATTTCGAGCCAAGCCTTGTACTCGAAGCTACGTTTGATGGGTCGAAGGGGGATTTTATTTCAGACCTGCTGCGCGCAGCAGGCGAAGGCATCCACGGGCTTTACCAGCACTGCGTGGGCTACCCGGCTTCCGGTCTAATATCTCCCGAGCTCGCAAAAGGGTATTTGGTAGATCACGATGTGGGAGCTCACATTTACTTCTCCGGCAACCCCGGCCGGACCGTCGCGGAAATCAAGAGTGAAAACGGGCTGCAGTCCGAAATCGTCGACTATTTCACCGGGCAGCAACGTCGTGCGGCCTTTGCGACGCGTCTGGACGGACTCTTTGCGCAGCTGCGCGGCTTCGTCACCGGGAATGCAGACAGTCGCTGGGCCGACCGACCGGCACCCGTGCCATGGGAAGTGCAGTACCGGAACCTGACCGCCGTGGCGATAGTTCTTGCGGCTCTTGCTCTGGCTTGCCTGATCGGCGCTGCCTGCGACTGGCTGGCGGTGGCCTACGGCTGGCCGCCGTTATTGGAGTCGATCAAGGCAGCCTTTGCAGTTGTGGATCGCAACAGCAAACGCATTCTCATGCAGCTCTTCCCGAACTTCCCGGTAAGATTGCCGCCGGAGGTGTTTCTCCCCATCGGACTGGCCGTGAGCTGGCTGCTGCTCCGTGGACTCGAACTCGTTTTCATCAGCTGGAGCAAACATCCGCGCGATCAATTCTTCACCAGCCGCGTTCCGCTGCACGTCCTGGTGATATTGCGGTATGGTGTGCTCGTCCTTTTCATTGGCGCGGTTTTGCAGGCGCTTATTCCCAACATGGGAACGTTGCTTGTTGCGACCCAGCTCTCCACTTGGCTGGTGCATCCGATCCTTCTCTTCGTCCTCTTCCTGCTGTTCGTCGCGCTGGCCGGCCTGCAATACCTCGCAACATCTCTGAACATATCGGTCGAAGTGAATAAACTCAAAGGCCCGCGGGAAAACTGGCGACGCCTGCGGCTCGACCTGGTCCGGTTTATGATGGTGCTCGTCCTCGCCTGCGGAGCCCTCATCGTCAGCCGGTATCTGTCGCCGATCATGACCAAAGAGACTACCAACGGGCTGATCTACCAAGGACTGTTGATCGCCGCCTACGCATTCATCGGCGTCTTTGTCTTGTACGCGCTTGGCGTCTTGCTCCTATTCGTCGCGCACGGCCGCGAAGTGATAGACAAGCGGCAATTTGAGGATCCCGTAGCGCTCGTAGCGAGATCCGCCGATAATGCGAAAAAATACGCGCGGGAAGAAGGCGGCAACAACCGTTTCCAGAACCACCTTGCAAGCCTGACGCTCGTCAAGTCAGGCTTTGTCCATGGTATTGCGTTGCGCGGCACGCTGTTTCTCATCAATCTCCTGTCCCGCTTCTGGTTCAATGTTGGCACGCTTGGCGATATCCCGACTATCCTCTCGGCCCGCTGGATTCTCATTGATAGTGGTCGACGGCTGCTGTTTCTCGACAATTATGGAGGCGCCTGGAACAGCTATTTGAACGAATTCATCGACATGGCCGCGGTCAAGGGGCTGAACGCCATTTGGACCAACACCTACGTCGAAGGTCAAGCAGGCGCGCGCTGCAGCTTCCCCGAAACGCGGTTCTATTTCTGGATAGGGGCTCAGGCTGAGCAGCCGTTCAAAGCTTACGTGCGGGAGAGCCAGATCGAGACGATCATGTGGTACAGCGCCTATCACACGCTGAGCGTGGTGAACATCAATACGAGCACGGCTATTCGACAATCCCTGTCCAAGCGACCCGCCCCAAGCGCGGTCGACGCCATCGTTCAAAACCTTTGAGTGGGGACCATCATGGGCAAGATAGACAGGGTAGAATGGGAGGATGTACAAGGTATCGTCCTCAGTGGGTACGGAGAACTAAAGCGTTCGGCCTATCTGTTGTTGCGTTTCCAATCCGGTGATCTCGCGCGCAAGAGAGAGTGGCTTTCCGACCTCACGACGCGGCTGACGCCAGTCCAGCCCGGACCCAGCAGCAAAACGCAACCCGCCAGAAATCTGGCGCTGACGGCCTCTGGCCTGCGGCATTTCGGGGTCGACCAATCCACGCTTAGCTCCTTCTCGTTCGAATTCCTCGAAGGAATGGCCCCTGTGCGACCCTTGGGGGCGCCGATACCTCGCCGGACGAATGTACTTGGCGACCTCGAAGACAGCTCACCAGAGTACTGGCATTGGGGCGGCTGGAATGAGAAATCCCGCGAAATCGATGGCCTCCTTATGCTGTTCGCAGAGGAGACGGGAATCAATCAGCTGATCCAGGCTGAAATGACGGCAATGGCCGACATTGTCGACGGCGAACCAATCGTACTAATGGGTCAACTCTTCCCCAAAGAGAGGGAGCACTTCGGCTTTGAGGACGGGTTTTCTCAGCCGAAGATCGAGGGCCGCCCGAAAAAAAGCAAAGGCGCAAATCCCAAGAATAGGAAATCCGAGATCAAGCCGAACGCCGAGGTAAAGGCGGGCGAGTTCCTGCTCGGTTACGAGAACGAGCGCAAAGCGCGCGTGACCAACGGGCATGATCGGGATATCAGGCGGAACGGCACCTACCTTGTTTTTCGCCAGCTCGAACAGAATGTCCCGGCCTTTAACACCTTTGTTTCCGACGTAGCCAGAAAAATCGGCGAGACCGACGACTGGGTTGCCGCACGCCTGCTCGGCCGGGGGAAGGACGGCGAACCGCTTGTCGCCGAGAAGCCCAATGGAAGCGAGGAAGATGCGAAGAACAATTTTCTCTACTACTACGAGGACCGCTCCGGCTTGAGGTGCCCGATCGGAGCACACATCCGGCGGGCAAATCCGCGTGACTCTCTCGGACCCGATCCGGAAACAGCGATGCATCTTTCAAAGATGCATCGCATCATCAGGCGCGGCCGGCCATATGGCGAACGATGGGAGCCGAATGGTGCAAATGGCCATGGTGACAAAGCCGAGAGAGGAATGTTGTTCATTGCCCTGAACGCCGATATCGCAGGGCAATTCGAAATGATCCAGCACTCATGGATTAACAACCCTCATTTCAACGGTCTCTACACTGGAACGGATCCAATCAGTCATTTCCCTGATGGAGAAGGAATCACGATCCAGAGCCGGCCGGCCAACCTTCGCGTCGACCGTGCAAAGCCGTTCGTCACGGTCCGGGGCGGAGCCTATTTCTTTCTTCCGGGACTTCGTGCGCTGCGCGATATCGCCGCCCCCGCATGACCTCAAGCAATGTCGCGTTTGATTCACATCGCGCGCGACGTGCGAGCGGACTCGAGGGCGGGACGACATTGGTCCATCAACGGCCGCATGTCACACTTTGTTGCGAGCTCGAGAGCGCGCTCAAGGTAGGATTGGGCTTCGGACCGGTCACCCCTTGCCAACGACACATCGCCCAACAATTTCAGCGCATAGGCCCGTTGGGGCGGCTCGCCACGTTCAATCGCGAGCGCCAGGGCTCGCTGCCCTGAAGTACGTGCCTGCGCGTGATCGCCCGCCGCTAGGAAAGCCTGCCCCTGCGCGACGAAAAGCCAACCCCAGCCAAAAGCGTTTTCGCCGAGCGGCATGTCCAGTCGCTCCGGCTTAGAAAGAATCTCGGCAGCGGCCTTGACATCGCCCAACGCAAGATAGGCCTCTCCCATCCGTGCGGCGAGTATCGGGTACATCTGCACGATGCCGCGATCGAGGCAGGTTTGCCAGCACTCCCGCAGGATCGACAACGCTTCCACATGTCGTCCCTGCGCAATCCTGAGCCGGGCAAGGACATGCGATATATTTGCGCGCGAGTAGAAATGATCCTCGGCTCTTGTTATGGCATCATTGGCCAAGTTTTCGGCTCGTTCCAGTTCTCCGATTTCGATCAGGGAATCAGCCAAGAAGGTACGAAGCACGACGCTTGGATAGGCGGCCCAACCAGCGCGCTTCGCATCAAGCTCCGGACTTTCGAACGCGAAACACTGTTCGTGTATTTCGATCGAATCTTTGTAGGTTCCGGTTTCGTGGAGCACCATCCCCATATTGTGCAACGATGCAAACGTAAGAGCCGGGTCAGCGATCTGCTGCGCGATGCCGTTCGCAGCTTTAGCCGCTTCCATTGCACCTTCGTGCTCTCCAATGCGCCAAAGGGCAACCGAGAGCTGACAATTGACGGCGGCATTGCGTATCGGATCATTTGAGGGGTCGTCCAGCTCCCGAGCCTCACGCAGCACATCGGCAATCAGGCGATGCTTGCCGAGCGGCTCCAAGGCAATGACAACGATCAGGCGGAAATCGATTTCGGCCCTGATTTTCGCGGCCGAAGGCGGCCAGTGCGACAAGGTCTCCAGCCCCCGATGATAAATCCCGATCGCGTCCTGGTTGGCGCCGCGCCTCACAGCACGTCGACAGCTACGGAGCTGATACGGCACGGCCTTTTCCCAAAGTCCCGCCATGAATGCATGATCGGCCAGCCGGTCGATGTGCTCGTCGAGCCGATCGCCAAAGCGGGATTCGATTAATGCGACCGCCTTGGCATGTAGCGAGCGGCGCGTCCCCAACAGCATCGTTCCATAGGCAACTTCGCGGATCAACTCATGCTTGAAGGAGTATTCCGATCCGACGCGCTTCACCCTACGAAGGAAGTCCGCCTTCTCAAGCTCCTTGAGGTCTCCATATATCTTGCCTGCCGGCACCTCGAGCATTCCGGAGAGCAGCGTGATCGAAACGTCCGCTCCGATCACGGCAGACGTCTGCAGCAGGGTCTTCGGCACCCCATCCAATCGGTCGATTCGGGCGGCCAGAACTGTATGGATGGTTTGCGGGATTTCGATACGCTCGGCGGGTTTACTGAGGCGATAGGCCCCTGCTTCTCCCTCGAAGCTTCCTGTTTCTGCGAGAGACTGAACCAACTCTTCCAGAAATAGCGGATTTCCCTGCGCTTTGGCGACAATGCGGTTTCTTACGGACTGTAGGGTGACATCACGACCAATAAGGCTATCGAGCATCTCTTGTGCAGCAACTTCTGCAAGCGCCGACACTTCCAGGCGAAGAAGACCCGGGTCAGCCAAATCGCCTTCCGGGCGTTGCGTCACCACGAGGAAAATTCGCACGCCACGCAACAGACTCAGGACATTGTGAAGAATGATTCTCGTTTCGCTATCAATCCAATGGACGTCCTCGACTATGATCAGCAGGGGTGTGCGCCGCTCCTGAAATAGGACCAGAGCCGTAATTGCTTCGACGATTTCCCGACGCTTTTCCGTCGGCTCGAAGTTCTTCCACTCCTGGTCTTCGACACTGATGTCCAGCACCGAAGAAATTGCGGGAAGGTACCTGGACAGAGTGGGCTCCAACGAAACGGTCTGCTCTTTTAACCGCCTTGCGACGGTGTCGGGCGAGTCATCGACGTCTATGCCAAACATGTGACGGATCAGATCGCTGATCGGATAATAGCTGGACTGGGTATGCTGAGGAACGCACGCGGCTTCCAGCACCAGCCACCCGCTAGGAAGCTCGCTGACGAAGTCATGAATCAGTCGCGATTTTCCTAACCCGGCAGCGCCAATGACATTCAGGGCCTGTCCGTTGCCGCTCGTGGCTCTTCGCAGCAGCGCCCTCAGCGTGTCGAGCTCTGCCTCCCGGCCCACAAGCGCGTTGAGACCTTGCGAAGAACGCACCTGCCAGCGAGTGGTCGAACGCATCCCAACCAATTCGAACGCCTCGACCGGCTCCGCCACGCCCTTCAACATGACCGTGCCTCGTGGCTCAACGACAATGAAGCCCTTGGCCAGGTTTTGAGTTGCTGCGGTTAGCATGATCCCGTTCGGCGCCGCGAGCTCTTCCATCCGGGCCGCCAAATGCACGGTTTTTCCGACCGCATCGTAATTCATCGTCAGGTTGCTGCCGATCGAGTGAATGACGACGTGACCCGAGTTAATTCCGATACGCAGGGAGATATTGCTGATCCTTTTGCGATTCAGCTCTTCAATGCCGGCCTGCATGGCCATCGCCGCGCGACAAGCCTGCACGGCATGGTCTTCCGTTGCGATGGGTGCTCCGAAAAGCGCCATGACACCATCCCCACGGGCTTGGTTCACAAATCCATCGTGCTGATGAATCGCATCCATCAGCACCTGGAGCACTGGTCCGAGGATTTCGAGCGCCTCTTCTGGATCGAGCCTGTCGATCAGCGCCGTCGAACCACGGACGTCGGCGAACAAAACTGTGACATGCTTGCGTTCTCCGGACATGGCCCCGCCGGAATGCAAAATCCGCTCGGCCAGTTTGGCTGGCACTTTCGATTGCAGAAAAGTGAGGGCGTTATGGTCTGTCGCGGTCCCGAAGGCCCTGGATCGGCCACAGCCGCCGCAAAAGTTCGCAGTCGGCCGGATTTCAAAGCCACAATGGCTACACCGGTGTCGCAATCCGCCGGGCAAATCGCGCCGTTTCGTGACCACGGCAATGACCCTTCTTCACGGCATGTCCATGTTAGCCAATTTCATACCGATAGTAGGACAACCGTCAACGCAAGACGAGCAAATAGCGCCGGCCCGCCGGCTAATTCGTGTCTCGGGCAACCGGGGAAGGAGTGCCGAAAAGGATAAGCCTTAGGCTCCCGCGTTTAAGACGCATCGTTTCTCGTCCCGTGAAACTGCTCGGAAGCGGACGTGGCTGGCGATCTGAGATAACGTCCGCTATCCGTCAGAGGCCGCCGCCTGAAGGCTTTGATCGCTTCTAAGAGTGGGCGGGCGCCTACCCTGAGCCCCAAATCTCCAGAGCTCAACCTGCGCAGGATCACGCTCTTAGCAAAAATCCCTTGGATAATTAAACCGTTGCCAAGATTAAAGGAAGTCGGGGGAGCTGCGGGGCATTTTGAACTGCACCGCACCACCGAGGGGGAGTGCACCAAACAGCGACAAACGACTGTGGGGCAGTTGCGGGGGAGCAGAAATGAAATTCATTTGATGCTTCTCCGCTTCCTTCTATATTTCGTAATGGAGATCCTGCCCCGTGACGGAGAGGAAATGACCACAACCTTCCAGACCGAATTCCCCGATTATCCAGTAACCGACATGCCCGCGATGCCTGCACATGGCAATTTCGTTGACACTTCTTGGCACAACAATGCGTGTCCAAGTATCACAAGCGACGACCTTGGCCTTCACATCTGGATTGATTTTGTCGACAAGTCGCTTCGTGAATTTCAAGATGGCCCCCGCTTCATTGTTACGCGGCAGGACAACGAATTCGAAACTATTGATACTGTCCTCGAAACTGAAGAGTGGAACGAAGTTCTTGCTGTCATTGAAAGAGAACGGACGAGCTTGGATGAAAAATGAGCCGCATTGAACAGAATGAGAGTTTCGTGCTTCAGGTGACGCCGCGAATACAGCGCTCAAGAATGCGATTTTCGAATGACCCAGCTACCCAGCACTCTCTATGTCTGTACTAACTTCGTTTTCACGAATCGATACACATCGAATATTCGCCCCACCCAAGAGACTAATGACGCGAGACTAATGACGCGATATCGTCAGCGCTTTTCTTCAAAAGCTATTCGACCCGCTCTATCGCGCACGATTGAATATACCTCATCCCAACGACCAGAGACTTCCTGACCTACTTGATGACTGCTTAAAAACGACTGGCAGAAGCGAACAACCTCGTCTGGTGTTCGGCGGGCTGGCCCGCGCAGGCTGCATTCCCATATCGTTAAAACGCGCCAATTATCCTGCCGCAAACTACGAAGCGTCTTCTGATCTCGATCGCGATTTCCATTCAATTTTTTTATCCAGAACTCTGTGCGCGTCGCGGGCATTTTGAACATCGGGCAATGATGCCCATGCCAAAAACAACCGTGCACCTGGATCACCGCCCGAAACCGGGGAAACACCAAGTCCGGGCGACCTGGCAGCGTTCGAACATGGAGCCGATAGCGTAACCCTCGCGAATGGAGGCCTTTTCGGAGCAGCTTTTCAGGTTTTGTATCCTGACCGCGGATGCGGCTCATATTTAGGTGGCGTTGC
This sequence comes from Bradyrhizobium sp. AUGA SZCCT0169, assembly GCF_018130085.1. Classification (NCBI taxonomy): domain Bacteria; kingdom Pseudomonadati; phylum Pseudomonadota; class Alphaproteobacteria; order Hyphomicrobiales; family Nitrobacteraceae; genus Bradyrhizobium; species Bradyrhizobium sp. AUGA SZCCT0169. The sequence continues at coordinate 97,902 of NZ_JAFCMC010000007.1, read as the reverse complement.
GCAGGGGTTAGGACATCAGCCATGTTTACGTCCCAGCTCGCCGGCGCACATTTTCCGCACGCTCTTTGCTCTTAAGCGCCTTTAAAATCTCCCGCCCAAGCACCTTGGCCAGTAGTGGTGGCACAGCATTGCCGATCTGGCGAAAAGCCGGATTCATCGTGCCAGAGAATAAAAAGCCATCAGGAAACGATTGAAGTCTCGCAGCTTCGCGAACCGAAATAGTCCGGGCTTGGTTGCTATCATAATGGATATGGCTGTAACTATCTTTGCCTAGATGGGCCATCAGGGTGCGGGCTGGCTGGTCTACCCACATCTTTCGCCATTTGTTTGGAAACTTGGTCGCATCGTACGGCGGCACTATCGAATCCCTAAGTTCTTCGTACGCAGCCGAACCCTTTTGAAGCGGCTGGCCTTTACGGCGCAACTTCTCCAATCTTTCTTCGAACATATCCGTGGCTCGTTGCCAAGCTTCAGGGTACTGATCTCCCGGATTGAGTCGAGCAAACAGCGGGTAGTCACGGGGCAGATATCGGATCACATGATCTCTTAAGCCCTCTTCTGGAGCGAGAAACCCTGGCCACGTGCGCATGATGTGCGCGTAAGACGAGACGCGACGACGGCGATCCCAGGCGATGATGTTATCGAAGCGCCTCGCACCACGCCGCAGAATACCCTCTTTCAAGAGGCGGCGGGCATCGATCGGAGGAAGATCGCCGATAGCTTCGCTAGCCGTGACTGCCGCCGACAGGCCATCGTGACTGGCAGGTGGATCAGTGTAATTATGAGAAACTTGGAAAAGGCCATTGAGGACCTTTAGCGCGACGGCGCGTGAACCTTCGTAGCCGGGCGGTAAATTCATCCAGTGGCTGGGCTCGGGAAACGTCACCGCATTAGTGACTTCGCGTCGGTAACCGATCAGAAACATGCGCTCGCGCATCTGCGGTACGCCAAAGAAGGCCGCATTGAGCAGTGTGTAGCCGCAGACGTAGCCTTTGCGTTCGAGAACTTCGCAGATTTCCTGGGCAATGTTCTGGCCCCCGTGATTAAGCACATCGGGAACATTTTCAATCAGCACAGCAAGCGGTTGATACGCACCAACATAATGCAAGTATTCCTGATACAGGCGCGCGCGCGGGTCGTTACGGAACGCCTGCGGATGTTCATCAATTTCGCGAAGCTTTGGACGACCGACGCGTGCAAACGCCTGACACGGCGGACCACCCACGATGATATCAATGGCTTCGGCAACAGGCCCAAGACCAAGCTCCGCGGCGAAGTCTTCCGGTGGGGTTGTGATATTACGCGCCTTTGCGTGCCGTGGATCGCACGGATGAAAATTCGCACCATGCGACCGGGCCGCGTCTCGATCGATTTCGACAGCTGCGCGGATGGAACAACCAGCCGCCTGCAGGCCCAGCGACAAGCCTCCGCAACCGGAAAAAAGATCCAAGACGCGCGCTGCGCCGCCGGCACGCAGCCGCTTCAATTTGCGTGAAAATACCTCGCTATTCATTCAGTCGCCCGATCAGAGTCTGAAGAGAGTTAGTAGCTGCGCGCCACACGGCTGACCTTCTTCGGAATCTACCAAAGCGCGTTGCGATTACCAGGCTAAACTTGTACATCATTGCCCCTTTGAAGGGCTGATGGTGCCAGCCAGTCCAGGATGACAGCTTCTCCGATCAGAATCATGTGCGTCCGGGCTCGGGACAGGGCAACATAGGCCAGCTCGTCCTGATCAGCGATGGCACGCGTGGCCGCGACAATTATCACCGGACGCTCCAATCCCTTGAAGTCAATAATCGTGCTACACAACACGGCGGGCAATGCGAGTTTTCGCAAGACATTGAGGGCAGCATCGTCCGGGACGAGAACAGCAATATCTGCAGGTTTGACACTCTCAGTTCCCGTCAGGAGTCTTATCTGATTAGCGACTTTCGCAAAGATGTCTTGGTCTGCGACCGGATGCGACGCGATGGAAACTCCTGCCGGTCCGTCCGCCGTAATAACCGGCCCCTGATAATGATGGCTGGCGACACTATGAATGGCCTGGGTATTGCGAAGATTTCGCGTAAGACGGATCGGAACCATCGACAGGCTCTGAAGCTGCTGCGTGCTCGCGGAGCCATAAACCTGCTGGTTGGTATCAAAATAGGCGTGCAGCCGGGATTCCGGATTGGCGACGAGAAGCGCATCCAGGGCGACCCACCAGTGATTTCTGAAGTCCTGCGCCTCATCGACGATAATTGCACCAAAACGGATGTTCTCATCGGACTCCACCGCTCCCATCAACCGTTCCGCGGGATCATCTTCGCTGGAATCTGACGCGAACGTTGCTCCTAGTTCATCAAAAGCAAGAACGGTAACGCCGCTCCCCTTCATGCGCTGACGGATATCCGCCGCAAGTGGGAGGCCGCGACAGGTCAGCAGAGTTTTTCTTCCCGCTTCCGCCAGGCGCCGGGCATCTTCACAGGCCAATATAGTTTTGCCCGTTCCAGCACCGCCGCCAGCGGCGGCACGCGGGATATCGGCGATCAGATCGAGAACCCGAAACTGCTCAGGCGTAAGTGCAGTAATGGCCGCGTCATCGTCTTCGAGGCGATAGGCCAGCGGCGTTCTCAGCATAAAGGGTCTAGCCAGAATATTCTGTAGCGCTGCAAGGCCGGACGAACCGGGACCGCGCTCTGATTCACCGCCGGAAAGCCGTTTCTCAATCCATCCGCGAAGACGCGTCATATCCGGTCGGCAACAGAACAGATCGCGAGGACGGTCCGCACCCAGATCGCCGGCGGGAGGCGGCGCATCCGGAAACACAACACCATGCCGAAAACGGATGAACACCTGCGGCCAGCCTCGCTGTAATTTAGCTTTGTTCAGAATGACATGCTTGGCTTGCATCGCCTGCGCGACGGGATTTTTGATCTCCCACTCATTCCCCTTCCCGTCCCGGCTGGTCCAGCGGTCGTTTGAGGGATCAAATGAAATCCCGCCGCCTTTTACTTCAAGGGTAAGAACACCGCGGTCGGGATGGACGACCACAAAATCGCACTCGCCATCGCGTTCGCCACCAGTCTGAGTGAGGCCGAGCCAGGGGCGACTGTAGAATATATGCCAACCACCAGAGAGCGCCTCCGCTAGCGCATCAAAGACCTTCACCTCGGCGCGGCGTAGTGGGTCCTGGCGAAGTTGTCGTGACAGCTCGCGCGGCCACATCGTTGCTCCAGTCATCCTTCACCACCGGCAAGAAGACCCGAGAAGAATCCGATGGCTGGATTATCCGGCATTCCCACTAGCATGGCACGATCGAGAAAACGATTGAAATGCTCGCAAGCGGTCTCTGGGGCTAACACACAGGCGTGACAGGCGGCCTGCGACATAGCTTCAGTGTTGGTCAGTCGGCCATGGATGCAGAGAGGATCTGATGAGCACCAAGCCTGTGATTGCACTGTTGCGATCACCGTACGCCCGATGCGCTCTGGATCACCCTGACGCTGTAGGCCGCCAAGGGTCCCGTCGTCATCGCCCGTCGCCGTGTAAATGAGAACACCTGCCATACCGCCGTCATCTGTCCCGACATAGAGCCTTTCGCGAAGCGCGGTAGAAGAATAACCACAATCCAGCGTCAACTGTCGCATCAGGCTGTGAGCAAAGGTATGAATAAGAAGGAAGCGCGGTAAAATGGACAACGGCGGCGGAACGTCATTGCCATTACGCTCACGCCATTCCGCAATGTAGCGTTCGTCAATCGTCGCAGCACGCTCACGGACATCTGGTTTTGCCTCCCATGCGCGCAGACGATCTTCATCAAACACAAGAAAGATGCCCTCGCCACGTACTTCGATAGCTGGCAGCCAGGTGAGGGGTGTGACAGATAGTCTGGCAATGTTAGGTGCTGTTGGATCACTGACTGGATGGATGCGAGTAAAGCCAGTCATCGCCCGAACCTCGCGCAGCCGGACTGCCTTCACAAGGCGCGAAATCCATGGCCGGATCTCTTCAGGTACTGGCCGCGGCCGCACTTCGAACTCTTGATCAAAGCCAGTCGCCGCGACCGCTGTATTCAACTGTCGATATTCTTCGCGTCGCAGATCTCCGAGTTCAATATCGTCATGCGCTCGCAGGCGTCGCTCGATCTCGACGCTCAGCTGCTCCGGCGTGAGCTCAAGTTCATTCAAGACATCCGCGAGGTGGGTCTCCAGAAGACGAATGGTGGTCGGTCGCTGTTCAAGCGGAGACTTTGCGACAACGTCCCACATCACGCCCATCGCTTCCTGCAGACGATCCGACCATGGTGGGATGCTGAGCGCAGATTCAATCGCTGGAAAATACAAGTTTGAAGCACCGCGCTGCATCGTGCGGACTGTATCGGCCGCAGCGCAGGTCTCATCGCCATCCGCTAGCCAGGGGCGACGGCCGCGGCAAGGCGGTAGTACGCGATTGCGTGTGCTGAAGATACCGTCCAGGGATCTGCGTGCTTGGCACTGATCACAACTCAGAATAATTCCCGACAGGCCAGGTTGTTCTGAGCGCAGCCGCAAAAAACCCCGGGGATTAGTGCATCCCTCTTTATGCTGCACCCACATGTTCCAAGGAAAATCATCCAGATGGCCGTGTTCGCATGCTGTGATGAAGCGGACCGGCACCACATATTGCCTGTCCGATGGCGGGCGCGTGCGTGAACATTCGCCGCACCAACGCGCAGCCTCGCCAGGATCGAAGTCCCATAGATTCACGTCTCCAATCCTGTCGCAGCCCGGACATTGCAGCCAATGCGGGAAGCGGACCGCAACAAGCGATTTTTCATCGTCATGCTCATTGAGTGGATCCCGCACAGGAGGTAGGCGGAAGCCTTGTACATTCAACTTTTTCTGCAAACGTACTTCGAAGACCGTTTGCGGATTGAGCATACCGGCAGGCTTGAAGTTGCGGTCCCACTCTTCCAGACCGCTGACCACGGCCGAGACTGCGGCTTCCTTTGTACGAAAATCGACGACAGCGCCTGGCCCAAACGTCCCGATCGCTGTGCTACGGCGTAGCTCGCCAATATCTTTAACTGGCATTCTGCGATCCTCTTAAGCGTTCGGTCATGCGATACGGGGTTACCGGCTCAACGCTACGCATGCTGTTTGGCGTTGGCCATGCCTGACCCGGGCTGTGCCCTGAAGCCCTCATGGCCGCAGCCTCTTCTGCGCCTTGAAGAAGCGATGCTTTACGCTGGCGCGTGTGCCAATAGAATTTCGGCGCCAGACGAATCCAGCGTTTGAGCCGCTCCATAAGCTCATCTTTAACAGTTACTTCGAGAGGATCGATGCGGTGCGCCCGCTGCGCTACGATCTCGATAAGCTCTTCAGCCTGCGCACGCATAGCGTCATCGATGGCCATCGGCTTACTCAACATGTTTGGGATACAATGCCTGATGATAGCAACAAGAACAGCGTGCAGCGCCCGGTCGCGAGCTCGCGAAGCAAACGGCGTGACGCTGGTAGCTTCGACATCACGATACAACGTGGCGTGCCAGGTTCGGAACGTCTCATAATGAGAGCGGTCACGAGGCTTGGCGGCGTTAAGAACCGGAACGACGAGACCAGCCACGTTCCCGCGTCCGACACGGCTCGTGGACTGGATATATTCGGCCATAGTTTTCGGTTGACCATTTACCAACATTAGCCCAAGGCGTGGGATATCGACACCGACGCTAAGCATGTTTGTTGCGAGCACAGCGTCGAGAGCCATTCCGCTATCTTCTTTGCGATCTAGGTCCTTCAACAGGTCACGAATTTCGCCTTGTGAACGCCGCGAAGTCAGCTCTTCGATCATCTCAGGCTCGCGGATAGCTTCGTTTCGGGCGGTCGAGATCTGATCGAGGGTGTCGTAAACGTCGTCTTGGAACAGAACCAGGGCGCCACCCAGTTCACGTAATGAGTTGAAATATGTCACGAGTGTCCAATACGGGTCCCTCACCGCTGCGGGCAAAGCAGCTGCTGTCTGCAGCAGCGATGCCGCTACCGCCTGCAGCGTGAACTTCGCAGATCGTCCGGAGGTCGAGACACCCAGATAAAGTCGTCCAGGTCGTTTCTCATCGATTACCGCAAATCCGGAATCGGCGGCATTAAGACCAGGCGGTGGAAATTGACAAGTCTGGCGGTCAAACAAAGCCATCACCTGCTCTGACGCACGTCGGATGGTTGCAGTTGACCCAATAATTTTTGGCCGCGTTCCATCAACTGAAAGGATGACGTCGAGTGCGCTTTCATACAGGCCCGCAAGTGTGCCAAGCGGCCCAGCAATAAGATGCAGCTCATCCTGCAGAATTAGCTGAGGTTGTGCGTCGGAGCCAACGCCGAATAACCGCGCCGTGCTCTCGTTGCGCACGATCTGAGCGAACTTATCTACGGTACCAATCAGAAGTGTCGGCTGCTGCAGATATATGTCTTCATCGACGGTCCAGACCGGCAGCGAATCTCCGTGAAGAGTGCAGGTAGTTTTGATACACCGCACAATCACCGGGTCGCTGGACGTTACTTGTGTGTATTCCAGAGGATCATGACAACAGGGGCAGTCGGTTAGCTGGCGAGGACTGGAAAGCGTTCTGTCGGTCCGGCTGGCGAATGCTTTCTCGCGGTCGTTGGGTGTGGCATCGCCTCCCACCCACAAACCGATGGCAAAAGGTGCAGCGCCAAGCTTTACTGGCTGCGGCGTTGGAATTTTACCCCGCCGGATGGCCTCGCAGGCCGAGATCATCGCGCTAGCACGAATAAACTGCTGCGTCGTCAAAAGACGCAGCGTATAGCGCATGATGGCGGCCACGCCGGCACCCGCATCCGGATTCTTCCGGGACACCCGCCTATGGAATGCTACCAACGCAATTAGACCAAGATATGCTTCGGTTTTGCCGCCGCCAGTCGGAAACCACAGGAGATCCATGACCTCACGATCAGGGTGCTTACCATCAATGGCTGATTCAAGACTCAGCAAAAGGAAGCCGAGCTGGAACGGCCGCCACTGCAGGGCTGTGCCGTCTTTCCAGATGCTTTGCGTATGCATCGCAAGATTCGCAAGCCGGAACGAAAGCATCGCGTCAGCATCGGACGTAAGACGGGCAACGCCGTTGCGCATACGGTTGAGAACGTCGCTCGCCCGATCGAGATGACGCTGGGCTACATTCTTTTGCCCAGCATCAAGGGTGGAGGACGCATCTTTCTGTAACTTGATCCAACTGTTATAGGCTTCGCAGAGTTCAAGTAAGGCTGCCGTCAGCGCAGCCGCGGGAGCCGATACGAGCCATGACGCAGATAGAGGTTCCGAGCCGCCTTTTCCAAGCTCACGGAATACAGCGTGTCCAGAACTGCTGACGGCTGGTGTTTCGGCGGAAGGTAACCAAGATATCCGTAGCGATTCAACGGTCGCATTATCCGCGGCACCACTTACGGTCCAGTCGGCGGAACATGTGTGACCAGCCGCATATTCGCGGGCATGCCGATAAAGCAACCCGGCAGATGCATCGTCAGCATCAACCGACGCGCGACGCGACGGACGAGCGATAAACACCGTGCCTTCAACGGGCGTAAGCTCCATCGCCACCTGAAACATCGTCAATGTTTCAGATAGATTGCGATCCGGCTCCTCCATCTGACAGGCATTGACGAGCGTCACTGTCGCAAGCCGCCCGTCAGAAAAGTCCGCAACTCTGATGTTTAGTCTCAGGCCAGGAAGCTCTGGAACTTCGAGCGGTGAATCCTTAAAACGTCCCACTAGAGGAATGCGAATACAATCAAGAACCTTGGGGGTGCGCACCCACCTCCGGTCATTGGGGTTGCTATCATCGCGGTGATAGATTCCAAATGTGATCCGCACGTTTATTTCAGGATCGCCTGCGCCGGTTCTTTTGGCTGCGAAGGACAGACCTGCGGTAGAGGGCCGCCGCATAGGAACAGCCGCTGGCCGCGCTTGGTCGTCCGTGTCTTCGCCGGTGCTCTCCCCATTACCCGCTACGGCCAATCGTTCGTCTTCTTCTGGCGCGAGCTCCGTATTAGAGGGCCATAGAATTCCAGTGAGCCACACATCGGATGGCCGGGCCTTGAGCGATTCCGCCGGTTCACGGGGCCCGATCAGATCATCGTGTAGACGTTGCACCACGATTTGTCGTGGCGCTGATGATGAATGGGTCGCGTTAACCATTTCTGCCAAACCTGCCGCTGGAGTAGCCTGTTAGAAGAGGTGCAAAAAGAAACCCGCTGCGACGCCAGGGATCATGCAAGGTTTCAAGCTCTGGATGATCGGATGAAAGCACAAGACTACGCAGGCCAAGCGACCGGATATAAGGAAAAGCGTTTGCTGCCGGCCATCTATCCACCTTGCTGGCGATTTCATTCATTTCGATCTTGAAGGCCGGACTTAAAACCGCCAAACGGTTGCGGTTTTCATTGAGCAATTCGTATTCGTAGTCTAGCGTTCGCTGTTGCAGAGCCATCAGTTGCTGATGCAACGGCTGAGCGCACCAAATATCCTGCGCCCCCTTCGCATCGGCCGCGCTGCCGAACGCGCGCTGACCGACCAGCCCATTGGCGTTCAGATCCTGCGTCCGGCCAATTTCAACCTGGAGCTTGCGGGTCCGGGTGGTACGAAATACACGGCCGCTATCCAATTGCCGGTTTCTGATGGGCGAGCCTTCGCCCACATGAAGTTGTGTGCGCGCACGGGTTGCGCCTACAAATCCCACCCTCGCTTCCTCCTCTGGATTATCCGCTTCGGGATCCAGGGGTGATAGAAACAGGCGCACCTCGTCGGCTTCACGGCCTTTGCTTGCGTGGACGGTCCCGATAATCGGTCCATGATCACCGTATTCCGGTGAACAGAACAACATCGGTGGACTGCTACGCCCGAGAACACTGCGAAGCACTCGCAGGTCAATCACCCGGGCATTGATGCCGGCTGTTTCGACGAGAAGCGGCCAAGCTTCTGCGGCCGTTGTAGTGCGCACCGCCAGCGGTCCGTGTACCCGCTCGCTCCAACGCTTCTCAAATTCCACCCAGGGAAATTTTGTACCATCAATAAAATCCCAGAAGATCGCGGCCAGCCAGGGCAACAGCCGGACTGGGAGGCCTGCCATGCGCAGCCGGTGTGGCACGTCACCGTTACGCGCAGAGCGCTCAAGAACTTCAGCGCGCCGGCGCATGAGAACAAGCGTATTATCGTTCATCCCCTTCAGAGTCAGCTCGCTTGCGGGGCCGATCCCTGTATGCGCAAGGCGAATAATCTCCTGTCGGATTTGCTCACAATGGGCTTTGGGCCGGTTGGTTGACGCCAGGACACGGCGGCGGACATCGGTGAATAGCTGGCGCAGCCGTGGGTCCCTCGTGCGGTGAACACGCGTCAAATCCGTTTCACTAAATCCTCTGTTTTGCAGCAGAGCCAGCAAGCGTGTGGATGTAGTCTTTGCTCCATCATCTTCGGTAAACCCAAAGATTGACTGCGCATCATCGGCAAAGACCGTTACCCCAGCTTCAGGTCTCAGCTTGTCAATAATCTGCGCAACAAATTCTGCGCGGATGCCCAGCACGTCCTGCGCTTCATCAATGATCAGGTGTTGAAGAGTATGAAAATAATCAGCGGCATCGGCATCGCCACGCACACGCTCCATAGCCGACTGAATATTATCCTCATAATCGCCAGTGAGAGTTGCGGTGGGAGAAAATCCTGACTGGATTGCCCAGGCATGTGAATCGAGTGTGGCAATTCTGACTGAAGCCGCGTCCGTCGCATTACGAAGCGAGGCTGCAATCCGGTTCCGGAACTCAACGATGGCGGTGCGCGTAAAGCTTACGACCCAGATACGATTAGCCGAAATCCCATTGTTTATCAGCGAGGCGATCCGCTGACATGCAGCATGTGTCTTACCGGTGCCAGGCCCAGCATTGACCAACATACGCGCGCTGGCTGGCAGTGCGATAACATGGTTCTGTGCGCTGTCCGGCCCCTCTTCGAACGGAGGAGGAAGCTCGATCGCTTCCGGCTGCTCCTCGTCTTCTAGTTGAGGTCCGTCCAAATCGATGGTGTTGTCGGTCAGTAACCAAAGGCGACGGCGAAACCGAACGGCGGGTCCATTCGCCGTGTCGTGAAGCGGACGTTCAACCGTCGTAATTATTTGATTTCCCTTGCGGACGGTGACGTTAACGCTGGTCACATTCCCCCCTTTTATTTTGGCAACCTATGGTAACATCCTGCCATGGGCAAGTGGCAAACAGCCGGCAAGGGGATGCGTGATCCAACAATCTGTAGCACGACTGGCGGAAGGCCCTTTGGACTTGGTCGCCTATGCAGAGGAGCTCTGCCAGCAACGCCTGGCGGCATACCGCACTGCCCCACACGATGTCGAAGAACATGCGAACATTGAGACTTCTGTTCTCGCCGGGGGCTACGCCTATCGGCAGGTAGCAGAACTGATCCAGAACGCGGCCGATGCTATTGCAGACGCCAGCGCTCCTCAGAGCGTCGGGAGGATCGTTGTTGAGGCGGACTATCGCGGTCTGTGGTCTGCAAATACGGGCACGCCGGTGGATGCGGCGGGCGTGCGGGCCCTGCTAAATTCGCACGCTTCAGGAAAGCGCGCAGGACAGATCGGCCGCTTTGGACTTGGCTTCAAATCTCTTCTCCGTCTGGGCGGCACTATTGATGTTCTTAGCCGCAGCGTCTGTCTGCATTTCGATCCGGCCCGCAGCCGTGACCTTATCCGGTCGCATCTCAACCTAGCACCAAATACGACAGCTCCCGGTCTCCGTCTGGCTGAGCCCGGCACCTGGGATGAAGAGGTGGCAACGGCGCCGGGGGCTGACCGTTTTTGTTGGGCGAGCACGATTGTATTCGCCGAACTCATTGCCGCTGGCGCGCGAGAAGCAGTTGCGTCAGAGATCCAAGCGTTTCCCGCCGAGTTTTTACTTTTTCTCCCCTGCGACGTTGAGCTGGAGCTACGTACACCAGACAGCTTCCGCCATCTGCGCCGCGTGACGACGGAGGACGGCAGTGTCACGATCGAAGACGTCGCTAACGACCGAACTCCGCCGCAACGCTGGCGCGTGTTTGAAACAAGCGTTGAGATAACCGATCAGGCAGCAAAGGACGATGCCACTACAGTCCATTCCCGTGAGAATGTGCCGCTGATTTGGGCCGCGCCGATCAGCGGGGTGCGCGAGGCTGGACGTTTCTTCGCCTTCTTCCCCACAACAACTGAGACCCGAACGCTTGGCATTCTTAATGCTCCCTGGAAACTGAATAGCGACCGTACTGCACTGATACCCGGCGCCTGGAATGCTGCGTTGATGCAAAGCGCCGCGGAGCTGATTGTTGCCAACATTACGAAGCTGGCCACCGAAGCAGACCCAGGTGCCGTCCTGGACGCCTTCCCCCGTGAACTAATTACTTTGACCGAACCCGCGGCCCCCCTGGTAAATGCATTATGGACACTGCTTGCGAATGCACCGGTTTTGCCCAACTGCGACCACGAGCTGGCGCTGCCAGCGAATCTATATCGCGCACCTCACGATGATCCCGAACTGATCAAACAATGGTCTCACCTCGCCGATCCGGAAACCTGTGCGAAATTCCTTCATCCGACCTGCACCCTTGGCACACAACGTATTGGGCGCCTCGGTCGGCTTGCGGATCGCCTAGCCGCTGCAACATATAAAGCGGAGCATCCACCCCGTCTGCGGACTGTCTCAGCGCTCACCTGGATTCAACATACCGCAACTAACGACCCCCATGCGGCTGGCGATACGCTGCGCTTTGTTAATCGCTACGCAGAAACTGTTCGTGGGTACGAATGGGATCGTATTCGTGATCATGTGCGAATTATCCTTACAGCGGGCGGTCAATTGGCGACGGCACCCGAGGTGTCGCTTGCCGAGCTCGCTGAGCCACCGCTTTATCCAGTACATCCCTTTCTTCGCGGTGAGGTCGATCTAAATCGGATCCTGCGGACCCGTTTCAATGTCCCTGATGATGAGACTATGGACTGGGAACATCTGCTTTCCGTGTGGATGGATCGCGCAGCGGAGAAGAACGACTGGACAGAGGTTTGGAAGCTTATACGTCGGATGCCATGGGATGATTTCACCGAGGAGGCGCCTCGCCACCACATCCATGTCCGCACACAAACAGGATGGCGTCCGGCTGATGAAGTCATACGGCCGGGAAAATTAATAGCGCCGAGCGATCTTGAAGCTATCAGCGACGAGCCAACCCGCCGTCAGATCAGCGGCCTTCTGCTTGATACCACCTTTCACGCAGGCGATGATCCGTGGCTGACTGAACTTGGCGTCACGGAGACCCCTGCTTCCAAATGGTCGCATACATATATCCCAGGTGATGAGGGCGAAGCCGCACTCTGGTTCCGAGGTTGGCTGCGAGACCACACCCGGAAATACCACGCGTTCCTGCAGTACAAGCCAGACTTTGGTCTACTCGGTCCCGACGAAGTTTCTATGCCAGCCGGATGGCCACTGCTTCTTTACTCGCCACCAAGCTCTCGCTCGCGTGTTACTGCCTTTTATCTTAATCTTCTGACCACAAGTGCATCATCGGAGTATGCACCAGTCGTGTTCAGCCACTCTACCCGGCGCAAATCCTATTCAACGACCAGCTATCGTCATCCTTTTTTGATCCTGCTGCTACAGGAGGGTGTGCTTGCCAATCATACCCAGCAGATGGCACTCCCCTTTCTCCTTACCCCTGATACAATAAACCTAGCCGGTATTCTCCCGTCTCTTCAGACGGTAGGTAGCGGTCTTGCGGTGCTCCGCGAGAAGATTGTCGATGAACCACTGGCGGATGAAGATGTCTGGTCGGCTTGGTTACGTTTTGCCAGTGGCGAAAGGTGCGATCCGCAGGGCCTTGCTGGGCTGTATAATATCGCTGCCGAAAAAGGATATGTTCCAGCGCTAATCAGCACTGAACAAGGCTCCTTGCCGCTCATTGATACATACATTACGACTTCAATGCGCGAAATTTCACTCGCGCGCGCGGCAGGCGTGACAGCCGTTTGTCTGGCACAGGAAGCCGCGCAGCTATGGGTACTCCGCGGCGCACGCTCCCTCGATCAGGAAGCTACGTTGGAAACAATTCAGGACGGTGAGGAGGGGCAAGTTGCACTCCTGCTCGATCTGGAACCTGCATTGCGCGACGTGCTGATACCAGATGTTGTCATGCAAGCAAGGGTGACACTGCCCGATCTCATGCTGCGCAAGCTCGGCGAGCACTCGACGTATGTCGACTGGACGCTCAAGAACGGTTTATTGCTGATTGCCCAAGAAGCTCTGACGAGCCGGAACTGGCATGACCGCACCACCCTGTTGGTCGATGCGGCGACAGCTGCGGGCTGGATTGATGATCCGCATGCCAAAGAGAAGGTTCTCAATTCTGGCGTATCCGCCCGACGCAGGCTCGTTGCCGCAGAACCAGATCTTCCCGCCCGGTTACTACGAGCAGCAGGCGGCGCAACCCGTCTTGCTCGCCTATTCGAAGACGACGTTCAGGCTATGCTATCAGGTGATCCGCTGCGACTTGCCCAAGTTGCTTTGACACTCTCCGGTCCAACGCTTCTGGCGATAGACCTTGTTCGGAATGCAATGAGAGACCAGGGCCTCGAACCTCCCGCGCGGTGGGGTACAAATGAAGCCGCTGATTTTGTAGCTGCGATCGGATTTCCTGCGGAATACGGTCACTCGCCGCTTGAGCGTCGTGAAGCAGAGCTGGCAATTTCCGGCCCTCTCCCGCTCAAGCCGCTGCACGACTTCCAGGAAGATGTCGTTGCCAGCTTGAAGATGCTTCTCGCCGATAAGCAAAGTCCCCGCCGGCGCGCAGTAATAAGCCTACCTACTGGAGCCGGCAAGACGCGCGTTGCTGCGGAGACGGCTGTACGAGAGGTTCTGGCGACTCACAGTACGAACCGTCTTGTGCTCTGGATCGCACAATCCGACGAGCTCTGTGAACAAGCCGTCCAATGCTTCCGAGAACTCTGGTCAAATATCGGAGCTGCAGGCGAGACCTTGCGCCTCATACGGTTATGGGGCGGTCAGATCAATCCCACACCAGCCGGGCGGGAAGAGCCGACTGTAATTGTCGCGTCTATCCAGACGCTCGCGTCACGCACTAACGATCCGACGCTCGGATGGGTCAGCCGGCCGGGATTAATCGTCATCGATGAATGTCATCACGCGCTGACACCGGCCTACACTGGAATGTTACGCTGGCTTAGCCCGGATGCGCTGAACAGCGAACGGGAACCACCTGTTGTAGGTTTGAGCGCTACGCCGTTCCGCGGCCGCAGCAGCGAGGAAACGCGCCTTCTGGCGAGCCGCTTTGACAACCGGCTCATTCCATCGCAGCAGGGCGATCTATTTGAGATGATGCAGAAACGTGGGGTACTGGCAAACTTCACATACAGCTGTCTGAAGATCGAAGAACGCTTCATACTAACCGACGTTGAAGAGAAGCATCTGGAGAGATTCCAACAACTTAATGATAGCGCATTGAAGCGGCTCGGAGAGAGCGTCGAGCGGAACGATAAAATTCTTGAAGAGATCACGAGTGCGCGTGAGAAATCCGCTTTGGTCTTTGCCACGTCCGTTGAACACGCTCATCGATTAGCGGCTCGTCTGAATGTGATGGGTATTCGCGCAGCAAGCGTGAGCAGCGAAACCGATCGCGTGTCGCGGCGTTGGTTTATTAAGGCATTTCAGCGCGGCGAAGTTTCTGTTCTTTGCAATCACTCGGCGCTAACGACAGGGTTTGACGCCCCCGCCACAGACCTGATTGTGATCGCGCGTCCCGTGTTTAGCCCCTCGCTGTACATGCAGATGGTCGGACGCGGCTTACGTGGACCGGCTAATGGCGGAAAAGAGACGTGTCGCATCATGACCGTCCAGGACAATCTTGATGCGTACACCGGAAAGCTGGCACATCATTATTTTGAGCAGCACTACGTTCAACAGACCTCAGGGTAGCCGCGGAAAGGATGCATGCAACCACTCCTGCACCAGTTCGACTGTCCCGCGCCCGCTCGCTTTCAGCAGTTGAATAATATCTACCGCCGCAATAACGATAATCGGATGGCGATCCTCTTTGATTTCTCGGTACGCTTGAACGTCAACGCAGCTCGTTGTAACCAACACCCCGAATTGCCGATGACGTAAGCGCGAAATAAGACGCGACATGTCCCGCACGTTCACGGCATTGGGCGCGGTATAAAGCTTTGCCTCCATCGCAAAGTCGACGAGGATGGAGCCCGGGCCGGCACCAATCCGTAGCTGGCCCACTCCATCACGGCCACCGTCTCTGGACGGCCGCGTCACGTCAAGCAAACCAATATCCGGCATCATCATACGCGAGAGAGCCGCAGCACAGTGTTCGAACGCCACGGGCCGTTCACGGAAATAATCCTGAATAGCCAGGAGCATCCCGACCTCGTCAGGTGCGGTTGGTAGCTGTTCGCTCCGGCTGCGATACTCAATGGATCGGGCAGACAAGAGTGGCTGAAAGCGCCCATAGTCCCGCCAGTTGAGCCAAGCCTCAGGCGCTTTTGAGTCGTCCGGCTCGCTTGCGATCAGACTGTTCAGCCATGCGCGCGAAATGTCGGTGGCATCCAGCACGGTAAAGCGCGCGCGATAATTTTGAAAACGCTGATCTTTCGACGTGTGCCAGATTGCGACTAGGTCCTCTGAACGGAGTAGATCGGACGAGCCAGGTACAGCGAGTCCCAGAAACGTCGCTGCTCGCCATGCACCCGTGCGAAAAACGAATATTGGCGGGACGCGTTTCCGTCCAGCTCCCCCACTGTGGGCATCCCCGAAGATGCGCTGGAGAATTGCGTTGCCGCGTCGTCCGGTATCATGAAGGCGACCCGATTCCTTGTTGTCACCGTAGTAGGTAAATATGCCGGTTTCCCGATCCAAAGTGTCCGGCCAATCCGGGTCACTGAAGTTCGATGTCAGGAGAAGCATCTCAAGATCACCCGTCAGATCTCCGCGATAGCGAAATCCGCCTTGGTTGCTCATCTTGAGAAGAGGACCAAACGGATCATCACCGGCGTTTCCTTTACGGCCGCCGTCATAAACCGCGTCGATATGCAAATCGGCACTAACAAGCTGATCAAAGGGAATTATCGGCACGGGCTATCTCCAAGGTGGGGCTATCAGACCGGTGCTCGATGGTGACGCGAGGGACAGGCTCGCAACGGCAGCATTTAGTATTTTCATAGACTTAGGCTCTGCGGTGCGGCCAAGCGCTTCCGGGCAACGGCAAACGGATGAAGCGTTAATTGGCGCTCCCAAGGACTTCGCATCGTTAACGCTTGGGTATTAATCGAACATTCTTCAATCAAGCACCACGGAGATGCACACTGATTTCATTTGCCAATCATCTCCCATGTAAAATCTGAAACTCAACAGTGCTGAACGTATTGCGCTGCTAGGCCCGGAGGGCGTCTGTAAACAAAAGAAAAGCCGCCCGAGACGACGGATGGGATCTTACGTCACCCCTCTGTAACAAGAGCCGCCGCGGTCGAAGGAAAATGCCTCCGATGCCTACGCCAATATACCGGCAGTTTGCTGTAAGGCCTGAAGTTCGTTTCTGAGCGATGATCCCGGCGAGGAGAGCTGATGCCGCAAACAGGTCTGGAAGCTGCGACCCCGTCGTGGCCAATGACTTGCATCCCGCTGGCAACCGTTTGCGCGCAGCAACGGCTGCTGCAGTCCAATCTCGACCATTGCGGAGAGCGATTGCAGCCAATCCTGCGGTACGTTCAAGTTTGGGGCGGTCGGGTTGAGCTAGGGTTTCGCTCCCCTGCTCGCTCCCCCAAAGCTTCGTAAGCAGCCATGGGGCCGGATAGGAATTCCTAACCCATTCTTGTGCCAAGAAAATCTGGAGCGGGCGAAGGGGCTCGAACCCTCGACCCCGACCTTGGCAAGGTCGTGCTCTACCACTGAGCTACACCCGCATCCGAGATGTCGGCGATCGCTCGCCGGCAACGGCAGAGCTATGCCAAATGCAGGCCGTGAATGCAACAGTGCGAACGCGGCCGAAACCACCGAGATAGCCCGATTTTCATAATTTATTGGCGTGAATCGGTCCAAAACGGCGCCCAAACCGCGGTAATCGGTTCCCCTGTCTCCTCAGCGCGAATTCCTGGGTCAAATTGCCGGGAATCCCGCCGATTCGGACTTCCGCCCGGATGCCCCCGATCCGCCCTCCCGGTCAATTCGTCGCGCCGGCTGGACACGTGATGGGGAGGCCGCCCATCGTTCGGGGCAGCACGCTGCGGGCCGGGCCGATTGAATTTTGTGACCAAGCCGCCATCTAGCGGATGAGAACTTCGCGCCCTTCCGTGCTAGAAGGGCGCCAATCTCTGGGACAGCTTTCGAGACCAGTTTTCAAGACATCAGGCGAGGATACATCGTGACGATAATTGAGCAGGGCGGCGGCCCCGCGCCGCAGGCCGTACCCGATCTGATCAAGGATACCACCACCCAGACCTTCGTGAAGGACGTCATCGAGGAATCGAAGCGCCAGCCGGTGCTGATCGACTTCTGGGCGGAGTGGTGCGGTCCGTGCCGTCAGTTGACGCCGATCATCGAGAAGGCCGTCCGCGCCGCCAAGGGCAAGGTCAAGCTGGTCAAGATGAACATCGACCAGCATCCGCAGATCCCCGGCCAGATGGGAATCCAGTCGATCCCGGCCGTGATCGCCTTCGTCAACGGCCAGCCCGCCGATGGCTTCATGGG
Organism: Bradyrhizobium sp. AUGA SZCCT0169; assembly: GCF_018130085.1. NCBI lineage: Bacteria > Pseudomonadati > Pseudomonadota > Alphaproteobacteria > Hyphomicrobiales > Nitrobacteraceae > Bradyrhizobium > Bradyrhizobium sp. AUGA SZCCT0169. Next base: position 80,131 of record NZ_JAFCMC010000007.1, on the reverse strand, counting down.
CGCGGTGCCGGAGAGCCAGGTCACCGCCTTCATCGACAAGCTGACCAAGGGCATGGCCGCACCGGGCGAACCGAACATTGCCGAAATTCTCGCCGAGGCCGAAGCCGTGCTGGCGGAAGGCGATGCGGCTGCCGCGGCGCAGATCTATGCCGAGGTGCTGTCGATCGATTCCACCAATATCGCCGCGTTGGCGGGTCTTGCGAAATGCTACGTGACGACCGGTGCCATCGAGCAGGCCAAGCAGACCATCGCGATGGTCCCGGAATCCAAACGCAATGACGCCGCCGTCAAGGCCGTGCAGGTCTCGATCGATCTCGCCGAACAGGCGCAATCGGTCGGCCCGGTCACCGAGCTGGAACAGAAAGTCGCCGCAAACCCGCTCGATCATCAGGCCCGATTCGATCTGGCGACCGCGCTCAACGCACAAGGCAACCGCGCCGAAGCGACCAACCAGCTGCTCGAAATCGTCAAGCGGGACCGCAAGTGGAACGAGGATGGCGCGCGCAAGCAGCTGGTGCAGTTCTTCGAAGCGTGGGGCGGCGCCGATGAAGCGACCGTGGATGGCCGCAGGCGGCTGTCGACAATCCTGTTCTCGTGAGTTGCGTATTCCGCAACCGTGGACGCCGGTTTTGGATTAAGAATACGCACAAGACATAGACATCTCATGCAGTAGAGCCGGGGCCGCAGATGCCGATCAATGCCGAATACCGCGGACCCGGCGAGCTTCCCGAAATCATTCCGGTGTTTCCGCTACCGGGTGCACTGCTGCTGCCGCGCGGCCAGATGCCGCTCAACATCTTCGAGCCGCGCTATCTGGCGATGGTCGACGACGCGCTGCGCGACGGTCACCGCCTGATCGGGATGATCCAGCCGGATATTTCCCACAGCAAGGACGAAGCGCGGCCGATGCTGTTCAAGGTCGGCTGCGTCGGCCGCATCACCCAGCTCGCCGAATCCGGCGACGGTCGCTACATCCTCGAACTCACCGGCATCTCGCGCTTTCGGGTGGTCGAAGAGCTGACGGTGCTGACCGCGTACCGGCAATGCAAGGTGGATTTCTTCCCCTTTGTTGACGACTTCACCGCGCGCAAGGGCGAAGAGGCAGTCGACCGCGAGGCGCTGCTCGAGGTGCTGACCGATTTTCTCAACGCCAACAATTTGAAAGTGGATTGGGAGGGCATCGAGAGCGCGCCCAACGAGGCGCTGGTCAATGCGCTGGCGATGATGTCGCCCTATGGCCCCGCCGAAAAGCAGGCGATGCTGGAAGCGCCCGATTTGAAGACGCGCGCGGAAATCCTGATCGCGGTAACCGAGATGGACCTCGCCAAGAAGCGCACCAGCGGCGGCGATACCGGCCTGCAGTAGACCGCGCCGGCTACGCCGCGTTCGCGGCTGCCTTGGCCCGCGAGCGCACCATTTTCGCGACTTCGGCGCTCGTTACCGGCGGACTGAAGTAATAGCCTTGCGATTCGAGGCAGGCCTCTCCGCTGAGGATGTCCCATTGTTCCTTGGTTTCCACGCCTTCTGCCGTCGTGGTCTTGCCGAGGCTTACGGCAAATCGAACCACCGCGCGCGCGATGACGCGGGATTCTTTCTTCGGACTCGTCAGCTCGCTGACGAAGCTGCGGTCGATCTTGATCTTGTCGAATGGGAACTTCTGCAAGAAGCTCAGGGATGAATAGCCGGTGCCGAAATCATCCAGGGCAATTCGAACGCCCAGTTCGTGCAGCTGACCGAGCGCAGCGAACACGGCTTCGCTGTCGTGCATGATGGCCGTTTCGGTAACCTCGAGTTCGAGCCTTTGCGGCGCAATTCCCGAACCAGCCAGGGCGCTGATAATGACCCGAACCAGGTCCTTGCTTCTGAACTGAGCCGGAGACAGGTTTACCGCGATCTTGAGATGGGCAGGCCATTTTGCCGCCTCCGCGCACGCCGTCCGCAATACCCACTCTCCGATCGGCACGATCAAGCCGGTTTCTTCCGCGAGCGGGATAAAATCGCCCGGCATGACCCAACCGCGCTCGGGATGATGCCAACGCAGCAGCGCCTCAAAGCCGCTGATCTTGCCGTTCTTGAAGTTGACGATCGGCTGGTAACGCAGTTCGAACTCATTATTGGAAATCGCACTCCGCATATCCCGTTCGAGGTTGCGGCGGGCATGCATGAGTTCGTCGAGTTCCGGCTCGAAGAAGCGGAAGGAACCACGCCCGCCATTCTTGGCGGAGTACAGAGCGAGGTCCGCTTTCTTGAGAATCTCATCGGAATCGGTTCCGTCGCGTGGCGCGACGGCAATGCCGATGCTGGTTCCGACGGTGACCCGGTGATCGCCAAGATCGAAAGGCTCGCAAAGCGCAGCCTTGATGCGTTCGGCGAGCGCCACGGCTTCCACCAGCGGATTTTCCACGCACTCAATGACGGCGAACTCGTCGCCGCCCAGCCGCGCGACCATCGCCGTTTCCCTGACGCACCCCAGCAGCCGCGCCGCAACGGCTTGCAACAGGGCGTCTCCCGTGGGGTGCCCCAGCGTGTCGTTGACCTCCTTGAAGCGGTCAAGATCAAGCATGAGCACCGCGAGATCGGCGCCTCCCCTGCGCGTGATGGAAAGGGCGAGCTCCAGGCGCTTCCTCAGCAGGACGCGGTTTGGCAGATCGGTCAGCGCGTCATGATGGGCCATATGCGTGATCTTGGCCTCGGACCTGCGCTGCTCGGTGACGTCCTGGTGCGTCGCCACCCAGCCGCCACCGGGCATCGGTTGCCTCGTAACGCAGATCAATCGACCATCGGCGAGCTCGTCGACTCGGCTTGCCGGGACGTTGCTTGGCAGCGCATTCAGGGCCGACATCACCTTTGCGGCGCCGTCATTGGTGCCGGTCTTGAGGATGCCGTTGCTGATGCGATGCTCGATGATTTCGCGGTGTGATGTTCCCGCCCGCAACAGTTCCGGCGGCAGCTGATACATCTTCGCGTATCGATCGTTGCAGACGACAAGCCGCTTCTCCGCATCGAACATGCAGAGACCCTCGCCCATGTTATTGATCGCCGAATCGAGCCTGAGCTTCTGCTCCTGCAATTCTCTTTGGGAGCCTTCGACCTGCTGTCGCGCGTGCGAGAGCTGATCGATGATTTCCTCGAATTTGCGCGTCCGGTTGGCGAGGCGGCGATCCGCCAGCACGCCGACCAGGCTCATCCCGAGCACCGACAGCGCCACGCCCGCAATCGCGACAGCGAGAAAGGCGGGAGAAAGTGACATCTCGTCAGGTGCCCGCGTCGGATCGGGGACAATTTCTACCGCGCCCATCGCCGTGAAATGATGCGAGACAATTGCGAGCGTCAGGAAAACCGCCGCGACAAATGTTCCCCACAAATCCTTGTAGCGGACCGCGAACGCGAGCGCCGCATAACCGAACGCCATGCCGATAAGGATGGAGGCGAACACGAGATCGAGCGACCAGGTGACCCGGCCCGGGACTTCGAGCGCCCACATGCCGAGATAGTGCATGCTGGCAATGCCCGCGCCGATGATTCCACCGCCGATGGGCGCACGCCACCGGCCGGGCGCATTGGCGGAGAAGCCGAACCCGCCGGACGTCAGTATCATTGCCACGGCGAGCGACAGTGCCGTCAAGGCCACGCCGTATCCGGTCGTAACACCGGGCTCGTAAGCGAGCATCGCGATGAAGTGCGTCGCCCAGATCCCGTACCCGATCGCGGCGCCCGCAATTGCAATCCAGATCAGCCGCGTCCTGGATTGCGACGAGATCGCCCGATGAAAGATATGGATGGCGACGACGCTTGCGACAAAGCAAACGAGGCCGGCGAGGAGAACAAATCTCCAGTCGTGTTCGACCGTAAGGCAGCTAAGAACGCGGAACATGTCATTCGGCCATGGTTGTACCTCACCATGGTTACCCGCGCTGGCTATTCGACTCCTTAATTTTCTTGCAGGTTCCGAGGGCGTAGTTATCCGCACGTAAAGAGCGAATGTATAATGGTTGAATACATCAGGGATTCTACGGAAAACCTCGATCTATCTGCCCGTTAGTGTGCATTTGATCGATTGAACCGCTCGATCCGGAACCGCGTGCGGAACTACTTTTGCGCTGAGCGAAAGCGGAACTAGCGAGGAAGCGCAGCCGTAGTAGTACGGAACTTTCCGTGGTGATACGGGCTGCGGCAGCGTTGACGTTAATGCGTTTGCTGCGATCATAGAGAAAAACGGTTCGTATTCACGGGTTGCTCCAACTCGGCACCAATCCCCACTTCGCCTCGATAATACCGAGGCGCGTGCCCGGCGCGACGTATCGCATATCGGCACCAAGGGCGAGCTGGAAGCCATCGCCTAGCGCAATGCCGTGAACGGCGGCGATCACGGGGACGGGTAGCTCGCGCCATAGCCAGACGATGTGCTGCACAAAATTGGCGACACCGTGCGTGCGCCGGTCGAGCCCGGCGAACGGCAGGAGAGCACCGCCGTTTGCCACCGCGGCAGTTCTTTCGACGTCGGGCGATGCCTAATATCCCGCGACCGCCAGTGCGACGACGGCGGTCAGCGCCTTCCATCCAAAACCGCGTCCGCGCGACCACCACGCATTCGCCGCGGCGGCAAAGGCGTAGATCGCGATCACGGTAATGACGATCCAGTGCCGCGCGCTCTCGGAGCCGAAGGAAGGCGCTGCGATCAGCAGCACGGCGCCGCCGATCCACGCCACGGTGCCGGCCTGCCACACCAGCCGGATCAGGGTCCGCAGGCTCTCGGGCTGGATGGTCGCTTTGGCGAACACCTTGGTTTCGCCGAGCACGCCGTGAATCAGGGACACCGCAATTCCGGCGGCGCCGGCGCATTGCAGAATGATATCGCGCATCGGATGACGCCTCCATACAGTTGTGTATGGTTATGCGCCGAGGCTTGGCGTCTGTCAATACAGTAGTGTATGGTGGGATGTCGCAGGACGGGAACATGGGCGATCAACTCTCGGGGCAGGATTGGGTCGACCAGGGTCTGAAGACACTGGCGAAAAGCGGCTTCACGGCGCTGAAGGCGGAACCGCTGGCGAAGGCGATGGGGGTGTCGCGCGGCAGTTTCTACTGGCATTTCGCGGATATTTCCGCGTTCCATGCCGCGATCCTCAAGCAATGGCGCGAAATCGCCGCCGAGCAGATCATCGCCGGGGTCGAGGCCGCATCAAAGGAAGAGAATCCGCTCGAGGTGCTGCTGCGCCGGGTGTTCGGCGCAAGACTGGCGCTGGAAAACGCGGTCCGCACCTGGGCCAGCGTCGATCCCGCGGCGCGGGCGGCGGTGCAGGCGATCGACCGCCGCAGGCTCGGCTATGTCGAGAGCCTGTTGACGCAATCCGGCCTAGCCGCGGAGGTGGCCCGCGCCCGCGCGCAAATCCTCTATTGGGCGTTTCTCGGGTTTGCCCTGTCGGACCAGCCGCTGCCGAAAGCGCAGCAACAGGCCATGCTCGACGAAATGCTGCGGATAGCCACCTCGCGATGACAAGTTTGGTGTGCTAAGGGACCGGCCAAGCTGGAGATCACAAATGAATTCGACCGAACGCCTCGACAGCACCGTCGATCCGAAATTGCTGGAAATCCTGGTGTGCCCGATCACCAAGGGCCCGCTGGAGTTCGACGCCGCCCGCCAGGAGCTGATCTCGCGTTCCGCCAAACTCGCCTACCCGATCCGCGACGGCATCCCGATCATGCTGCCGGAAGAGGCGAGGAAGATCGATTGAAGCGGGCGAATAGTGAGTGGCGAATGGCGAATAGGAAAACCATTCGCCATTCGCGTCCTTACAACGCCTCGCCCTTCAGCAGCCGCGGCACTTCGCCTGATAAGCCCGCGGCCTGGCGGATGAACAGGCTTTTCAGCGGCGGCGCGCGGTCGACCAGGCCCAATCCGATGTCGCGCACGGTGCGCAGCAGCGTCGATTCGTTCGAGAACAGCAAGTTCAGCGAGTTGGTCGCAACTCCCATTGCCATGGTGTCGAACCGGCGCCAGCGCTGATACCGTTCGAGCACGTCGGCCTGGCCGAGATCCATGCCGAGCCGCGCCGCATCGACCACGACTTCGGCCAAGGCAGCGACATCCTTCAGCCCCATATTGAGGCCCTGCCCTGCGATGGGGTGGATCACATGCGCGGCGTCGCCGATCAGCGCCAGACGTTCGGCGATGAAGGAGCGCGCGACGAAATAACCGAGCGGAAACGCGCGCGGCTTGTCGAGCGTCTTGACCTCGCCGAGATGCAGGCCGAAGCGCTGCTCGAGCTCGCCATGAAATTCGTCCTCGCCGAGCGCGGTGATGCGGGCGGCCTCGGTGCGGTTCTCGGTCCACACCAGCGACGAGCGCTTTCCGGTCAGGGGCAGGATCGCGAACGGGCCTGCCGGCAAAAAATGCTCTTCGGCGCGGCCGTGATGATCGCGCTCATGGCCGACGGTGACGACGATGCCGGATTGATCATAGTCCCAGCCATGGGTGGCGATCCCGGCGCGTTCGCGCAGCTTTGAGCGCGCGCCGTCGGCGGCGACCAAAAGGCTGGCTTCGATGATCGTGCCGTCCGCCAGCGTCACGTCGACGCCGTCGGTGCGTGAATCGAACGAGGCCACGGCGGTGGCACGCAGCTCGATGCCCTCGGCCTCGGTCCGCGCCACCAGCGCATCGATCAGATAGCGGTTCTCGACCATATGCGCGAACGGCTCGCCGGGCTCGACATTGCCCGCGAAGGTGAGGAACACCGGACGGGTGGCGTCTTCCAGCCTGGAATCGGTGACGACCATGTCTGTTATCGGCTGCGCGGTGGGCGCGATCTGGCCCCAGACGCCGAGCGCCTCGAACAGCCGCCGGCAGGCGGCGACGATCGCAGTGGCGCGCGGATCGCGGCTCGGCTTTGAGGCCAGCGCCGGATCGGCCACGATGACAGGAATATCGCGGCCCAGGCCCTGACGCAGCGCCAGCGCCAGCGCCAGCCCCGCAAAGGCGCCGCCGCAGATGACAATACTTCGCTGTGCCGGCATGCAATCCTTACTCGCGGGTCATGGTCTGTACTTGCTACATGACTATAGCTGGGTGAAACAGAGGCCTGAAACAAGGCCAAACCGTCATTCCGGGGCACGCGCCTTCGCGTGAACCTCAGATGTGCTATCGCACATCGGGGAATCTCGAGATTCCGGGTTCGATACTTCGTATCGCCCCGGAATGACCCAAGCAACCGAAAGTGCCGCCATGTCCGCAAGCGTGACCGACCTGATTTCGATCCTCGACATCGAACCGATTGAGGTGAATTTGTTTCGCGGCAACAGCCCGAAAACCGCCTGGCAGCGGGTGTTCGGCGGCCAGGTGATCGGACAGGCGATGGTGGCGGCGTGCCGCACCGTCGAAGGCCGGCTGCCGCATTCGCTGCACTGCTATTTCATCCTGCCGGGCGACCCGCAGGTACCGATCATCTACCAGGTCGAACGCTTGCGCGACGGCAAGAGCTATTCGACCCGCCGCGTCACGGCGATTCAACATGGCAACGCGATCTTCTCGATCATGGTCTCGTTCCATGCCGAGGAGGAAGGCGCCTTCAACCACCAGGACAAGATGCCGGACGTGCCGCCGCCGGAAAAGCTCTCCGCCGAAGAAGTGGCGAAACAACCGGTGTTCAAGGAGATGCCGGAGTTCATCCAGCGCTATTACGAGATGGACCGGCCGATCGAGTTGCGACCGGTCGAACTCGGCCGCTATTTCGGCGAGAAGATCGACGACGGCCGCATCAATGTCTGGATCCGCACCGCGGCAAAATTCCCTGATGATCCGGCGCTGCATATGTGCGCGCTGGCCTATGCGTCGGATTTCTCGCTGCTCGATGCCGTGATGGCGCGCTACGGCCGCACGCTGTTCGACAGCAACGTGATGCCGGCCAGCCTCGATCACGCGATGTGGTTTCACCGGCCGTTCCGCGCCGACGAATGGCTGCTTTATTCGCAGGATTCACCGAGCGCACAGGGCGGCCGCGGGTTGGCCCGCGGCCTGATCTTCAAGCCCGACGGCACGCTGGTGGCGTCGGTGGCCCAGGAAGGCTCGATCCGCCAGCGCCGGACATAGCGTTTTCGAGCGATCACGCCTACCCGTTCGGCTGCGCGCCTCGCTCGGCCAACACCGTCTGCGACGCCAGCCACTGCCACATCCATCGATACACCCATGGAATCGGGATGATGAAGATCGACGCAATGGCCGCCACGATCGCACGCCACAGGAACTCCAGCCCGGTGCCGATGAACAGCACTTCGCGCTGCGTACCCTGAATGTTGCGGCAGAACCACCGCATCATCGCGGTATACACCCACGCCCAGCCGATGATCGTAAATATCGCGAGCACCCCGAGGATCGAGTATCCCAGAAAGGCCAAGACCGAGCCGGTGAAGCTGAGCCCGAGCGGCTGTCCGTTGGACGCGAGGTTCGCGACGAACCATTTGGCGAACAGCCAGTAGAGCACGATCTGGAGAAGGTTTATCAGATTGCTGAGAACGTCACTGCCGAGGAAGGCGACGGCAATAACGATCGCGATAAATCCGAAATACCAGGGAACGATGGTCATCGCATTGCCGGTGAAGCTGAGGTTCGGACGGCCCGGCACCTTTACGCACGGCACGATCCAGTTGAGATACCAGACCAGGACCCACGGCGCCGGAATCACCAGCACCATTCCGATAATCATCACGAGGCTGCGCCAGACAAACTCCAGGATGCCGAAATCGATCGACAGCGGGCCACCCCCGTAACCGCCTCCGCCCGCATAACCGCCAGCGCCGCTGCTCATCGGCGGCGGGCCGCCCGGTTGGGTAACCGACGGCGGGGCGCCACCCGCCGGCATCAGGCCGGGAATTTCGCCCGCGCGCTGCCAGCCGGACATTCCCTCGGACCAGACCAGCGTGTCGGCCCTGACTGTCCCCCTCGTAATGAGATCGCGCAGCTGGGCTTCCGGAAAAGGCCCCTGTTGCTGGCCATTCGCTGCATAAAACCACGATCGGTTCGACATTTTTAATCCCTTTGGTCGTGGAAACGGCGGAAGCCGGCGGGGCGGCTGGCGAAAAACCCATTCTGTCGGAGGATCATATTCCCTGTACAGTGACCGAGGTCACCGCTTGCAAATGTTTTCCCCTTAAACCTGCAAGTTTTTTGTGCCATTTGCATAGAAAGATGCCAGATTTGGATTTTGGCAGCGCGCCGCCGGGCGGCCTGCCTGCCGAACACGCCCGAAAGAACGTCAAAAAGATCGTCAAAAACACCGCTGGAAAGACCGTCCAAAAGACCAACCGAGAACTTCCAAGAGAAACTTCCAAGAGAAACGTCCAAGAGTGCATCCCAAGAGACATGAAGGCCTGACCATGAAACTCGTCGTCGCGATCATCAAACCATTCAAACTTGACGAGGTGCGTCAGGCGCTGACGGCCATCGGCGTGCACGGCATGACCGTCACCGAGGTCAAGGGGTACGGCCGCCAGAAGGGCCACACCGAAATCTATCGCGGCGCCGAATATGTCGTGAACTTCCTGCCCAAGCTGCGCATCGAAATCGCGGTCGCCTCCGACGTCGCGGACAAGGCGGTCGAGGTCATCACCGCACATGCGCGCACCGGCCAGATCGGCGACGGCAAGATCTTCGTGACGCCGATCGATCACGCACTTCGCATTCGCACTGGGGAAACCGACAGCGACGCGCTCTAAAGTTTGCAGTTCAGTTCAACGCGCGCGGGCAACGACGCCTGACGCGCGAACAAAAAACGACAACAGAACGACAACAGGCCGGGGAAATTCCATGGGGGCACTCTCGATTCGTGCAGCGAAGATCGCTGCGCTCAGCATTCTTGCGATGAACGTCTGGCCGGCGACACCGGCCTTTGCGCAGACATCGACCATCAACGCGGCCGACACCGCGTGGATGATCGTCGCCACCGCGCTCGTCCTGATGATGACGATACCGGGCCTGGCGCTGTTCTATTCCGGCATGGTGCGCAAGAAGAACGTGCTGGCGACAATGGCGCAGAGTTTGGCTGCGGTCGCGATCATCTCGATTCTCTGGGTGTGTTTCGGCTATTCGCTGGCGTTCGTCGGCGAAGGTCCCTGGATCGGCACGCTGGACCGCTGGTTCCTCATCGGCGTCACCATGGACAGCGTCCACCCGGCGGCGAAGACGATTCCGGAAATACTGTTCGTGCTGTACCAGATGACGTTTGCGATCATCACGGTGGCACTGGTGGCGGGCGCGGTGGCCGACCGGATGCGGTTCTCGGCCTATCTGCTGTTCTCGATCGGCTGGTTCATGTTCGTCTATGTGCCGCTGGCGCATTGGGTGTGGGGCGGCGGCTTTCTCGCCACCATGGGCGTCCTGGATTTTGCCGGCGGCCTCGTCGTGCATCTGTCCGCCGGCATCGGCGGTCTGGTTGCCGCCAAGGTGATGGGTCAGCGTCACGGCTATGGCAGCGACAATCTTTCCCCGTTCGACCTGTCGCTCGCCGTCATCGGCACCGGATTGCTGTGGGTCGGCTGGTTCGGATTCAACGGCGGCTCGGCGCTGGCGGCGAATTCACGCGCCGTGATGGCCATCACCGCAACGCATCTGGCGGCCTGCGCCGGCGCGCTGACCTGGGGCGCGATCGAATGGGCGACGCGGCGCAAACCCTCCGTGCTCGGCATGATCTCCGGCGCGATCGCCGGCCTCGGCACGATCACGCCGGCCTCCGGTTACGTCGCACCGTGGCATGGAATCATCATCGGCATTGTGGCGGGTCTGGTTTGCTTCTGGGCCTGCACCTGGCTCAAGCACCGTTTCAAGTATGACGATTCGCTCGACGTGTTCGGCGTCCACGGCATTGGCGGCATGACCGGCACCCTGCTCGCCGGCGTGTTTGCAACGTCAGCCATCGGCGGCAGCGCCGGCCTGATCGAGAACAACCCGCAGCAGGTGCTGATCCAGCTCTACGGCATCGGCGTCACCCTGGTGTGGTCGGGCGGCGTCACCTATGTGCTGCTCAAACTGGTGAGCGCGTTCGTGCCGCTGCGGGTGTCACTGCAGCAGGAGCTGGAAGGCCTGGATATTTCGCAGCACGGCGAGGCGCTTCAGTAGAACTACCCATCTAGAATAGCGGCTTCCTGCCCTCGCACTGGGCAGGATTATGTCCGGAGTCTGGCGTGCCCGCTCCTTGACCAGCCATGCCTATTTTTTAAGCGCGACGGAATAGCGCAGTTTGGTTCCCCTCCCCGAAAGGCCGAAAAGGCCCGGATTCATAAACTGTTAGGGAAATCCGCCGTTCTGGCACGGCATTTGATTCTAAGGGTTCTGGCTGTGCCCGCGAAGTGAACTTCTCCGCGTGGTGAACCTCAGTCGAGAACGCCCGGTCCGTCTGAACCGGGCCAAGCGGGGATAGGACCCATGAAAATTGTTATGGCGATCATCAAGCCATTCAAACTCGAAGAAGTCCGGGACGCCCTGACCGCCATTGGCGTTCACGGTCTCACGGTGACGGAAGTCAAAGGCTATGGTCGGCAGAAAGGCCACACGGAAATCTATCGCGGCGCTGAATACGCGGTGAGCTTCCTGCCCAAGATCAAGATCGAGGTCGCGGTGGCCTCGGATCAGGTCGACAAGACCATCGACGCCATCACCTCGGCAGCAAAAACCGGACAAATCGGCGACGGCAAGATCTTCGTCATCAACCTCGACCATGCGGTTCGCATCCGCACCGGTGAGGCGGATGCCGCGGCACTCTGATCTCGCGCTCAACCCAGACACTCAGGAGTACAACAAATGACGTTCAAACGTCCCTATAGCGCGGGACTGACGGCCCTCGCCGTCGGCATGTTCGCCGCAACCTCCGCTTACGCGGAAGCCACAGTCAACAAGGGCGACAACGCCTGGATGCTCACGTCGACGGTGCTGGTGCTGTTGATGACGATCCCCGGCCTTGCGCTGTTCTATGGTGGTCTGGTCCGCTCCAAGAACATGCTCTCGGTCCTGATGCAGGTTTTCTACACCGTCTGCATCGTCACCCTGATCTGGGCGGTCTACGGCTACAGCCTCGCCTTCACCGGCGGATCGGACTTCATCGGCGGCTTCTCCAAGGCGTTCCTGAAGATCGCGCCGGAAGGCAAGACGATTCTCGACGCTCAGGCGGCGACCTTCTCCGCCGACGTCAACATCACCGAGCTGATCTATATCTGCTTCCAGATGACCTTCGCGTGCATCACCCCCGCACTCATCGTCGGCGCCTTCGCCGAACGCATGAAGTTCTCGGCTGTCGCGCTGTTCGTACCGCTCTGGGTAACCCTGATCTATCTGCCGATCGCGCACATGGTTTGGTACTGGGCTGGACCGGACGCGATTACTGCCGCGCTCAAGACCTTCGAAGCCGCGACGGACAAAGCGGCTGCGCAGGCCGCCTTCGATGCGGCGAAGACCGCCTTCGGGGATGACCAGGGCTGGATCTTCAAGAAGGGCGCGATCGACTTCGCGGGCGGCACCGTGGTGCACATCAACGCCGGCATCGCCGGTCTCGTTGGTGCGCTCCTGATCGGCAAGCGCGTCGGTTACGGCAAGGAGCTGATGGCTCCGCACTCGCTGACCATGACCATGATCGGCGCTTCGCTGCTCTGGGTCGGCTGGTTCGGCTTCAACGCCGGATCGAACCTCGAAGCCTCCGGCGGCGCCGCGCTCGCCATGACCAACTCCTTCGTTGCAACGGCTGCGGCGGCGATGGCCTGGATGTTCGCGGAATGGATCGTCAAGGGTCACCCTTCCGTGCTCGGCGCGTTGTCGGGTGCGGTGGCGGGCCTGGTAGCAGTCACGCCCGCGGCCGGCTACGCCGGTCCGATGGGCGCCATCGTGCTCGGTCTCGTGGTCGGAATCGTCTGCCTGTTCTTCTGCACCGTGGTGAAGAATGCGCTTGGCTATGACGACTCGCTCGACGTGTTCGGCGTCCACTGCGTCGGCGGCATCGTCGGCGCGCTCGGCACCGGCATCCTGGTGAACCCGGCGCTCGGCGGTACCGGCGTCATGGACTACACCATCGGCAAGATCGCGGAATACGACTTCGCAGCCCAGATGGTCTCGCAGCTCTGGGGCGTCTGCACCACGCTGGTGTGGTCGGGCATCGGTTCTGCCATCCTGTTCAAGGTCGTCGATGTCATCGTCGGCCTGCGCGTCAACGTCGAGACCGAACGTGAAGGCCTCGATGTCACCGAGCACACCGAACGCGCCTACAACATGTGAGTTCTCCCGGGGTGCGATCCCCAAGGGGTCGCACCCACAACTCCGGTTCGGGCACATACCCGGCAATGCCCTGACCGTTGAGGGGCTCCAGCGCAAGTTGGAGCCCCTTTCTTTTTGTTTCGTCGCGATGCATGCCGGGCTGGACGCGAGATTCTGAAGATGCCATCACGGTCCCTCCGTTGAGGATCGATGATGACGCAAACCATCGTTCATTTCGTTTTCACGCTCTCAGGCGGGAGCAACCTCGTCCGGGCACTGAGGGAAGCGGGCCGGAAAGATCAGGTCGTTACGACGTGGCATGATCTGAACCTTGGTCCGATCGATCCGTCTGATCCCTCAGCGCGCGCGATATGGCTCGAAAAAGAACTCGGTCGGACCGAACCCGAAAGCCGGGTCTCTTCTGGACGAGATTGGGACGATGCTCTTTTTCCTGACCATCGAAAGATCGTGTGGCTGAGCCGACGGTCTGCACATGAGTATTGCGGCTTTCTGAATTGGCTATGGCAGTCGGGTGATACCCCATTCGACATCATTGATTTAAGCGAAGTATTGATCTCTCCCTCCCCGGAGCGCGGCCCACCGCGACTGCCCGTCTTGGCCCCCTGCTTGGCCCACCTGCGCGACGACAACATTCGCCTTAACCAACTTTGGGACCTCGCCGCGCCATTGCCGACCAACAGGCGCGAGCAGTACCTCGACGTGTGGCGGCAACTGATCTCTGAGAATGCGCCGCTCCGCGTGATCGAAAATGGCATGCTAGTATCGGCGGAAGCTTCTTATTTTGATTCCCAGCTGATGGAGTTGGCAACCGATGATTGGCAGCGCGTATCGAGGATCATTGGGACGGCTATGGCTTCCGAACTTGACGACGAAATCGTCAGCATTGATTTTGAGTGGTTGAAACGACGCCTGATGCTGCTCGTGGAGCGCGGTCAGCTCGAAATTCTTGAGAAGCGCAGCCGCGAAGAAATGCACCTCGGCCAAGTGAGGTTGGCGCGGACGCAATAGGCGTTTGTCGCGACCGCGAGAGTGCGGCGGGGGCAACCGCGCACCATTCGTACAAGCGCGCGCGCTTTCATCCAAACTTCGCGGCGAGTTTCGGAAACAGGTCGTAGACCTCGTCTTCCTGCCACTCGGCTCCGGAAGGATGGGCCGGCGCACTCCGCTGCGGTGGACTGCCGGCAACCGCTTCGACACCATCGTTGACGGCGTATTGATAGCCTTCGTAGAACCAGTCCAATTCATCAAAGCCGTCGTCCGCCAGTGAGTCCGGATCCGACAGCGCGAGCTTGAACGCCTGACGTCCCCTGGAAATCAACGCGGCGCGAAAATCGGAGAAGGTATCGTCGCTGCAGCCGCCATTGATGACGTAAGCGGCGCCCCAGAGCGGCCAGTCATAAGCCTGGTCCATCTTTTCATTGAACAACCGCGCAAAATCGAGCGCCTCGTCCTTCGGCAGTGCCGCGATTTGGTGCCGCAGCGCGTCGCATTTCTGGTCCATATCGCCGCCCGAACTATCGTGCGCGCGCTGCACGATTTTCCAGAAACCGTCCTCGTCCATCCCATGCTCCTGCCAGCAGACTCGCCTTCGTCGTCGTGCACAAACTAATCCGGGAATCGCTGAAATCACGATGGAACAGAAACCAGAGCTAAAAAAGCATTGCCAAATCCTGCACGCGGCGCAGAATTGACCGCAACAATAACCGGGAGGACGTCATGAAACTCGAAGGCGGATGCTATTGCGGCAAGGTGCGCTATCAGGCCGAGGGCGACCCGATGATGAAAGCGCAGTGCCATTGCCGCGAATGCCAGTATATCACCGGCGGCTCGACCAACATGTTCCTGGTGATGCCGATCGCCGGCTTCAAATACACCAAGGAGACTCCCAAACAGTTCAAGCGCACCGATCTGGAACGCGCGGTGACGCGGGAGTTCTGCGCCGAATGCGGCACCCATGTCGTGACCAGGCCACCGGGACTGCCGGGTGTCGTGGTGAAAGTCGGCACGCTCGACGATCCCTCCCTGTTCGACGGCCCGCAGATCGCGATCTACACCGTCGACAAGCAGCCCTACCACCACGTCCCCGAGGGCATGCCGAGTTTCGAGCGGCTGCCGCAAAGGTAGGTGTCGTTCGTCATTGCGAGCGAAGCGAAGCAATCCATAGCGCGGCATAGCGGCTCTAGATTGCTTCGTCGCTTTCGCTCCTCGCAATGACGGCACTGCGACAAAACAACCCGACGGGCAAATCAGTTCTGATTTGCGGAAATCGTGTCAAGTAGAGAATTTCTGTAAATCGAAAATATTTCTGTTGTCGGCCGACCCAAATCAGTGCGCATCTATCGCCATCCCGCCCTGGTCAGAAGGGCGTCGGCCGTCGTCACGGACGTTGGGCGGGTTGCAGTGGACGCTGGTTCACGTCTGACGACGGCGTGGATTAAGCGTACGGCAAAACCGTGTGGTCCTGGCACCCGTTGCAGGTGTCAAGCTGTCGGGTAGGCGAGAGCCGAACGGCGGCGACGGAGTCAACCAAGAACTCGTCTCCGGGGAGAGCGCGATATAAGCCGTAAAGCCATTGCGCAGGGAAGGCCGGGTGTTCTCCGCTGCCCTGTATGCTCGTGTGCATTTTGTTTTGTGCTAACCGCACACGGGACCGCGGGTGCAGCGCGCACCCGGTCTTCCCTGCGCCCTCATATTTCGAGGGCAAGGATTTCTGGCAAAGCTCGGGCGCAATGCGTCGCGAGAACGCGAAGGTGTGTTCAGTACAGTGCAGCAACAAGCACGCTGTCGTCCCGGCCTTGAGCCGGGACCCATACGCCGCGGCCCATCGGTTAGGAGCGCTGGCGTTAGAGACCTTCTGCAAACAAGAACTGCCGCGGCGTATGGGTCCCGGCTCAAGGCCGGGACGACAGCAGAGAGAGTACCAACCTACTCCGCCGGGGCCTCGCCTCCGGCCTGGCTCTGGCCGCGGCTGGCCAAAAATCCGAGCGCCAGGCCGCCGACCGCGAGAATCGGAATCAGTTTCTTGATGCCGATCGCGCGCACCAACTGGACGCCGGCCGCGACCAGCATCGGATCGGCCAGCATGGTTTGGGCGGCGGATTTTGTGGTCTCCTTGACGCGCGCCTCGATCTGTTTTTTGCGCACCATGTAGGAGATCGTCGCGATCATCGTCACCACGAAGAAGATGCCGGCGCCGGTCAGACAAGCATAAACGGGGCCATACTTCTCCAGCACGAAGATGAAGGCGGCCGCGCACAGAAACGATGTGGTGACGAGCAAAGCAACGGCGGCTGCTGCCGCCAGCGAGGTCAGCCGGAGCGCAGTGCCGGTCGAATCCTTGAAGTCATCGATCAGTCGCTGAAACATGGGCCCGCCTCGATCTGAAAAGAGCATCAACAAAAGAAACGACCTCGCGCCAGCGCCGCCATCGAGAGACGAAGGCTGGCTTTCCGGCGCGGGTCATCATTGCATCATCGCCGGATTACCGGCGCCACATCGCGCCGAGCAGGAAGCCCACGCCTAGTGCGAGGCCGACGGTTGCCAGCGGCCGCTGCGTGATGACGTCTTCCAGCGATTCCTCGATCGAGGAGGCCGCATCCTGAGCCGCGTCCATCATGGCGCTGCCGCGCTCGGACATGTCGTCCACCGCCTGCTCCGCATTGGCGCGCGCCTGCCTGTAGCCGCGGCGCGCCTGCTTGCCCGCGGTGCCGGCAAAACTGTTGAGCGCATCGGTGATCTGGTCGGTGAGGGCTGCGATATCGTTTTTCACGGCGGTTACATCCTTTTCCAGGCGTTCGTAGGTCGCTTTATCCGTCATGCTCTTTGCGGCTTCGCCATTCGTCATCGACATCAAAAGCTCCGGGGCACTCAATTTGCGTATCGAGGAAACGCCTGCCCGAAGCGGAAGTTCCTGCTGCGAAACCCTTTGAGTCTAGGGCAACTGCGGCGAATTGACCGGCATCAGATGCTCCTTGAGGATCAGCGCGACGATAAGGATCGGCGACGCCAGGAATGCGCCCATCGGTCCCCACAGCCAGGTCCAGAACGCCAGCGCGATGAACACCGCCAGCGCGTTGAGCTCGAGCCTGCGGCCGACGATCGTCGGCGTCAGGAAATGGCCCTCGAGGAAGGTCATCGCCGCAAACAGCAGCGGCGCGAGCAGCCCTGCGCTGATCGTCGGGAAGGCGACAAGGCCGACCACCACCAGCACGACGAACATCGCGACCGGTCCGATGATCGGAATGTAGTTCAAGGTCGCGGCCAGCGCGCCGAGGGCTGCCGGATTGGGCATGCCCGTGACTGCGCAGATGATGCCGGTTGCGATGCCGACGCCGACATTGATCATCGTCACCATGATCAGATAGCTGCCCAGGTGCTCCTCGATCTCGTTGAGGATCCGCAGCGTTCGCAACCGTACCGGCCGGTCGCCGAAATTCATCACCATTGCCCGTCGCAGGTCCTTCCAGCTCGCGATGAACAGGATCAGGGTGGCGACGAACAGCAGGAACTCGGCGAGGGTCGGCGACAGGAATTCAAGCGTCGGCTGCACCCATTCGATTTTCGGTATGTGGAATGTCGCCAGCGTGTCGGAGCTGCCGAGCATGCCTTGCAGCTGCTGCCACAGTGCCAGCGGCCGGTCGAAGACGCGCATTTTTTCCTTCAGCTCCGCCCCCAGTTCCGGAAGCCTGCCGCTCCATTCCATCACCGGCGACGCAATCAGGCCGATCATGAAGGCTGCGCCGGTGACGACGGCAGACACGATCAGGACGGCGCCCAGCGCCCGGGGAATCCGATAGCGCTCGAGGAAGTTCGCCGCCGGCGACAGCATCGTGCCGACGATGAACGCCATCGTGACTGGCAGGAAGAACGGTTTCGCGGCGTAGAGCACGGCGACGATGCAGATGATCAGCAACGATACCAGCGAGAAGGCGACGATTTCGGCGCGGCTGATCAGCGGGGGCAGTTCGACATGGCTGTCGGGCAGCGGTTTGCCTTCCGCCGCATTGGCTTTCTGGCGGTCGCCCTGCGAAGCCTTGTGGTCAGAGGTCCTGTGGTCGGTGGACTTGTTGTCAGAAGCCTTGTTGTCAGAAGCCTTGCCGTCGGATGGCTTTCGTTCAGTTGGCTTGTGCTCGCCTTGCGCCGGCTTGCGTTCCGTCGGGCTGCTTTCATCGGACGGCGCCCTGCGTTCTTCTGGCAAAGGTTTGGGCGGCGAGACACGCACAACGGTTCTCCCCCGCGCGAGGCGGTGATGACATGGCAGCCGCGACGTCGCCCCGCGAACCGAATTCTCAGGTCACACAACAGAAGGTCGAGGCAAAAGTTCCATCGCGGAAGCGTGAGTGCCGGCGGCTTGACAGCAAGCCTGCCAGCTCGAGTCGCAGGGAACTGCGCAGCCCCGGTCGCGTTGCCCATCCAGAGCATCACACGATGCGTATCCAACCGGGGCAGTCCCATGACGAAGTCCTCTCATCGCCGGCGTCCGTCGCGCGTAACCCACGCGCTCGTCTTCATCAGCACCATGCTGCTGGCCCCCTCCGTATTCTCCAGCGCGGCGAGCGCGCAGCTGCTGGGTTATGCCTCCACCCAGCCAAACGCGTTTCCCGCGGATGAGGTGATGGTTGAGCCGGCAACGCCCGACGCGGGCGTCGTGCCGGAGCGGCTGCGCCGTGCCGTGGTCGCTTTCAACACGTCGGAGGCGCCCGGTACCATCGTGATCGATACCGGCAACACCGCGCTGTATTACGTGCTTGGGCAGGGCCGCGCCGTTCGCTATGGCGTCGGCGTCGGCCGCGAAGGCTTTACCTGGTCCGGCGTACAGACCATCAGCCGCAAGGCGGAGTGGCCGGATTGGCATCCGCCGGCCGAGATGATCGCGCGACAGCCCTATCTGCCGCGCTTCATGGCCGGAGGCCCCGGCAATCCGCTCGGCGCCCGGGCGATGTATCTCGGGTCCAGCCAGTACCGCATCCACGGCACCAACGATCCCTCGACGATCGGCAAGTTCGTTTCCTCAGGCTGCATTCGCCTGACGAACGAGGACGTCAGTGATCTCTTCAACCGGGTCGATGTCGGCACCAAGGTCGTGGTGTTGCCGAAGAACGCGCCGCGCATGGAGACGCGCACCACCATCAGCGTGCGGCCGGCCCGTCCGGCGCTGACGACGCCGCCCTCGGGACGGCAGGCAATGAATTTGACGGCGTCGCAGCTCAACTGAGCCGACGACCCAGCGGGAGAAGCGAATGCACGTGAGTAGAATGGCAATCCTGGGCGCGGCGGCTTTGGCAGGCGCTTCTGCGCTGGCGCCTGCGGCGCAGGCCCAGGACTTCTTCTCGGCCCTGTTCGGCGGCATGGGCCGGGCGAGGGGCCCGTATATTTCGTTGCCGTTTGCGAACGACGGCGGACCGATGCCGGTTCAGCGCAGCGAGGCGCGGCGTTATGGCGGCGGCGGTCAGGCGTTTTGCGTGCGTACCTGCGACGGACGCTATTTCCCGGTGACTGGCTCCGACAATGCCAGCCGTGCGGCGTCCTGCGACAGCTTCTGCCCGGCCAGCGAGACCAAGGTGTTCTACGGCAGCAACATCGACAACGCCGCCGAGAACGGAAAGCCCTATTCGGAACTGCCGAACGCGTTCCGCTATCGCAACGAACTCGTGGCCGGGTGCACCTGCAACGGCAAGGATCAGATCGGGCTCGCGCCGGTCAAGATCGAGGCCGATCCGACCTTGCGCAAGGGCGACATCGTCGCCGGAGAAAACGGTTTGCTGGTGGCCGGCCGCAGCGCCGACAAGCGCGGCGCCGAGCTGAACTTCTCACCCGCCTCGGACAAGCTGCGCGCGAAATATGAACGCGTGCCGGTGGTGGCGCGGGAGTGAATGAGATTGGTTAGGGACGCGACATGGGTCCGCGCAACTACGCCGCGCGGATCTTGCCGAGGAACTGAGTGACCTGAGCACCCAACTGCTTGCTCTGCGTTTCCAGCGTCTCGGAGGCGTGCTTGACGTCGTCGGCAGCGGCGGCTGCCGCATCGGCGTCGGTTTTCACGCCCGAGATGTTGTCGGAGACGTTCTTGGTGCCCTGCGCGGCGAATTGCGTGCTGCGCGTGATCTCCTGCGTCGCGGCGCCCTGTTCCTGCACGGCGGCCGCAATCGCGGTCGCGACCTCGTTGACCTCGCCGATGATGCCGCCGATGCCCTTGATGGCTTCGATCGCCTCGTTCGCGACCTTCTGAATGTCGGAGATCTGCTCGGAGATTTCCTCGGTCGCCTTCGCGGTCTGGCTTGCCAGCGATTTGACTTCGGAAGCCACCACCGCAAAGCCGCGGCCGGCTTCACCGGCGCGGGCAGCCTCGATGGTCGCATTCAGCGCCAACAGGTTGGTCTGGGCGGCGATCGAGTTGATCAGCCCGACGACTTCGCCGATCCTTCCTGCGGAAGTGGCAAGACCCTGCACGGTGCCGTCGGTCTCACGCGCCTGGCTCACCGCGCGGCTGGCAATGCCGGCGGCGTGCGCGGCCTGCTGGCTGATGTCGTTGATCGAGGCGCTCAGTTCTTCCGACGCGGCCGCGACGGTCTCGACGCTCATCGAGGCTTCGCTGGAGGCCTTTTCGGCCACCTCAACCCGCGCGTTGGTCTGGCGGGAAACCGCTGATAGCCCATCCGAGGTGGTTCGCATCTGGCCGGACGCGTCGCCCAGCTGGTCGAGCGATTGGCGCACCAGGCTCTCGAATTCGCCGACATAGCTTTCGATCGCCTGCTGCCGCGCGGTGGCGCCGGCATTGCGTTCGCGCTCCTGCGCCTCGATCCGGACCTTGTCTTCGGCCTGCTGCTTGAACGTCTCCAGCGCGCCGGCGAGCGCGCCGATTTCATCCTTGCGCACCGCATAGCCGGTGTCGACGGTCAGGTCGCCGGCGGCGACCTTCAGCATGGCGTCGCGCATATTGTGCAGCGGCTTGATGACGCGGCGGGTGACGAGAATCAGCGCGCCGAACGTCAACGCCAGCGCGCCGACCAGCAGCACCAGTTGCACCACCAGCGCACGCCTCGCCGAGGAATACTGCATCACGGTATGGTCCCGGGCAGCGTCGAGCGCTGCTTCGGCGACGTTGACGGCGGCCGAGAGTCGTCCCACCGTGATCGGGCTCCACTGGTTCGCCGTCAGTTCAGGCTTCTCGCCGGCGATCAGCGCCGTCAGCAGGCGTTCGCGCAAGGCGAGATAATCCGGTTCGAAATAGGCTTTCTTGGTCGCAGCCATCGCGCTCGAAAGCGCCGGCGGCAGTTGCATGCCAGTGGCGGTCAGTTCCAGCGCATTCCAGGCGGCCTCGGCGCCACCGCTGAACTTGGTGTGGGCCATGCGGGTCTCCGCCGTCGCCTTTCCGGTGCCCAGTCCATTGGAAATCAACAGCGAAGCTTCGCCCGCGGTGTTACGCAGCAACCAGGCGATCTGCTTGATCGCGAGCAACTGGTCGATCACCGGATCCTGATGGTTGACATTGGCGGCAAGCGTCCCCGAGAGCTTGTCGAGGGTGGTGAGCAGCGCGCCCGTCGTGTCCATGTACTCCTTGGCGAGCGCCGGACGGCGGGGGGATTCCTTGGGCTGAGCCATGGCTTCCCAGAATTCCTTCTGCTGCACCTGCAGTTGCTTGAACAGGCGGTCGAATTCGGGGACCAGCGTCGCTTGCTGCGCGAACTCGATCTTGCCGAGCTGACCAAGTGCGCTGTTCATCGCCGGCATTTCCGTGTCACGAAGGCCGCGCAGATACTTTTCGATGTCGCTGTCCATCGGCGCGTTGCCATTCAACAACCGGTTGGTCGTGGAGCGGTCGGTACGCAGATTATGCATCGCCTTGAACATATTGGCGGATGCGTCGGTGACCACCGAGATGCGGTTTGCCACCTGCAGGCGGCCCCAGGCATCCCAGGCGTTGAGCGAGAAGCCCACCACGATGCAGAAGGCGGTGGCCAGGATGACGGTCTTCAGCAGCGCGGATACGGTCAGACGGTTCAACATGATGCTCCCCCAAAGCCGCGGTCATTTGGGGCGAAAAGGGTAAATACTTAGACAGCGCCTGCGTAGTAGAACTACGGAGCCATTGAAATGGTTGAAGTTTTCATTTTTACACGCAGGTTCCCCGCCCGGAACCCAATGTGAGGTGACACGTTAACAAAATACCAACAGCGCTATTCCAGCCGAGGGGGCCCGCATGCTTGTCAGCGTACTCGTCACGTTTCTCGTCGTTATTCTCGTTCTCTATCTCATCAACCTGCTGCCGCTTGATGGCCGCGCCAAACAGATCGCGCGAGTCGTGGTGATCATCCTCGGCGTGATCTCGCTGTTGAAATACATCGCCGTGATCTAGCGACAAAAAGCCCCGGCGATGCCGGGGCTTTTCATCTTGCAGTGATTATCTGAGGGTCTTGAACCAATCGTCCACGTCCTTGTGGATCTGGTCCTTGGCGAAGCCATAGCGTTGCTGCAGCTTGCCTTCGAGTTGCTCACGACGGCCTTCGATCACATCGAGATCGTCGTCGGTGAGCTTGCCCCATTTCTCCTTGGCGGCGCCCTTGAACTGTTTCCAGTTTCCTTCAATCCGGTTCCAATCCATCGTCATCTCTCCATGTGAGTTGGGATGAATTCTCAACGGGCGCACGATCCAAACGTTCCTGCGGTGCGGCAAAGCGGCACCAGCCCTGCGACAGATCGCGCGCCACCTCCCGTATTTGAACGGGGCCCGGCTGCAGAAACTGCGGTTGTATGCGACGGCAAACTGAACGTTAACGCGAGTAGGCAATAATCTTCGCGTTTCAAGCGAATTTAAGTTCGGCTCACCAAGAGCGGAACCGGATCGATATTGAGGAAACGTTGGCAATGAAGCTTCGTTTGACGATCACGCGGGCCATAGTCCTGTTCGGCCTTGTCACGGCAATCGGCCTGGGGGCCGTGGTGTTCACCGGCATCTTCGCGCTCGGCGAGGTCAAGGTCGGCGGACCCCTCTACAACAAACTCAAGCTCGGCAACGATCTGATCGCCGACATCCTGCCGCCGCCGGAATATGTGATCGAATCCTATCTCGAAGCCACCCTTGCGCTGAACAATCCGGCTGAACTCGCCAACCGTCGCGAGCGGCTGAAGCAATTGAAAAAGGAATATGACGAGCGCCACGAGTTCTGGGTGAAGTCTGACCTGGAGCCAATGGTGAAGGCGAAGTTCGTTGTGGATTCGCATCGCGAGGTGCAGCGCTTCTGGACCGCCATCGAGCAGGCGTTCCTGCCGGCCTTGGCCAAGGCAGACGCCGCCGCCTCGGCAAAGGCGTATTCGGAAATCTCGGCCGCCTATCTGGCGCACCGCGCCCTGATCGACGAAATCGTCAAGAAGACCACTGACGACAACGCGGCCATCGAAACGGCCGCGACCCAGCGTGTCGGCACGTTCAACGTTATTCTGTGGGGCATCTCGGCCCTGGTGTTCCTGATCATTGGCGGCGGCCTTGTCGGCGTCGGCCTCGGTGTGATCCGGCCGATGACCCGCATGACCGGCGTGATGGCACGGCTCGCCGGCGGTGGATTGGATATTGAAATACCGTCCCTCAAACGGACGGATGAAGTCGGCGCCATGGCCCGCGCGGTCCAGGTGTTCAGGGAAAACGCGCTGCGCGTTCAGGCCATGGAATCCGAGCAGGCCGGTCTCAAGCTCAAGGCGGAGGAAGAACGCAAGCTGGCGATGAGCCAGGTCGCCGACGGCTTCGAGCAGGCGATCGGCAAGATCATCGAGGCCGTCTCAACGGCCTCTTCCGAGATCGAACTCGCCGCCGGCAGCCTGACCAGGACGGCGGAAACCAGTCACAAGCATACGGCAGAGGCGGCATCCGCTTCCGACCGTTCATCGGCCAATGCGCAATCGGCGGCCGCCGCTTCGGAGCAGATGGCTTCCTCGGTGACCGAAATCGGCCGTCAGGTGAAGCAATCGGAAGACATCACCCATGCCGCCGTGCGTCAGGCCGAGCAGACCAATGAGCGGATCGCGGAACTGTCGCAGGCGGCCGGCCGCATCGGCGAAGTCGTCAAGCTGATCGCGGCGGTGGCCGAGCAGACCAATCTGCTGGCGCTCAATGCGACGATCGAAGCGGCGCGCGCCGGCGAGGCGGGGCGGGGCTTTGCGGTGGTTGCTTCCGAGGTCAAGGCGCTTGCCGCCCAAACCGCCAAGGCGACCGAGGAAATCGGCGCCCAGATCACCCAGATGCAGTCGGCAACGGAGCAGTCGGTGTCCGCGATCAAGGCGATCGGCGGCACGATCGGGCAGATCTCCGCGATTTCAACGGCGATCGCCGCCGCGGTCGAACAACAGGGCACCGCGACGCAGGAGATTGCGCGCAACGTCCAGCAAGCCGCCCAGGGCGCCATCGAGGTCGGCGGCTGCCTCGCGGATGTCAGTCGCGGTTCGGCCGACACCCAGGCGGCGGCCGAACAGGTTCATAGTTCCGCCCGTTCGCTCTCGCAGGAAGGCAATTGCCTCAAACTCGAGGTCGGAAAATTCCTGCAGACGATACGCGCGGCCTGAAGAAGGCACGAATGGCGAATGGTGAGTAGCGAATAGAATTTCCATTCGCCACTCGCCACTCCCTATTCGCCGCTTTGGCTTGCCTTCGCTTCGCGGCGGCGGGCGGTGAGGATGTATTCGGTGTAGCCGTTCGGCTGCTCGCGGCCCTTGAACACCAGGTCGCACGCCGCCTTGAAGGCGATGCCGTCGAAGCCGGGGGCCATCGGTCTGTAGAGCGCATCGCCCTTGTTCTGGCCGTCGACGACGACCGCCATGCGCTTCAGCGATTCCATCACCTGATCCTTGGTGATGACGCCCTGATGCAGCCAGTTGGCCAGATGCTGGCTGGAAATGCGCAAGGTCGCGCGGTCTTCCATCAGGCCGACGTCGTGGATGTCGGGCACCTTGGAACAGCCGACGCCCTGGTCGATCCAGCGCACGACATAGCCCAGAATGCCCTGGCAGTTGTTGTCGATCTCCTGCTTCACATCATCAGGCGCCCAGTTCGACTGCGACACCGGGATGGTGAGGATGTCGGAGAGTTTCGCGCGCTGACCGCCCTTGGCGAGCTCCTGCTGGCGCGCCTGCACGTTGATCTGGTGATAATGCAGCGCATGCAGCGTAGCGGCGGTCGGCGACGGCACCCAGGCGGTGGTGGCGCCGGCCTGCGGGTGGCCGATCTTCTGCGTCAGCATGTCGGCCATCTTGTCGGGGGCGGCCCACATGCCCTTGCCGATCTGGGCATGGCCGGGCAGGCCGTCGATCAGGCCCATGTCGACGTTCCAGTCTTCATAGGCCTTGATCCAGGGCTGCGCCTTCATGTCGTTCTTGCGGATCATCGGACCCGCTTCCATCGAGGTGTGGATCTCGTCACCGGTGCGGTCGAGGAAGCCGGTGTTGATGAAGCAGATCCGCTTCGAGGCGTTCTGGATGCAGGCCTTGAGGTTGACCGTGGTGCGGCGCTCCTCGTCCATGATGCCGACCTTCATGGTGTTTTCCGGCAGCGACAGCATCTTCTCGACTTCGCCGAACAGCTCACAGGTCAGCGCGACCTCGTCGGGGCCGTGCATCTTCGGTTTGACGATATAGACCGAGCCGGTGCGGCTGTTCTTCGTCTTCGAAGAGCCCTTGAGATCGTGGATCGCCAGCAGGCCGGCGACCGCGGCATCGAGCAGGCCTTCCGGACTTTCCTCGCCCTTTGAATCCAGCACAGCGTCGGTGAACATGTGATGGCCGACATTGCGCATCAATAGCAGGCTGCGGCCGTGCAGCGTCAGGTCCTTGCCGTCGGGCGTCTTGTAGATGCGGTCAGGGTTGAGCGAGCGCTTGAGCGTCTTGCCGCCCTTTTCGAAATCCGCCGACAGCGTGCCGTCCATCAGGCCGAGCGTGTTGCGATAAACCAGCACCTTGTCCTCGGCATCGACGGCGGCGACGCTGTCTTCCATGTCGAGGATGGTGGACACCGCCGATTCCAGGATCATGTCGGCGACGCCGGCCGGATCGTCCTTGCCGATGGTGTTGTTGCGGTCGATTTTCACTTCGACGTGCATGCCGTTGTTGACCAAGAGGATCGCGGTCGGCGCGGCGGGATCACCCTGATAGCCGGCGAACTGTTCGGCCGACTTCAGCGCGGTGGCGTTGCCGCTCAGCTTGGCCGAGAGCTGGCCGGCGATCACGCTGTAGGAGGTCACATTGGTGTGGCTGCCGGTCGCGAGCGGCACGGCGGCATCGAGGAATGCCTTGGCCTTGGCGATCACCTTGTCGCCGCGCGCTTTGTTGTAGCCGCGGCCAGCCTCGCTCGGATCGTGCGGGATCGCATCGGTGCCGTAGAAAGCATCATACAGGCTGCCCCAGCGGGCATTCGCTGCGTTCAGCGCATACCGGGCGTTGGTCAGGGGAACGACGAGCTGCGGTCCGCAGATCTTGCCGATTTCTTCATCGACATTGGCGGTCTCGACCTTGTGGGTGGCGGGCTCCGGCAAGAGGTAGCCGATCTCCTTGAGGAACGCCGTGTAGGCGTTCATGTCGAACGCCTTGCCCTTGTTGGCGCGGTGCCAGCCGTCGATCTTGGCCTGCAGCGCGTCGCGGACCGCCAGCAGTTCGCGGTTTTTCGGTCCCAGTTTGGCGATGATGGCGGCAAGCCCGGCCCAGAATGCGTCGGGGGAAATCCCTGTCTTGGGGGTCGCCTCCTTGGCGATGAAATCGAACAGTTCGGGGGCGATCTTCAATCCGTGGGCATCGACACGATTCATGATGGGCTTTCTCGGGTGGAAACGGCGAACAGGAGGGCGTTTTCAGTGTGAAAACAGCAAAAAGCGCGCCAAAAGCGGCAGCGTCGGCCGCCCTTTTAGCCCTAAAGCCGGGTCGATGAGAAGGCCCCAAAAAGCCTAGATATTGGCCGATTAGCGTGGCATCTGGCAGCGGCGCTACTGGGGGCATACGATCCGCGACGAGAGGGATTTCTCGCGTCACGTCGATTACATCCATATCAATCCGGTCAGCATGGATTGGTGACGCGAGCGCGGGGCTGGCCGTTTTCGTCGTTCCATCGCATGGTGAAGCTTGGGGTTTATCCGGAGGATTGGGCTGGCGACGTGCATGAGCCCGAAAACGACGGCAGGTTTGGCGAACGGGATTAAACCCACGGAGCAAGATGATGGGTTTCGCGAAGGGCTCAACCCATCCTACGGCCTAGGCGTGCAGCGCGTAGGATGGGTTGAGCCCTTGCGAAACCCATCAATCAATCTGCTCGAGCCGAAAGGATGGGTTTCGCAAGAGCTCAACCCATCCTACAGACAGCGCTTTAGATATTGGCCGCGAGATCGACCAGTTCGTCGAACAGAACGCCGGTCTCCGCCAGCATCCGCTCGATCGTATCGGTGGCATCGGCAACCGAACCGCTCGAGGTGTCGATCCGCAGCTCGCTCTGGGTCGGCGGCTGATAGTCATTGCCGATCCCGGTGAAGGATTGCAGCGTGCCTGCGCGTGCCTTGGCGTAATGACCCTTGGGGTCGCGGCTTTCGCAGATTTCGGCCGGTGTTGCGACATAGATTTCGCGGAATGCGGCGTCGGCAATGCGGCGTGCCGCGGCGCGATCATCGGCCGAGGGGGAAACCGCGGCGACGATGGCGATGTGGCCATTGCGCGCCAGGTGGGTTGCGACTTCGGCGAGCCTTCGGATATTTTCGGTGCGATCCTGCGCCGAGAAACCGAGATCGCCATTGAGGCCGGCGCGCAGCGTGTCGCCGTCGAGCAGGATGGGCGAACCGCCATTGCCGAACAGCCGGCGCTCCAGTGCGCGGGCCAGCGTCGATTTGCCCGAACCGGGCAAGCCGGTCAGCCAGATCACCGCGCCGTTGTGGCGATAGCGCGCCGAGCGTTCTTCGGGACGCAGCGCGGATTCCACGGGAACGACGTCGATGGGAACGGCGCGTTGTCCGGCATCGACCGACAGCACGAGGCCGCCGCCGGCAATGCGGCCATTGACTTCGATCACCAGCCGTCCGGTGCGCGGATTGTCCTGATAGGGGTCGGCCGCGACCGGCTGCGCCAGCGAGATATCGATTTCGCCGACGTGATTGCGCGCGATCGACTTGGTCTCCTCGTTGGAGAGTTCGCCGGGATCGACCGCCTTCTCGATCGCGACCACGTGGGCGCGGCTTTCGCGGGTGCCGAGGCGGATCAGGATCTGCTCGCCCTTGGCGAGCGGCTTGTCGTGGAGCCAGAAAATCCGGGCGCGAATCCGTCGCGTATCGCGCGGGGTCGCGCCGGCATGGGCGATCACGTCGCCGCGTTCGATGAACAATTCGCGGTCGAGCGTGATGCCGACCGAGCGGCCGGCGCCGTGGCTGCCGTTGACAGGAGTTACCGGCCAGCTCTCGACGGCCTTGATCTTCGCGATCTTGCCGGCAGGCATGATGACGATCTCGTCGCCGGCGCTGAGACTGCCGGATTCGATGCGGCCGGCGACGATGCGGCGATCGTCGAATTTGTAGATCGCCTGCACTGGCAGCCGCAGCGCCAGCTGCTCCAGCGGCCGTGCCGGTTCGAGCGCATCGAGCGCCTCGACGACGCTCGGCCCCTGGTACCAGGAGATCCGCGGCGTGCGTTCGGCAACGCCGTCGCCGTCGCGCGCGGAAATCGGAATCACCGCAGACGGCGTCACGCCGAGGCCGGTCAGATGCGAAGAAATCTCGTCGCTGATCTCCTTGAAGCGATCGGCGCTGAAATCGACGCGGTCCATCTTGTTGACGACGACGGCGACCTGCTTGATGCCGAGCAGATGCAGCAAATAGCCGTGCCGACGCGTTTGGTCGCGCACGCCTTCCAGCGCGTCGATGATCAGCACTGCGCCGTCGGCCTGCGAGGCGCCGGTGATCATGTTGCGCAGGAATTCGGCGTGACCGGGCGCGTCGATCAGGACCACGTCGCGCGAGCGGGTGCGGAAGCGGATCTGCGTGGTGTCGATGGTGATGCCCTGGTCGCGTTCGGTTTGCAGCGCATCCAGGAGAAACGACCATTCGAACGGCATGCCGCGCCGCGCGCTGACCGCCTTGAGCATTTCCAGCTTGCCCTCGGGCAGGCTGCCGGTTTCATGCAGCAGGCGGCCGACGAGGGTGGATTTGCCATGGTCGACATGGCCGACGATGACGATGCGAATCTGCGGCCGCGTGGTGCCGTTGGGTGTCGCCGATACGCTTGAGGGGAGGATCATGTTCATCGCAGCACTCACACCTAATGTCCGTCAGAGATAACCGGCGACACGCAGCCGCTCGAAGGCATCCTCGGTTTCGTGATCGAGCGCGCGGCCCGCACGTTCCGGCACCTTGGTGCCGTCGAGTTCGGTCAGGATCTCATCGATGCTGGAGGCGGTCGACGCCACCGGATTGGTGATGTCCTGATCGCCCAGCGAGCGATAGCGCTTGCCGTCCTTCGACAGATACAGCGGGATGATCGGAATGTTCTCGCGCTTGGTGTAGGCCCAGATGTCGGCCTCGGTCCAATGCAGGATCGGGTGGATGCGCAAATGCGCCCCTTGCGGCGGCGAGGCGTTGAAATGGTCCCAGAATTCCGGGGGCTGATCGCGCACATCCCAGCCGCCTTCGAGGCCGCGCGGCGAGAACACGCGCTCCTTGGCGCGGGTGGCTTCCTCGTCGCGGCGAATGCCGGCGATCAATCCGTCAAAGCCGTATTTGGTCAGCGCCCATTTGAGGCCTTCGGTCTTGCGGGCAGCGGAACGCGCGGCCGGCGGCAGTGTCGGATCGACGGCGTCGATCGGAGGGCAGGGCTCGATCTTGAGATCGAGCTCCCATTCCTTGCCGAAGCGATCGCGGAACGCATACATCTCGGCAAATTTCTTGCCGGTGTCGACATGCAAGGCCGGGAACGGCACGCGGCCGAAGAAGGCCTTGCGCGCCAGCCAGATCATGACGTTGGAATCCTTGCCCAGCGACCACAGCAGCGCCAGCTTCTTCAACCGCGCGAAGGCTTCGCGCAGAATGTAGATGCTCTGCGCCTCGAGCTCGTCGAGGTGGTCCATCGAGGGCGGCGGCAGCTGCCCATGGGCCAGAATTTTGGGCGCGGATGAGGCCTGGTTGAGGGCCGCGGGCTGCAACCCGTGTCCGCCGGATTCCTTGTTGAGAAGATGCATCTCTTGGCCTTGGACTTGAGAGTGGAAAAATTCTAAAGTTGCACCGCAATAGAGAAGAAATAATTTTCTCTTTGCGGGCCTTGATCGAGAGATAAATAGAAAATAATTTCAGTCAACCCCCAAGTTGGGGAAGCGAGTATCTGATGCGCTATCTGCCTGTGTTTCTGGATCTGCAAAGCGGCAAGGTGCTGCTCGTTGGAGCGGGCGACCTCGCGCGCGCCAAATTGCGCTTGCTCGCCGCTGCCGGCGCGCAGGTCCGCTGGTTCGCGACCGACGGCGATCAGGACCTCTCCGGCCTCGCCGCCGACGACGTGGCGCGGATCGAGCCTGATGCCGGTGATCCGCTCACCGCCGATCTGGCTGGGGTGATCGCGATCCTCTGCGCCGGGGCCGGCGACATCGGCGTGGCGATGTCGGTACGCGCCAAGGCGGTCGGACTACCCGTCAATGTGATGGATGACCTCGTCCATTCGACTTTCATCTTTCCCGCCATCGTCGATCGCGGTGACGTCGTCGTTGCCGTCGGCACCGGCGGCACTTCGCCTGTCGTGGCGCGCCGCGTGCGAGAGTCTATCGAGGCTGTCCTGCCGGCGCGGATCGGCGACCTCGCCAGCTTCATCGGCGGCTTTCGCAAAGCGATGCATGCGCGGATCCCCGAATTTTCGTTGCGCCGCCGTTTCTGGGAACGCGTGATCGACGGCCCGATGGGCGCGCTGGTTCTGGCCGGGCGCAAGGACGAAGCCGCGAAGCAACTGCAGGCGATCGCGAACCCTTCCGCTTTCGCCGGTGCCAATGATCAGGGCAAGGCCGAAGGCCGGGTGACGCTGGTCGGCGCCGGGCCCGGCGATCCGGACCTGCTCACCATCAAGGCGCTGCGCGCGCTGCAGGATGCCGACGTCGTTTTTTATGACGAACTGGTATCGCCGGAAATTCTCGATCGCGTGCGCCGCGATGCCTCGCGCATTCCGGTCGGCCGCCGCGTCGGCAAGCCCGGCATCGGCCAGGATGCGATCAACAAGCTGCTGATCGAGGCAGCGAGATCAGGACAACGCGCGGTGCGGCTGAAGGGCGGCGATCCCTTCATCTTCGGCCGTGGCGGCGAGGAAATCGAAGTGTTGCGCGCGGCCGGTGTCGCCTATTCGGTGGTGCCGGGCATCACCGCTGGGTTGGGCGCCGCGGCGCAGTTCGAAGCGCCGCTGACCTATCGCCACGAGGCGCTGCGTATCACCTTCCTCACCGCCCACAAGGCGAGGGACGCCGAGACCGTCGACTGGTCGGTCCTGACAGACAAGAAGATGACCATCGTGGTCTACATGGGCATGACCGCCGCACCCGCGATCCGTGCGGGCCTGCTCGCCGCCGGACGCTTGCCGCAAACGCCGGTCGGCGTGTTCGCGCGGGTGACGCGGCCGGACGCCCAGGCGGTGGTCGGCACGCTCGAACATTTGCCGGCGCTGGTCGATCAAATCGACGGCGGTCCCGCCGTTCTCATCATCGGTGACGTGGTCGCGCATTCCGCACCGTGGCGCCAATCAGATCTCGATCAAGTGATCTCCGAATTGAGGGATGCTGCAGAATGACTTCTCCGTTACAACAAAAAATCAAGATCACGGGACCCTCGATGGTCACCGCCAACCGCACCTGGGATGGCGTCGTGATCTATCGCACCGCGCAGCAAGGCTGGTCGGCGAACCTGTCGGATGCCGCGATCGTGCGCACCTCGGATGAGGCGCGAACACTGCTTGGCGAAGCCACCGCCGATGACGTCGGCGCGATCGGCCCTTATATCGCGCCGGTCGAACTCAAGGACGGCGGCGAGATCAAGCCCGGCAATCTCCGCGAACATATCCGGTCGGAAGGCCTCACCATCGATCTGCTTCCGGTTCCGGCGTAAGGCATATCCATCATGTACGCATATGACGAACTCGATCGCACGCTGATCAACGAACGCGTGTCTGAATTCCGCGACCAGGTGAAGCGCCGCCTCTCCGGCGAGCTCACCGAGGACGAATTCAAGATGCTGCGCCTGCAGAACGGCGTCTATCTGCAGCTGCACGCCTACATGTTCCGCGTCGCGATCCCCTACGGCACGCTGTCGTCCAAGCAGCTGCGCGCGCTGGCCCGTGTCGGACGCCGCTACGACCGCGGCTATGGCCATTTCACCACAAGGCAGAACATCCAGTTCAACTGGATCAAGCTCGCCGAATTGCCGGACGCGCTCGCGGACCTTGCCGAGGTCGGCATCCATGCGATGCAGACGTCCGGCAACAACATGCGCAACGTCACCTCTGACCAATGGGCCGGCGTCGCGCCGGGCGAGGTCGAGGATCCCCGCATCTGGTCGGAAATCCTGCGCCAGCACACCACGCTGCATCCGGAATTTTCCTTCCTGCCGCGCAAGTTCAAGATCGCCATCACGGCATCCGAGCACGACCGCGCGGCGATCAAGGTGCACG
The DNA here is from genome assembly GCF_018130085.1 of Bradyrhizobium sp. AUGA SZCCT0169. Classification (NCBI taxonomy): domain Bacteria; kingdom Pseudomonadati; phylum Pseudomonadota; class Alphaproteobacteria; order Hyphomicrobiales; family Nitrobacteraceae; genus Bradyrhizobium; species Bradyrhizobium sp. AUGA SZCCT0169. Next base: position 47,244 of record NZ_JAFCMC010000007.1, on the reverse strand, counting down.
ACATCGGGCTGCGCCTGTACAAGAACGCGGAAGGCGAGACCGGCTTTGAAGTGCTGGTCGGCGGCGGTCTCGGCCGCACGCCGTTCATCGGCAAGACCATCAAGCCGTTCGTGCACGGCCGCGACATCCTGAGCTATGTCGAGGCGATCCTGCGCGTCTACAACCAGTACGGCCGTCGCGACAACATCTACAAGGCGCGCATCAAGATCCTGGTGCACGAGCTCGGCATCGAGAAATTCGCGCGCGAGGTCGACGAGGAATGGAAGCAGATGGGCGACGTCGGATTGACGCTCGACCATTCCGTCATCGAGGAGGTGCGTTCGCGCTTCTCCTATCCGGCCTATGAAAAGCTGCCGCACATGCCGGACGAGCTGAAACAGGCCGCGCATGATCCGCTGTTCGAACGCTGGCGCAGGAACTCCGTGTTCCCGCACAAGGTCCAGGGCTATTCGATCGTGACGATCTCGCTGAAGCCGGTGGGCGCACCGCCCGGCGACGCCACCTCCGACCAGATGGATGCGGTCGCCGATCTCGCCGACCGCTACTCCTTCGGCGAAATCCGTGTCGGCCACGAACAGAATCTGTGCCTGCCGCATGTCGCCAAGCGCGACCTGCCGCAACTATGGAAGGCGCTCGACCGGATCGGGCTCGCCACGCCGAACGTCAATCTGGTCACCGACATCATCGCCTGCCCCGGGCTGGACTATTGCTCGCTGGCCAATGCGCGCTCGATCCCGATCGCGCAGGAGCTAACCCGTCGGTTCGCCAATCACGACACCGCCGAGCTGATCGGCCGGCTGCACATCAACATCTCCGGCTGCATCAACGCCTGCGGACATCACCACGTCGGCCATATCGGCATTCTCGGCGTCGAGAAGAACGGCGAGGAGTTTTACCAGATCACGATCGGCGGCCGCGCCGACGAGGGCGCGCAGATGGGTACGCTGATCGGTCCGGCGATTCCCTATGCGGAAGTCGCCGACGTGATCGAGGATATCGTCGAAGCCTATCTCGCACTGCGTGATCGCCCCGAGGAATTGTTCGTGGATGCGGTAAAGCGCCTGGGTGTCGAGCCATTCAAGGAGCGGGTCTATGCCACTCGTTAAGCAGGGTAGAATCACCACCGATCTGTTCGTCCATGTGGCCGACGGCGCCGAGTTGCCCGGCGACGGCGCGATCCTCCTTCCGGCGGCGCGGTTCCTCGAGGATGCGGAAGCGCTGCTGAAGCGCGCGGGCAAGGTCGGCGTGATCTGGCCGAACAACCGCGACCTCGACGATCTCGTACCGTATCTCGGCCGGCTGGCCGCGGTGGCGCTGGTGTTTCCCTCGTTCCGCGACGGCCGCGCCTACAGCCAGGCGCGCCTGCTGCGCGAACGTCACGGCTTCGACGGCGAACTGCGCGCCACCGGCCAGGTGTTGCGCGATCAGTTCGTGTTCATGCTGCGCGCCGGTTTCGACACGTTCGAAGTGAAGAAGAACAGCGACGCCGAGGCGTTTGCTTCTACCGCAAAAAGCTATTCGGTGTTCTACCAGCCGACCGGCGACGGCCGCCTCACCGCGCTGCATCGGCGGATGCAGCTGCGTCATTCGGAGAGTGCCGGCCAGTGAACGCGCTCGTACCCCAGGCCGTGATAGAGAAAGCTTTGGACCTGTCGGCGGCGCAGGCGCTCGATCGCGCGCTGCGCAGCGCCTCATCAGCGGAAGTCATTGAAGCGGCGTTGAAGACCGTCGGCCGCGATAAATTGGCGGTGGTCTCGTCGTTCGGTACCGAGTCGGCCGCACTGCTCAAGGTGATGGCGGACGTTGATCCGGCGATTCCCGTGATCTTCCTCGACACCGGCTGGCTGTTCGAGGAGACGCTGGCCTATCGCGACACGCTGATCGCAACGCTGGGCCTGCGTGACGTCCGCTCGATCAAGCCGCTCGACGAAACCCTGTCGCGCGAGGATCCGGATCGTGAATTGTGGTTCTCCGATCCCGACGCGTGCTGCCGTATCCGCAAAGTCGAGCCGCTGGCGCGGGCATTGGCGCCGTTCTCGGCCTGGATCAACGGCCGCAAGCGTTTCCAGGGCGGCCTGCGCGCCGAGATGGCGGTCGTCGAGGACGACGGCGCCAGGCTGAAATTCAACCCGTTCGCCAATGTCGCGCGCGAAGACATCGAGGCGATCTACCAGCTTGCGAAATTGCCGCCGCATCCGCTGGTGGCGTCGGGCTACCTGTCGGTCGGATGCATGCCGTGCAGCAGCCGGACCTCGCCTGATGAAGACGCGCGTGCCGGTCGCTGGCGCGGAAGAGCCAAGACAGAATGCGGCATCCACACGATCAAGACTTCATAGGACAATGACGCTGCACCGCCGCAAACAATGAAAAGCGGTTTCGTTGACTAAAGGCCACTTCACCGCGAGTTATGTCCCGCGTGTTCCGGTGATATCCTTCACCAGGCCGAATGGAGATTGAGATGTTCCGTCGTCTTCTGCCCCTCGTCGCGGGACTGCTGTGGGCAGGTTCTGCGCTCGCTGCCGATGTAACGCTGCTCAACGTGTCGTACGATCCGACGCGCGAGCTCTATGCCGATTTCAACAAGGCGTTCATTGCCGCTTACAGTAAGGAAACCGGCAAGAGCGTCGAGATCAAGCAGTCGCATGGCGGCTCCGGCTCGCAGGCGCGTTCTGTGATCGACGGATTGCAGGCGGATGTGGTCACGCTGGCGCTGGCCTATGATATCGATGCGATCGCCGGCAAGGGCCTGGTGGCGCCGGACTGGCAGAAGCGCTTGCCGCTCAACGCCTCGCCCTACACGTCGACGATCGTGTTTCTGGTGCGCAAGGGCAATCCCAAGGGCATCAAGGATTGGGACGATTTGATTAAATCCGGCGTCAGCGTCATCACGCCGAACCCGAAAACATCAGGCGGCGCGCGCTGGAATTATCTGGCGGCATGGGGCTATGCCGAGAAAAAATTCGGTTCGTCCGACAAGGCCAAAAAATTCGTCGGCGATCTCTTCAAGAACGTGCCGGTGCTCGATACCGGCGCGCGGGGCTCGACCGTGACGTTCGTCGAGCGCGGTGTCGGCGACGTGCTGCTGGCATGGGAGAACGAGGCGTTCCTGGCGCAGCGGGAATTCGGCAAGGACAAGTTCGAGATCGTTTCGCCGCCGCTGTCGATCCTGGCCGAGCCGCCGGTCTCCGTCGTCGACAAGGTGGCCGACAAGAAAGGCACCCGCGCGGCGGCTGAAGCCTACCTGAAATACTGGTATACCAAGGAAGGTCAGGAAATCGCCGCACGCAATTCCTACCGTCCGCGCGATTCGGAGATCGCCCGGGAATACGAAAAATCTTTCGCCAAGGTCGAACTTTTCACGATCGACGACGTTTTCGGTGGTTGGGCAAAGGCGCAGAAGGAACATTTTGCCGAAGGCGGTATCTTCGACCAGATCTACAAGAACTGAGCTCTAGAACGGATCTGGGCAATTTACCGAGCAATCAGGGGGACTTGTGAGCATAGCGGTGGCACGGCGGAGCAGCTTGCCGGGGTTTGGTCTCACCATGGGGCTGACCCTGACATGGCTCTCCATTATTATCCTGTTGCCGCTGGCCGGCCTGTTTCTCAAGACGTTCGAGCTCAGCCTTGATCAGTTCTGGGGCATCATCACCAGCCGCCGCACACTCAATGCGCTGAAGATTTCGTTCGGGCTTTCGTTTCTCGCCGCCCTGGTCAATCTGGTGATGGGGACCATCATCGTCTGGGCGCTGGTGCGTTATCGCTTTCCCGGCCGCCGGCTGTTCGATGCCATCGTCGACATCCCCTTTGCGCTGCCGACCGCGGTCGCCGGCGTCGCTCTCACGCAACTGTTCGCCCAAAAAGGCTGGCTCGGAGCGCCGCTGGCTGAACTGGGCATCAAGGTCGCGTTCACGCCGATCGGGATCTTCATCGCCATGGTGTTCATCGGCATCCCCTTCGTGGTGCGGACGGTGCAGCCCGTCCTGATCGATCTCGACGTCGAGATCGAGGAGGCGGCGGCGAGCCTCGGGGCCAACCGCTGGCACACCGTGTTCAGGGTGATCCTGCCGAGTTTGATTCCGGCGCTGTTGACCGGATTTGCGCTGGCGTTCGCGCGCGCGGTCGGTGAATACGGCTCCGTCATCTTCATTGCCGGCAATCTGCCGAACGTGTCGGAAATCGCGCCTCTCCTGATCGTGATCCGGCTCTCCGAGTTCCGCTACGCCGATGCGACCGCGATTGCGGTTGTCATGCTGCTGGCGTCGTTCCTGATCATCTTCGCGGTCAATCGCCTGCAGCGCTGGGCCCAAACCCGTATTCCGGCGCATTGAGGAACTGATGTCGACGCAATCGAGTGTGGTGACGTCAGCGACCGAGCTGCGGGCCTATGCCCCGACGGCGGATCTCACCGTTTCTCCGCCGCCCTCCCGCATCGAGCGTGCGCGCCCGCGCACCGGGACATCGCCGGACAATCTGCGTACCGAGCCTGGGCCGGTTCGTTTCATCATCATCACCCTCGCGGTCACCTTCCTGTCCGTGTTCGTCGTGCTGCCGCTGGTCGTGGTGTTCGCAAGCGCCTTTTCCAAAGGCATCGGCGCCTATCTGGCGGCGCTGGGCGAGCCGGAGGCGCTGGCGGCGATCAAGCTGACGCTGCTGGTGGCGGCGATCTCGGTCACCCTCAATCTGGTGTTCGGCGTCATCGCGGCCTGGGCGATCGCCAAGTTCGATTTCACCGGCAAGACTTTCCTGATCACGCTGATCGATCTGCCTTTCTCGGTCAGCCCCGTGATCTCGGGCCTCGTGTTCGTGCTGTTGTTCGGCGCGCAGGGCTTTTTCGGCACATGGCTGCAGGCGCATGACATTCACATCCTGTTCGCCGTGCCCGGCATCGCGCTGGCGACCATCTTCGTGACCTTCCCCTTCGTCGCGCGTGCGCTGATCCCGCTGATGCAGGAGCAGGGCACCCAGGAGGAAGAGGCGGCGATCTCGCTCGGTGCGTCAGGCCTGCAGACCTTCTTCCGCGTCACCCTGCCCAATATCAAATGGGGCCTGCTGTATGGCGTCTTGCTGTGCAACGCGCGCGCCATGGGCGAGTTCGGTGCGGTGTCTGTCGTGTCCGGCCATATCCGCGGCGAGACGAACACCATGCCGCTGCTGGTCGAAATCCTCTATAATGAATACCAATTCGTGGCGTCGTTCGCGATTGCGTCATTGCTGGCAATGCTGGCGCTGATCACGCTGGTCGTGAAGACCGTTCTCGAGCGACGTCTGGACGAAGGACAGGAACCGCGTGACCATTGAAGTCAAAAACATCGTCAAGAAGTTCGGCAGCTTCGCTGCGCTCGACAATGTCGACCTGAAAGTCGACCAGGGCGAATTGCTGGCGCTGCTCGGCCCCTCCGGCTCGGGCAAGACCACGCTGCTGCGGATCATCGCCGGGCTAGACTGGCCGGATGCCGGCGAGGTGTTGATCGACGACGAGGACGCGCTGGCGCGCGGCGCGAGCGAGCGCCATGTCGGTTTCGTGTTCCAGCATTACGCGCTGTTCCGCCACATGACGGTGTTCGAAAACGTCGCCTTTGGCCTGCGGGTGCAGCCGCGCGCCATTCGCAAGGACGAGGCCACCATCCGCGCCCGCGTCAAGGAATTGCTCGATCTGGTGCAACTCGACTGGCTGTCCGACCGCTACCCCAGCCAGTTGTCCGGCGGCCAGCGGCAGCGCATCGCGCTCGCGCGGGCGCTAGCGATCGAGCCGCGCATCCTGCTGCTCGACGAGCCGTTTGGCGCGCTCGACGCCAAGGTGCGCAAGGAATTGCGGCAATGGCTGCGCTCGCTGCATTCGGAAATCCACGTCACCTCGATCTTCGTCACCCACGACCAGGAAGAGGCGCTCGAAGTCGCCAACCGTGTCGTCGTCATGGACAAGGGCCGCATCGAGCAGATCGGCACGCCCGGCGAGGTCTATGATCACCCGGCGACCGCGTTCGTGCATGGCTTCATCGGCGAGTCGATCGTGCTGCCGGTGGATGTCAGCGGCGGCTCGGTGCGGCTCGGCGGCCGGCCGCTCAATATCGCCGCCAATGGCGCGGCTTCGGGGGCCTCGAAACTGTTCGTCCGGCGACATGACATGCAGATCGGGCCCGCCGGGTCCGGATCGCTGGAAGGCGCGGTGCGCCATGTCCGTTCGTTCGGTCCGATTCAGCGGGCCGAGGTGGCGCTGTCCGACGGCGAGGGCAAGACCATCATCGAGATCGACGCCCCCCGCGACCGGGAACTCCAGGCCGGCGAAATCGTCAGCCTGCAGCCCCGCCGCTACCGTATTTTTGCGGCCCAGGATTGACGACGAAGTCGTCATTCCGGGGCGCGAAGCGAACCTCAGGTGCGCAATTGCGCATCGGGGAATCTCGAGATTCCGGGTCTGGTCCTAGTGGACCATCCCGGAATGACGGCTGGATTTAGCCCCACGTTCACCATTCAGCCACGGTTGGTATGCAACAACTGCGTGACATCACGGGGGTTGATTCATGCGCGCCGCGGCCGCGATAGCTGGACTTTTGTTGCTGGGCGGCTGCATGGCGGACACCGCCAGGGCGCCGGACCAGCCGACCATGTATCTCAGCATGGCTAATGGCGGCGCTACGCTGGATCCGCAGGCTGCGGCCTCGATGATTTCGCTCTACCGCCAGAATAACGGCCTTGCCGCCGTGGCGGTTGACCCGGACCTGATGAAGCTCGCCGAAGCGCAATCGCAGGCGATGGCCAAGCGCAACAAGCTCGATCATGACGTCAAGGGCCCGCTGGAAAAGCGCCTCGGCGCTTCCGGATATCCGGCCAAGCTCGCGGTTGAAAACGTGTCGGCCGGCTATCACACGCTGGCGGAAGCGTTCTCGGGCTGGCGTGACTCGCCGCCGCACAAGGCCAACATGCTCAAGAACGGTGTCACAAAATTGGGCATCGCGGCGATTTATGCTCCCAACACCAAATACAAGGTGTTCTGGACACTCATTCTGGCGTCAACCTAGCGCATGATCCGGACCCGCAGGGCCTGCCGGCGCAAGTGGGTACGGGTTTTCCCAAAAGATCATGCGCAAACAAAAACATAGCGCCGCGATAAACTCGGCGTGATCCTTGCAGATATCTCGCTGATTGACGCCGTCGCGAACTGCCGCCACGGTATTAAAATCATTGCCCTCTGATTGACGGTCACGATGGATACATCCGTTTCCGCGCCCGCGACGAAGCCCGTTGATGCACAGCGCGTGCTGGTGCTGCAGGGCGGCGGCGCGCTCGGCTCTTACCAGGCCGGCGCCTTCCAGGCGCTGTGCCGCTCCGGCTTCGAGCCGGAATGGGTAGCGGGCATCTCGATCGGCGCGATCAATGCCGCGATCATTGCCGGCAACGACCCTGCGACACGCGTCGATCGCCTGAAGGAATTCTGGGACATGGTATCGTCGCCGGTGTCGTGGAATCCGATTACGCCGGGTGATCGCGCGCGGTCGCTGTTCAACGAGACCAGCGCCGCTTTGATCGCGACCTTCGGTGTGCCCGGATTTTTCACGCCGCGGCTTCCGCCGGCGCCGCTGTGGCCGCAGGGCAGCCCGCAATCGCTGAGCTATTACGATACCGCGCCGCTGAAGAAGACGCTGGAAAGACTGGTCGACTTTGACCGCATCAACGATCTGAAGATGCGGCTTTCCGTCGGCGCCGTCGGCGTGACCTCCGGCAATTTCAAATATTTCGACAATGTCGAATGCAAGAAGCTCGGCAAGAAGATCGGGCCGGAGCACATCATGGCGTCCGGCGCGCTGCCGCCGGGTTTTCCTTCCATCCTCATCGACGGTGAGCATTACTGGGACGGCGGCATCGCCTCCAACACGCCGCTCGATTTCGTGCTGGATGAGGAAAGCGACCGCGATCTCCTGATCTTCCAGGTCGACCTGTTCAGCGCGCGCGGCGATCTGCCGGCCACGCTGCTGGAGGCCGCCGAGCGCGAGAAAGACATCCGCTTTTCCAGCCGTACCCGGATGAACACCGACAAGAACAAGCAGGTACACAACACGCGCAAGGCGCTCCGTGAATTGGTCGCCAAATTGCCCGATGATCTCAAGAATGATCCGTCGGTGGCGGTCCTGTGCAACGCGGTCAAGGAAAACACCGTCACGGTGGTGCACCTGATCTACCGCAGCAAGAACTACGAATCCTCGTCCAAGGATTACGATTTCTCGCATGTCGGGGTGGTCGAGCACTGGAATGCGGGTGCCCGGGACGTGCATTTGTCGATGCGTCACAAAGAATGGCTAGAACGGCCGCAGTCCGGGGAGACCATGGTGACCTACGATCTCACGAGGGACGTTTCCAGCGCCCCCGAAAGCAAGAAACAGGAGTGACCAGAATGGGTATTTTGAAGGGCAAGACCGCCGTCGTGACAGGCTCGACCAGCGGCATCGGATTGGCCTACGCGCGCGCTTTCGCCGCCGCCGGCGCCAATGTCGTCATCAACGGCTTTGGTGCACCGGCCGACATCGAGAAAGAGCGTTCCGGCATCGAGACCGACTACAAGGTCAAGGCCCTTTACTCGTCGGCCGACATGACCAAGCCCGCCGAGATCGCCGAAATGATCGCGCTCGGCGAGAAGACCTTTGGTTCGGTCGATATCCTGGTCAACAATGCCGGCATCCAGTTCGTGTCGCCGATCGAGGAATTCCCGATCGAAAAGTGGGATGCGATCATCGCGATCAACCTGTCGTCGGCATTTCATGCCATCCGCGCCGCGGTGCCCGGCATGAAGAAGCGCGGCTGGGGCCGCATCATCAACACCGCTTCGGCGCATTCGCTGGTGGCGTCGCCGTTCAAGTCGGCCTATGTCTCGGCCAAGCACGGCATTGCCGGCCTCACCAAGACGGTGGCGCTGGAGGTCGCGACCCACAAGATCACCTGCAACTGCATCTCGCCAGGTTATGTCTGGACGCCGCTGGTCGAGCATCAGATCCCCGAGACGATGAAGGCGCGCAACCTTACCAAGGAGCAGGTCATCCGCGACGTGCTGCTGGACGCCCAGCCGACCAAGGAATTCGTGACCTCCGAGCAGGTCGCCGCACTGGCGCTGTTCCTGTGCGGCGACGATGCCGCCCAGATCACCGGCGCCAACCTCTCGATCGACGGCGGCTGGACCGCGGAGTGAACCGTCATGCCCCGCGAAAGCGGGGCATCGATCGAAATTTGGCGAAAGCTGCGCGTATCTCTGCGGCGGTCGCAGTTTCCCCAGCGTCGATGGATGCCATGGCGGCATCGATGATCCGCAACTCGTCGGGGGTGGCAACATAATCGTTGCCCCGTCGCCTAGTCTCGTTCGATTTCTCCGTCGCCATCGTAGAACGATAACACGCGAGGGTTCGTACTCCAATCGCTACGACGGATTACTAAGCTCCACGCTTCCCGAACGCCAGCACGTGCAGGCCGAGCCGCTGCCGGACGATCCAGAACAGCAGCACGGTCTCGAACGCCAGCGAGATCGTGGTTGCGGCCGCGGCGCCGTGGCCGCCGTAGCCCGGCACCAGCAGCAGGCACAGCACCACGTTCATGACAAAGGCGAGCGCATAGGCCAGCGCGCAGATGTGCTGATGACCCAGCATGTTGAGCAGCCGCTCGACCGGGCCGATCGCCGAACGCACCAGGAGGCCGACAGCGGCGATGAACATGATGTCGTAGCCGACCACGAATTGCGGTCCGAACAGCCACAATAGCGGCTTGCCCAGCGCCAGCAGAACGATGGTGGCCGCGAGCGAGGGCCAGAACGTCCATTGGATCGCGTGCGCCACATAGGCCGACAGCCGCGCCTTGTCGCCGAGCGCATGATACTCCGCGAAGCGGTGCGCTGTCGTGGCCGACATCGCGTAGTGGATGAAGGAAACCAGCGCCAGCGTCTTCACGACCGCGAAATAGACACCGACTTCCTCCGAGGAACGGAATTGTTGCAGCATCAGCACGTCGGTGTAGGAGAGCAGCAGATAGAAACTCTCGACCAGCAGGATCGGCAGCGAGACCGCCAGCCAGCCGCGGAAATCATAGGCTTTCGCGCCGGCCTCAACGTGGCCGGCGAGCCTTCGGTTCAGCACCACCATCTGGCCGATCATCGCAAGCCAGACCGCGGCGGCGCTAGCCAGCATCGCCACCGTGGCGCCGAGATTGAAACCGAGCGCGAAGGCGCCGGCAGTGAGGCCGATGATCAGCGACTGGCGCACGATGAATTGCGGCATCAGGCCAAGCCGCATCCAGTCATGCGAGCGCGCAATGCCGTCCTGGGTGTTGGCAACGACGAAGGCCGGCAGGGTCAGGCAGCCGATATAGAGCGGCACAACCGTGTTGGGCTCCATCCACGGCGACAGTGTTTTCACCACACCCGCCAGCGCCAGCGAGACCAGCGATGAAACCGCGAACGTCATCCAGCGGCTGCCGGAGAGGAAGCCGCGCAGCAGCGCGTGCTGGCCGCTGGCGCGGTATTCCGGAATGATCTTTTGCGCCGACGCCGAGATGCCGAAATCCATCATGCTGCCCAGCAGCAGCACCCAGGTCCAGACATAGACATAGACGCCGTAGTCCGAACCGCCCATCCAGCGCGCCAGCAGGATCTGCGAGAAATAGGCGAGCGCGGCGCTGACGACGCGGATGATGAAGATCGTGCCGGCCAGCCGCTTTGTCAGCGACGCTTCGCCCGAACCACCAAAGAGACCGCGAAGCAGCGAGCGCAGGCGCGCGATCGGGCCGGCGGGCGAAGCGGAGGCGGATTCGGTGTCCATCACGGCCACAGCAAGGCATCCTCGAAAGGCCGCGAGGCGGCGGCGATGCTCCGATGTATCAACGATTCGTTAAGATTCGGTTGGGTGGGGGCGCGGGCGTCAATCTCCGCGTCGTCCCGGCCTTGAGCTCAGATGCGCAATTGCGCATCGGGGGACCCATAACCACAGGAGGTGGTTGTTGGAAAAAGGTGTCTACCGCCGTGTTTCAACACACCCGCCGCGGCGTATGGGCCCCGGCGTTCGCCGGGGCGAAGCTACTGCAAATTCACATTGAACTCATAAGCCCGGTCGCCGCCGACCAGCGTCAGTTTCAGCGCGGCGCCGTCGGCGCTCGCGCCCGGCGGCAGGCCGTCGAGTTCGAAGGCAAAGCGTTTGACGCCGGGCGGACCGCCCTCGATCAGCTTCGGAATCGGCAACGCCCAGTCCGGCGTCGGACCTTCGGCGAACAGGCTGACCTCCTTGCCGCCGGGCGCGGTGACGTCGACCAGCACGTTGGCCTTGCCCTCGCGCCTGACGTCGCGAATGGTGAGGGGATTGGGATCGCCGACATTGGCCGGCTTCGGCACCGCGTTGAGTGCATCGGACAGATTGCCGTCCTCGGTGCTTGCCACACTGGCAAAGGCCAGCTCCGCCTTGGCGTCGACCGGGATGCAGAGCTTGTCGCAGACCGCATAGTTGATGTCGGCGCGCAGCGTCACCGGCTTGTCGGTGTTCTTGGCGACGATCCGCAGCGGCAGCACGACCTGCTGCTTGTAGCCGAGCGAGAAGCCGCCCGCGCCGTCATCGAACTTCATCGGCGCCGGCCACAATACCGTCACCGCCTCGACATTGTCGGACTTGGAGAAGTCGAAGCGGGGCGGAACGCCGGAATCGCCGGGCGTCCGCCAATAGGTTTTCCACCCCGGCTGCAGCTGGATAGCGATACCGCCGAGCAGCACCGCGCCGCTGCGCGATCCCGCCAGCAGCCGGATCGCGGAATGGGTGTCGCGCTGCCAGGGCGAGGCATCCTCGGCGCGAACCTCGATGGCCGCGCATGCGACAGCCAAAGTGGCAGCAATGCCGAACGCGGCCCGCATGGGAACTATGACGGTCATGAAACGTCTTTACAGGCAAGTTTGGCCGCAAACCATTGAATTGCTTGTGATCCGCGATCGAATACAACGCGCGGCTTGATTGACAGAACCGCCACCCGATATCAGGATATGAATCAGCAAGAGAGGCCTTTGCGGATGAGCCCTGAAGGCAAGACACCGAAGACGGCACCGAAGACTGCTCGCCGCAAAGTCGGCGGCATTGGCCACAATTCGCCCAATGAGGGCTATCTGGACGGCCAGCTGCTGATTGCCATGCCGGTCATGGGCGACCCGCGCTTCGAACGCTCGGTCATCTATATGTGCGCCCATTCGTCCGAAGGCGCGATGGGCATCATCGTCAACCGCCCGGCCGGCAGCATCGATTTTCCCGGGCTGCTGGTACAGCTCGATATCATCAAGACCGCAGATCAGATCACGCTGCCGGAAAACGCCGAGACCATGAAGGTGCTCAAGGGAGGTCCGGTCGATACCGGCCGCGGCTTCGTGCTGCATTCCAGCGATTTCTTCATCAAGGATGCCACGCTCAATATCGACGACGGCATTTGCCTGACCGCGACCGTCGATATCCTGAAAGCGATCGCCAAGGGCTCGGGACCCAAGCACGCAATCCTGGCGCTGGGCTATGCCGGCTGGGCGCCGGGGCAGCTTGAGGACGAAATCCAGCACAATGGCTGGCTGCATTGCGCCGCCGACGCGGACCTGATCTTCGGCGACGACGTCGACGAGAAATACCAGCGTGCGCTGCGCAAGATCGGGATCGATCTGGCGATGCTGTCGAACGAAGCCGGCCACGCCTGACTGTCATTGCCCTTGGCTGTCATTGCCGGGCATAGCCGTCTGAAGGACGGCGTCGCTTCCGCTCGCCTATGACCCGGCAATCCATCCCCCAAGAAAGACATTTTGCGCAGTTGATGGATACGCGGGTCAAGCCCGCGTATGACGAGTTGCGTGCTGAAGCGCGGGCGCAACTCCATTGCGCCACTCGCGGATGCGTGCCCTCCGCCGGCAGAGGTTGTTGCCCGTCCGAAAATCTGCCTCTATGGGGTCGCGACGGCCCTTATTCGCCAGTCTGCGCGCCTTCGAAGCTGAGCCGGCTTCGCAGGGAACAGGTCTTCAGTACGCGGGAGTGACGAGATGGCTGGTTTGGTAATCAGGGGCGGCCGGGTGGTGGATCCGGCCAGCGGCATGGACGCCATCGGCGATGTGGCGGTGCTCGATGGCAAGATCGCCGCCGTCGGCACCGGGCTTGGCAGCGCCGAGCGCACCATCGACGCCACCGGACTGGTGATCGCCCCCGGCTTTATCGATTTGCACGCGCACGGCCAGTCGATCCCGGCCGACCGCATGCAGGCGTTCGACGGCGTCACGACATCGCTCGACCTCGAAGCGGGAGTCTTGCCGGTCGCATCCTGGTATCGCCGCCAGGCCGAGAAGGGCCGCGTGCTGAACTACGGCGCCGCGGTCAACTGGGCGTTCGCGCGCATTGGCGCGATGACCGGCTCCAACGCGGAAAGCTCGCTGGAGGCGTTCGGCAATGCGATGCGCGACCGCCGCTGGATCGACAACGTGGCCAGCGATACCGAAGTGGCCGGCATTCTCGAGCGCATCGCGGGCGGGCTGAGCGAGGGTGGCATGGGCATCGGCATCCTCAACGCCTATGCCCCGGGCGCCGGGGTGCAGGAACTGACCGCCGTGTGCCAGCTGGCGGCGGCGCGCGAGGTGCCGACCTTCACCCATGTCGCCTATATGTCGCGCATCGATCCGGAGAGCGCTGCGGAAGCCTATATCCGCCTGATCGGCTATGCCGGCGCCACCGGCGCGCACATGCACATCTGCCATTTCAATTCTTCCAGCAAGACGGACATCGAGCGTTGCGTCGCGCTGATCGCCAAGGCGCAGGCGCAAGGGTTGCCCATCACGGTCGAAGCCTATCCCTACGGTACCGGTTCGACGGTGCTGGCGGCGGCGTTCTTCAGCGACCCCGAATTCGAGGCGCGCAACGGCCTCGGCTATGATTCGGTGCAGCGGGTGACCGACGGGCATCGCTTCCGCGACCGGCAGGAACTGATGGCGGCACAGGCCGCCGAACCTTCCACGCTGGTTCTGTGGCACGTTCTGGATATCGACAATAACGCGCATCATCGCGACCTCCTCGACATGGCGGTGCTTTATCCTGGCGGCGCGATCGCCTCCGACGCCATGCCCTGGACGCTGACGGACGGCCGCGCCTACACCGGCGACGCCTGGCCGCTGCCTGACGACGCGACCTCGCATCCGCGCTCGGCGGGTTGCTTCACGCGCTTCCTCCGCGAGTGGGTGCGCGAGCGCCGCAAAGTGTCGCTGCTCGAAGGCATCCGGAAATGCGCGCTGATCCCCGCGGAAATTCTTGGCCCCTCTACGCCGGCGATGCGCGCGAAAGGCAGGCTGCAGGCGGGGGCGGATGCCGACATCGTCGTGTTCGATTACGAAACGCTGAGCGACCGGGCGACATTCTCTGCGATGAACCGCCCGTCGGAAGGCGTGCGTCATCTGGTGGTCAGCGGCCAGCCGCTAATATCAGACGGCGTGCTCGATGTGGCGGCGCGGCCCGGGCAGCCGGTGCGCCGGCCCGTTACCGGAGGCTGAGGTGGCGGTCCCGGTCGTGCTCGTGGCCGGCTTCCTCGGCGCAGGCAAGACCACGGTCGTGAACCATCTCTTGGCACATGCCGGGGGCAGGCGGATTGCCGCCGTCGTCAACGATTTCGGCGCGATCAATATCGATGCGGAACTGATCACCGGCGCCGCCGACGGCGTGGTGAGCCTCAGCAATGGCTGCATCTGTTGCTCGCTCGAAGGCGATCTCTTGCGCACGCTGGCCGGCTTGTTGCGGCGTGATCCGCGGCCGGAATTCATCGTGATCGAAACCAGCGGCGTCGCCGATCCCCAGGACATCGTGCGCAACCTGATGGATCCAGTGATCTGGCGCGAGGCGCCGCTCGAAACGGTGCTCTGCGTCGTGGACGCCACGACTTCGCTCGCCAGGTTCGACGACGCCCTGCTGCGGTCCCAGATACGGGCGGCCGATGTGATCGCGCTGAGCAAGGTGGACCTCGCGGACGCGGCCAGCCACACGCCGGTGCGCGATGCGATCCGCTCGATCCGTCCGGCTGCGGTGTTGGTCGATGCGCCGCACGGCGAGGTTCCGATGGCGCTGCTCTTCCCTTCGGATCCGGATCGAGCGCCGGTGCCACGCCAGCCGGGGCAGCGACGGCCAGCAACGGATCGCTTCGAGGCGCTGAGCTGGACGTCGGAACGGCCGCTGTCGTTGGCCCGATTGCAGGCGGCGATCAATCGGCTCGCGCCGAAGCTGGCGCGGGCGAAGGGGCTGTTCGAATCCGTGGAGCAGCCCGGCAGGTTGATGTTGCTTCAGTTCGCCGGCGGACGGGCGACGCTGGCCCCTGGCGGGCCGCCGGCCGCTGGAATGCCGCGGACCCGGATGGTGTTCGTTGCGGAGATCGGCGTGCTCTCGCGCGCCGAGATCGATGGGATCATGGAAGGATGCATCGAGGCTGGGCAGGCGTAACCACACTCACAGCGTCGTCCCGGCCTCGAGCCGGGACCCATACTCCGCGGCAGTCGTTGTTTCAGAAGGTCACTAACGCCGGCGATCTAACCGATGGGCCGCGGCGTATGGGTCTCCCGATGTGCAATTGCACATCTGAGCTCAAGGCCGGGACGACAGTAATCTACTCCGCCGCCTGTTGCGCCACCGTCGGCGCCGTTCCCGCCACCGTGGCGCGGCGCATGTCGCGGGGCTGCGACTGGTCGTAGCGGCGCACGCGATGCATGGTCTGGCGGTTGTCCCACATCACGAGGTCATGCAGCGTCCATTTATGGACGTGGACGAATTCGGGTTGCGTGGCGTGCTCGTTGAGGTCGCGCAGCAGGACCCGCGCTTCCGGCATGGTCATCCCCTTGATGGCGCCGGCATGCGACGACAGGTACAGCGATTTGCGGCCGTGTACCGGATGGGTGCGCACCAGCCGCTGCAGCACCGGCTTGAACAATTCCTTCTCTTCATCGGTGTAGTCGAGAAAGCCGAGCGATCCCCGCGAATACATCAGCGAATGCTCGCAGATCATGTCCTCGATCTCGGCCTTGGTCTCGTCGTCGAGCGCGTCATAGGCCGCGCGCATGTCGGCAAACTCGGTGTTGCCGCCCTTCGGGTTCACCACCCGCGCCGACAGCAGCGAGAATTTTGCCGGGATCGGACGGAACGATGAGTCGGAATGCCACAGGCAATTGCCAAGGTTGAACAGGTTGATGCGGCTGTCGCGCGGCAGCGGCTTGCCGTCCTTGCCGAGGTTGGAGACGTCGTTGAGCCCGGTCTGAGCCAGCCGAGAATCCTCCGGCTTGACGACACTGCCGCCGCGCGGATTTTCCCGCTCGCCGAAATTCAGCGCGAACGCCATCTGCTGCTCGTCGGTAACGTCCTGGCCGCGAAACAGCAGCACGGCGTATTTGTCCATGCCGGCTTCGATGTCGGCGGCCTCCTGCGGCGTCAGCGGCTTGCGCAGATCGACGCCGGAAACCTCGCCGAAGAAGTGCTTACCCAGCTGCCGGATCGTGACCGTCATGGCGTTTTCTCCATAGTGCGGCGGGCGGTTGTCCCGCTTCGTTTTGTAAAAAACTACTCCGTGACGGGCCCAAGTCAACGTTCTCCAGCGCTTGCCGAGCGCACAGCTGTCATGCCCGGACTTGATCCGGGCATCCATCAATCTTCATAAATGCCTTTCGAAGGGGATGGATTGCCGGGTCAAGCCCGGCAATGACAAAGTGGCATCACGCATTCCGCGCCATCAACCCGCCGTCTACCGGAATAACCACGCCGGTCAGGTATGAAGCGGCCGGCAGGCACAGGCTCAACGTCATATGGGCGACTTCCTCGGGATCGCCGTAGCGGCCGAGTGCGGTGCGGCGTTTGGCGAAGATGGTCTTGTGCTCCTCCGCAATCCGCTCGGTGATCCCGGTCCGGATCGGCCCCGGGCAGATGCAGTTCACCGTAATGCCCTCGCGGCCGAGTTCCACGGCGAGCGCGCGGGTCAGGCCGGTGACGCCGGCCTTGGCGGCCGCGTACGGGCTGTTCGTTGCGGTGGCACCGAGCGCTTCAGTGGAGGCGATGTTGACGATGCGCGGGCATTTGGATCGGCGCAAATGCGGCAGCGCGGCACGAATGATGCGGGGATGCGCGGTCAGCATAACCGCCAGCGCCTTGGTCCACGCCTCGTCATAGCCGTCCGCGTCGATCGCGGATCGCAGCGACAGGCCGGCATTGTTGATCAGGATGTCGAGGCCGCCGAAATGCGCCGCGATGGCGCCGACGACCTTGATGATGTCATCGGCCCTGGCGACGTCGAGCGTCCAGGCCTTGGCGCTGCCGCCTCTTTCCTTGATTTCATCGGCGACGGCCTGCGTGGCCTCGGCGTTGATGTCGGTGACGGCAACATTGGCGCCTTCGGCGGCGAACACCAGCGCGGTGGCGCGGCCCATGCCGCTGGCGGCGCCGGTGACGAGAACGGTCAGGCCCTTGACCGAACGGCTGAGCTCTCTGAAATCTGACATCGCGGATTCTGACCTAAAATGTTCGCGGAATTTGTGCATTGCGTTGCAGGATTGACAAGGCTGGCACCGATCCGCAGACAGGTCAAACCAGAGCGTTTTCCAGCGAAGTGGACTCCGGTTCGCGTGAAGAAAACGCGTCAAAACAAGATTCTGCAGTAACAGGTGCAACGTTGGCCAATATTCCCGGACTGCAAATTCGCCGCCTGCAGATTTCGGACGCCGCGCTTTACCGGGACATCCGGCTGGAGGCGCTGCAGAAAAATCCTGAAGCCTTCGGCAGCACGTTCGGACGCGAAAGCGCAGAGCCGCTGTCCTGGTTCGAGGCGAGGCTCGGGGCTGCGGATATTTTCGCTGCGTTCCTCGATGGCACGCTCGCCGGAATAGCCGGATATTCCGCGCAGGAAAATTTGAAGCAAGCGCACAAGGGACGCCTCTGGACCATGTATGTCCGGGCGTCGGCGCGGAACATGGGGCTTGGAAAAAGCCTGGTTGCGGCGGTGCTCGACCATGCGCGCGGGCGCGTGGAGCTGGTGCAGCTGACTGTGGTGAGCGAGAATGAAAGCGCGCGAAAACTTTATCGCGCGATGGGTTTCGTCGAATACGGCTATGAAAAGCAAGCCCTCAAGCACAACGGGCGATATTACGACGAGGTTCTCATGGTCAACTTCCTCGATGAGAGCTCGAGCTAGAAAGGATGCAGGCGATGAACGAACTCGATTTCAGCGGCAAGCAGGTGCTGGTGGTCGGCGGCTCCAGCGGGATCGGCAATGGCATCGCGCAGGCGTTCCGCGCCAAGGGGGCGCGGGTTGCGGTCTGCGGCACCCGCGCCAAAGCGGCGGATTATTTCGCCGGCGAAGGATCGGACCTTCAAGGCCTCGAATATGCGCAGCTCGACGTCAGCAGTGCGCAGGCGATCGAGCAGTTCAAGCCGTCGTTCGACGGCCTCGACGTGCTGGTGCTGGCGCAGGGCGCAGTGATCTACCGGCGCGGCGAATTCGAAATGGATGGCTTTCGCAAGGTGCTCGAGGTCAATCTGATGAGCCTGATGGCCTGCGCGACGAAATTTCACGCGATGCTGAGCGCCAGCAAGGGATCGCTGATC
The DNA here is from genome assembly GCF_018130085.1 of Bradyrhizobium sp. AUGA SZCCT0169. Classification (NCBI taxonomy): domain Bacteria; kingdom Pseudomonadati; phylum Pseudomonadota; class Alphaproteobacteria; order Hyphomicrobiales; family Nitrobacteraceae; genus Bradyrhizobium; species Bradyrhizobium sp. AUGA SZCCT0169. Next base: position 28,651 of record NZ_JAFCMC010000007.1, on the reverse strand, counting down.
ATCGTCAGTTCGACCGCGGCCTATCATTCGACCATGGGCAATCCGGCCTACAACGCCTCGAAGACCGGCGCGGTCGGCTTGACGCGCACGCTGGGCGAGGCCTGGGCCGAGAACGGCATCCGCGTCAACGGCATCGCGCCGGGGCTGGTCGACACCAAGATGACCAAGGCGACGACGGCAAATCCGAAGCGGCTCGAAGGCGCGCTTGAACGGATTCCGCTGAAGCGTCTCGGCACCCCCGCCGACATGGCCGGCGCCGCCTTGTTCCTGGCGTCGCCGCTGGCGTCCTATGTCATCGGCCAGACCATTGTGGTCGATGGCGGGCTCATACTTTAAGCATCAGGAACCTCGACGCGTCTCGTCGGTTACTTCCTCTGAAACAGGGAGTGATCGTGATGGACAAGGATCGAATTGCAGGTTCAGCCAAGGATTTCGCCGGCAAGGTCGAAGGCGCTGTCGGTAGCATGACGGGCGATGCCAAGACGCAGGCCGAGGCCCGCGCGCGCGAGGCCGCAGGCACCGTGCAGAATTTGTACGGTCAGGCCAAGGATGCCGCGCGCGACGCCACCGATGCGGCGGCCAACTACGCCAAGGATGCCGTGGATACCGTCAAGGACGCCTACGACAACAGCGGCGACACCATCCGCGACGGTCAGAAGGCGATGGCGAAAACCGTGCAGGACAATCCGCTCGGCGCGCTTCTGGTCGCAGGCGGGATCGGATTCGCCCTGGCGCTGTTGATGACCCGTCAACCGCGCCGCCCGCCGCCATCGCGCTGGCGGTATTACGGCTGAGCCTCACACTGTCGCTCCGTCATCCCCGGGATGAACGCAATTGCGTTCACCCGTGGGTGCGCTCAGCGGCGCAATTGCGCCGCAGACTTGCGCGCCTCGAAGGATGAGTACGGCCCGTGGCCCATCTTCGAGGCTCGCTTCGCTCGCGCCTCCAGCGACAATGGCGAAGCCATTGCGCGGGGATGACGTGCGAGCCAAGCCACACCGTCCATCTGCGTGGAAATGGCGTCTATCGCGTGAACGCGCCTGCCGGGGCTTCTGCCGCTCGTCCGACGTTACCCGGCGGGCGCGGCACGCCCGGCGCGATGGGTCCAGGCGCGCGTGGCGGCGCTGGTGCAATCTGGCGCGGCGGCGCACCGAAGCCGCCGAAGAAATCGCGCAATGCCGGCTGTTCGGTCTGCGCGGGACGGAATTGCCGCTTCGGCGCGAGGGGTTTCGGCGGCGCGGCGGGCGCGGCTGCCGGGGCCGTACCGTCAGGTGAGGTGGCCGCGACCGGCGATTCACCCTTGGCTTGGTCCTTGCCTGGTTCCTTGCCCGGTTCCTTGCCTGGTTCTTTGGCCTGTTCGCGGCCGATCTCGCGGCGCGGCCAGGCGAAATCATCGGCGCGGCCGGCCGGCGCCGCCAGCGGCTCGCCCTTCACCAGCGTCCTCGCGGCAAGCGCATCGACCGCGGCGGGACGCGTGCCCGGTCCGCCGAGCAATTGATCGGTACCGACGGAGGAGGCCACCAGCGGCAAGATAGGTCCGGCCAGTGGCCGCGGCGCCGGCTGGCCCGGCACGGCATTGGCGTCGGGCGTCGCCGGTTCGACCGGCAGCGCGATCGGTCCGGAGCGCGAAGCCAGGAGGCGGGTGACTTCACGCTCGACATAATGCGCGAGCTTGCGCGCGCCGGGCTTGGTGAAATACACGCCGTCATAGGAACGCAGCTGGCGGATCTGGCCTTCGAAGTCGGGGCCCTTCTGCAGGAAGCGGCCGGCCTCGTCGACAAAGCCATCCCAGATATCGACATAGGTGATGCCGGCCTTGGCTGATGCGTCGCGATAGAGCGCATTGAGGAACAGCGAGTCGGACGTGCCCTTGACGCCGCGCACCGCTGGCAGACCGACCCACAGCACCGGCACGCCCTTGGATTTCAGGATGCCGATCATCTCTTCGATTTTCTTGGCGTAGAGCTCGACCCAGCGCTCGTCGCGGAATTCGTAGAGCCCGCCCGCCGAGCGCGAATTCTTCTCCGGCGCTGCGGTCTGCGGCGCATCGCTGTCGGCGTCGTCGGCGGCTTCGGCATCGGCCGGCTTGTCATCCGGCTTGGCGGCGGTCTCCGCCGAGCCTTCCGGTTTCGCGCCGGGCTTGGCATCGGGTTTGGCGTCGGCCGGTTTGGCGGTCTTCTTGTCGTCTTTCTTCTCGTCTTTCTTCGTTTTGTCGACCGCGGGCTCGCGCATCGCGACGCGGTCGTTGAGGCCGAGCATGACGACGATGGCGTCCGGCTTCTCGTTGGCGAGGATGCTGCGGGCGGCGGCGGCCCAATCCGACGGTTCGCCCTTGGGCTGATATTTGATCAGGCCGGACACGGTCCGGTGCTTGCGGATCACGCCCATGTCGGGCTGTTCGGAGTAGGCGTCTTCCAGGCCGTAGGCGAGCCAGTCCGCCATCGCATCGCCGAGCACCAGCACGTTACGTTCCGGAGCGGTATCGCGCTTGGCGGGCGCCGGCGCCCTGGAAAAATCCTGGCGTGGCGCTTGTTGCGGGGCCTGCTGCTGGAACGGCGCAAAGAAGTCGCCGCCGAACCAGCCGCCGCCATTGTTGCGCGGTGCCTGCCGCTGCTGCTGCGGCGGACCGCCGAAGCCGCCGAAATTGAAAAACTGCGCCGACGCCGGTCCCGCGATCCCGATCAACAGCGCGATCGCCACCGCCACCGCCGTCAGCGGACCGGTTTCGGTGAACACGCGGAAAAAGGACTTTGGCTTTTGCATCCGGCTCGGTCGCACTGGGTGGTGAAGGCGCAGTTATAATAGCTGAATCAGGCCGCAAGCGGGCATATTCCTTGCCATAAATCGGGCAACCGCCACCCCGTCAAGGGCGGCACGAAAATGTGCGCTACAGGGTCACTTTTGCGGGCCAAATCCCCGTTTCAGCGCCCCCGCAGCCGCTCCAGCACGTCGGAGGAGGCGAAACCGTCCGCAGGGGCCCCGATAGAGGCCTGGAAGCCGCGCAGCGCCTCGCGGGTCATGCCGCCGAACTGGCCGTCCGGGGTGCCCCGGTAGAAGCCGCGCTGGGCCAGCAGTTGCTGCAGCTCCAACCGCTCGGCCCGCGACAGCACCCGTTCCTGTCGCGGCCAGGGCTGTACGAACGGCGCGCCGCCGCGGAGGCGGTCGGCGAAATGCCCGATCGCCAGCGCATAGGCCTCGGCCGGGTTGTATTTCATGATCACCCGAAAATTCTGCAGCATCAGGAATCCCGGCCCGTCAGCCCCGGCGGGCGCCAGCAAATAGGCCTTGTCGGCTTGATTGCCGAACGGCTTGCCGTCGGCGCGTCTGAGGCCCTGCTGTTCCCACTGCGCGATCGGCATCGCCTTGGCCTTGTCGGCCAGCATGAAGTTGAAACCCTTGGGCAGCACGACCTCATAGCCCCAGGTCTGGCCGGACTGCCAGCCGTCCTTCCTGAGGTTGTTGGCGGTCGAGGCGATCAGGTCGGCCGGGTTGTCGACGACGTCGCGGCGGCCGTCGCCATCGGCATCGACGGCGTAGCGCTTGAAGGCGGTCGGCATGAACTGCGTCGGTCCGAACGCGCCGGCCCACGAGCCGCGCATCTGTTCGGGACGCAGGTCGCCGCGGTTCAGGATCTCCAGCGCGGTCAGGAACTCGTCCTTGAAATAGCCCTGGCGGCGGCCGATGCAGGCCAGCGTCGCGGTCGAATTGAGCACGTTGCGATCGCCCATTTGCGTCGAGTAATTCGATTCGATGCCCCAGATCGACGCGATGGCGTAGCGGTCGACGCCATAGGCTTTCTCCACCGCGTCGAATTGCGGTTTGTACCTGGCGAGGATCTCGCGGCCCTTGGCGAGCCGGTTGTCATTCACGAGGATGTCGAGATAGTCCCAGATCGCCTTGGTGAATTCGGGCTGCGAATCCATCAGGTCCATGATGCGCAGGTCGGGCGAAAGGTCCGCGGTGAAGCGTTCGAAATTCGCTTGCGTCACGTGACGCCGTGCGGCATCGGGCCACATCGAAGCGACGCAGTTGGGAAAATTCGCCGCCGCCTGCCGGATCGCGTTTGCGGTCATCAGTGGATGGCCCGAACCGCCGTCTTCGCCGCTCCAGGGCGGCGGTGCGGATGGTGCTGATGGCGCGGAGGGGGCGCCTTCCGGGGCAGGTGCTGCCTGCGCCTGCGGCGAGGTGGCTGATTTCTGGCCGAAGATGTTGCCGAGGAAGTTCGAGACGCCGTTGTTGCCGGATGATTGGGCAAAAGCCTGGGTGCAAAAAGCAGCATGCAGCAGCGTCACCGCAATGATGATCGCGGCGGTCCGGTAGGTCACCGCGGTTCCCGTCCAACGCATGTCGTCTCCGCCCTCCAACGTCCCCGTTTCACAAGGCCCTGTCACAGTTTCCAACAGCTTAACAGAGGCCGGAATTTGTTGCTTTCCCTGTTCCGCCGCAAGGGGGCGCAAAGCGGGATGCAGACTTTGTTGCACCACACATCCGCCTTTGTTCCCGGCTGCAAACGGGCTACCAACGTCCATCAGACGCATACTCCTCACGCTTAAGGGACTTCCGATATTCCCATGAAAATCCGCAAAGCCGTCTTCCCGGTCGCCGGTCTCGGCACCCGCGTCCTGCCCGCCACCAAGGCGATGCCGAAGGAAATGCTGACCATCGTCGACAAGCCGCTTATCCAGTACGTCTATGACGAGGCCAAGGAAGCCGGCATCGAGCATTTCATCTTCGTCACCGGCCGCAACAAGGGCGTGATCGAGGACCATTTCGACCGCATGTTCGAGCTCGACACCACGCTCGCCGCGCGCGGCAACAAGAAGGCCGAGCAGGACATCCTGGCGCGCGACCAACCCGCCGCCGGCGCCACCAGTTTCACCCGCCAGCAGGCGCCGCTGGGTCTCGGCCATGCGGTCTGGTGCGCGCGCGACATCGTCGGCGACGAACCGTTCGCCGTGGTGCTGCCGGACGAACTGGTGCTGAACACGCCGGGCTGCCTCGCGCAGATGATCGAGGCCGCCAGCAAGCTCGGTGAGAAATCCAACGTGCTCGCGGTCGAGGCGGTGCCCGAAGACATGACCCATCAATACGGCATCTGCGGCGTCGGCAAGCGCACCGGCAAGATGTTCGAGGTCGACGGCATGGTGGAGAAGCCGGCCAAAGGCACCGCGCCGTCAAATCTGTCGATCACCGGGCGCTACATCCTGCAGCCGGAGATTTTCAAGATTCTCGAGACCCAGGAGCGCGGCGCCGGCGGCGAGATCCAGCTCACCGATGCGATGCGAGCGCTCGCCAACACACAAAAATTCTACGGCCTGGAGTTCGAGGGCGAGCGGCACGATTGCGGCTCCAAGCCCGGCTTCCTGCGCGCCAACATCGCCTACGGCATGGCCCGCGCCGATCTGCGCGACGGTCTGCGCGCCGAGATGAAGAAGTATCTGGAGAAGTGACTTCAAAAGCGCACGCGCTTTTGAAGTCATCCCGGGGCGCATCGAAGATGCGAACCTCAGATGTGCAATTGCACATCGGGGGATCTCGAGATTCCCCGGTGCGCAATTGCGCACCTGAGGTCTGGTCCTACGGACCATCCCGGAATGACGAACTCTCAAGTTACGACCGTCATTGCGAGGAGCCCTTGCGACGAAGCAATCCATGCTTCCTCTGCGGCGCTATGGATTGCTTCGCTTCGCTCGCAATGACGGGGATAGGGCTTGCCTCAAGCCACCATCGCCAGTTTCGGAACGTTGGCGACCACGGTCTGGTTGCGGCCATTGGCCTTGGCGGCATAGAGCGCCTTGTCGGCGGCCGCGATCAGGTCGGGCCAGTCCAGCCCGGCTGATGGCATCATGCTGGCGACGCCGATGCTGACGGTCGTGACTTCTTCGTCAGACCAATGCGCGACCTTGTGCCGGATGTTTTCGGCGACCGCGAGCGCCTCGGTGACCGAGAACCCCGGCAACAGCACCGCGAATTCCTCGCCGCCGAACCGCGCTACGCAATCGCCGGCGCGCCTGACCGAGTCGGAGATGCAGATCGCAATGCCGACCAGCACCTGGTCGCCGGCCTGGTGGCCATAATTGTCGTTGTAGGATTTGAAGTGATCGGCATCGATCATCAATAGCGCGACCGGCGTTCTGCCGCGCACCGCGCGCCGCCACTCCGTATCGATCTCGAGATCGAACTTGCGCCGGTTCTTCAAGCCGGTGAGCGCGTCGGTGGTGGCGAGTTCCTCGAGCCTGTCCTCGGCCTGGGCGCGGCGGCTGATTTCGCGTCCGAGGAAGAAGGTGGTGCCAAGTACGAACAGGATCAGCGCGGTCATGATGGCGCCGATCCGGATCACTTCCCGTTGCCAAACGCGGAAGATGGCTTCGAGCGGTTTTCCAACCACGACATACAGCGGACCGCTGCTGTCGCGCCGGACATAGAGCCGGGGTGTAGCGTCGACGGGGCCTTGTCCGGCATAGGATCCGGTGGGCTTCAGATTGTTCGCGCTCCAGCTTCGCACCGTCGCGAGGTTCTTGCCGATGATGTCGAGGTTGAACGGCTTGCGCATGATGACGGTGCGGTCGCGGCGCAGCACGGTGATCGTATCGTCGGGACTGAGGTTGAGGCGGTCGAACAGTTCATGGAAGTAGCTGAACCGGATCGAGCCCGCGGCCACGCCGAGAAAGCGGCCTTCGGCGTCGGAGATGCGCCGGCTCAGCACGATCGAATAGGCTCCGCGATGCAGCATCGGGCGGCTGACGAACAGGCCCTCGTCCGGATTGCTCCGATGGACCGCAAAATATTCCTCATCAGCGCGGTTCTCCGGCCGCGGGTCGAGCGAGGACGCATCGATCCACAATCGCCCTGACGCGTCGAATACCTGGATCGCGCCGAAATGCTTGGCGGAGGCGGCGCGGTCGAACAGGATCAGATGGCGGATTTCCTTGTTGACGTCCTTGAGCTCCGGCATCACCAGATTGCTGGCGACCGCGCGCAGCGACAGGTCGTAGAGCTCGATGTTGCGTCCGATATCAGCGTCGATGCCGGCGGCGAGGTTTTCGAGCATCTGGCGGGCCAGCTCTTCCTCGCCGCGCCGCATGTCGAGCATCACGTTGGCGCAGATCGCGGAGAAGCCGATCACGGTGGCCACGGAGGAGGCAATCAGCAATTTTGCTGATAGCCGCCAGCGCCTTCTGGCCATGTCTTTTCGCCGTCCGAACAGCATCGTCCGCTCCCAATCCCCTGAAATGCGCCGGGAATCGTTGCAGCGGCCTTAAATGGCGACAAGGATGCGCCGATCGGTTAACGCTTGGTTGCCGGGATCGGCGGCTTTGCGCAAAACTACGGGGACACGGGTGAACGATTACGATTTGCTGCGGGACTATCTGAAGAAGCAGACGCTGCCCGAATTCGTGCTGACCTTCGAACAGATCGAGGAGATCATCGACGCCGCGCTGCCGCGCGCGGCGCACCGGGCCTCGTGGTGGGAAACCGAGCGTAGCCCGCAGGAGAAGATGCCGCAGCGCGAAGCCTGCCTCGAGGCCGGCTACATCGCGACAAGGCAGGCGGACGGCAAGAGCGTGAAGTTCAAGAAGATGAAGGTGAGGAGATAGCTCGCCGCCCGCATTCTCGTGATGGCCTATCGGCTGAAGGGATCATCTCGACACGATTGGTATGAAGTACGCCACGCGAGCGAGTTGCCGGAATCATTTTCCACACGCGGCCCTATCGCCGCCCCAATTTAGGAAGAATTGGAATACCCAAGGGCGTAATCTAAAACGCAAGAAACAAGAAAAGATCGTGGGAGGATGGCGCCGATGAATCGGACCGCCTGTTCCTTTAGGCATCCCTTGCCTGCAAGTCGCCGCTGGCCGCTGCTGGCGCTTGGACTTGCTGCCGGGCTTGGGTTGCAACTTGGGCTGACGCCCGGCTTCGCCGCTGCCGGTGATGCGCTGCAGGTGACCAACGCCTGGGTGTCCGCGTCCGACGAGATCGGCATCAATCTTCCGCTGCTGATGACGATCAAAAACGATGCGGCCGAAGCCGACGCCCTGCTGCGCGTCCGTTGTCCGTTTGCAAATTTTTCCGAGAAACACACGGTCGATCGCGGCGAGGGCGCGCCCGCAAAGCGCGAGATCAAGTCGATACCCATACCGCAAGGCAGGACGATCGAACTCAAGCCGGACGGTTATCACGTCATGCTGCTGCAGACGCGGCAGAAGCTCGTCCCCGGCGAGGCCTTCACCTGCACCATCGTTTTCCAGAAGGCCGGCACCAAGGAAACGGAGGTGCAGATTTCGCGAACGCCCTGATCGCGACAGCGCAACCGTGAAGCTCTGAACAGGGCCCGTCGGCGGGACGCCCGGACAAGCCGGACGTTTGATCCGACAACAACTGCCGACAAGAACTGCCAACAAGCAAGTACTGCCAACAAGAATGCCAACAACAACCCGCCAACAAGGAAGGCAATAATCATGGAGCGATCTTCAGGTCCCACGAAAGTGTCAACGCGAGCCTGTTTGCTTGCCGTTGCATTGGCTGCCGCAGGCGCTGCGGGCGTAACGCCCGTCTTTGCCGCGGACGAGGTCAATCAGGAACGGCTGCTCAACGTCGACAAGGAAGCCGGCAACTGGCTTCATCATCATCAGAATTATGCGGGTCACCGGTTCTCCACGCTGAAGGAGATCAACCGCGACACGGTGAAGAACCTGAAGGTCGCCTGGACGTTGCACCTGGGCGGCATCGAGCCCGGCGGCATCTGGAGCCATGGCGGCCTGGAAGGCACGCCGATTGCCGAGAACGGCTTTCTCTACGTCACCGATGGATGGGGCTCGGTCTACAAGATCGATGCGCATGGCGGCCGCGGCGCACTGATCTGGAAGATGGATCCGAAGACCGACCGTGACTGGGCCGGCGCCGTCGCCTGTTGCGGCGTCGATAATCGCGGCGTCGCGTTGTGGGGCGATCTCGTGATTTCTCACACGCTGGACGGCCGGCTGATCGCAACCAAGAAGGATTCCGGCCAGGTCGCCTGGCAGCGCTCCGTGGCCGATCCGGACAAGGGTGAGGTCATCACCGGCGCGCCGCTGATCGTCAAGAACATGGCGATCACAGGCGTGGCCGGCGCGGAATACGGTATCCGCGGCTGGATCGCCGCCACCGATCTGTCGACCCAGAAGGAAGTCTGGCGCACCTATACGATACCCGGCAAGGGCGAGCCCGGCAGCGAGACCTGGAAGGACAACAACAATGCGATGGCCGCCGGCGGCGGCTCGACCTGGGTGACCGGCACCTACGATCCCGCGACCGACACCATCATCTGGGGCGTCGGCAATCCCGGGCCGGATTGGGATAACGCGTACCGGCCGGGCGACAACCTCTACACCGACAGTTCGCTGGCGCTCGACGCCGATACCGGCAAGATCAAGTGGCACTATCAGCACACGCCGAACGATCCCTACGATTACGACAGCGTGGCGGAAAACGTGCTGGTCGATATCCCCGGCCCGAGCGGCCCGCGCAAGCTCGCGCTCGAAGCGGACCGCAACGGCTTCGCCTATGCGATCGATCGAACCAATGGAAAATTCGTCTGGGGCCTGCCGTTCGTCAACAAGGTCACATGGACCAAGGGGCTCGACCCGGAGAGCGGCAAGCCGATCGAGTACGACCCGAACAAGTCGGTGCAGACCTATATCGCGTCGGTGACGCCGAGCCGCACCAATATGGAAACCGACATCTGCCCCGGCAACATGGGCGGCAAGAACTGGCCGCCGACCGCCTACAATCCGGACCTGAAGCTCTGGTACATCCCTGTCATCGAGAGCTGCAACCGCATCAAGGTTGAGGTGATGACGCCGGACAAGCTGAAACCCCGGGAGTTCTGGACCGGCGGCGGCCCGAGCCAGCCCTTCAGGATCACCGGCAGCGTCACGGCGATCGACGTCACGACAGGCAAGATCGCCGGCAAACTGGAAACGCCGTTCCCGAATCTCGGCGGCATGCTTGCGACGTCAGATCTCGTCTTCACCGGCCAGCCCTCCGGCGAGGTGATGGCGCTCGACGCCAAGTCGTTGCAGAAGCTCTGGGAGTTCAACACCGGCGGCGGCGTCAACGCACCGCCGATGACGTTCTCGGTCGACGGCAAGCAATATCTCGCCATCCTGGTCGGCCTTGGCGGCGCCTGGGACAAGTGGTTCATCGATTCGACGCCCGAACTGAAGAAGATACAGCCGGGATCGATGCTCTACGTCTTCGCGCTCTGACATTCCCGAAGGAGGGCCTGCCACGCGTGGGCCCTCCCGCTTCCCCGACAAGAGACGCCATGATGATGTCAAACAAACTCCCGGCGGCGGGCATGCTGCTCGTGAGCGTCGTCGCACTGAATTTTTCTGCCTATGGCCAGTCGGCGCAGGCGACGGTTTCGGATCCGACCGGCGCGGGCAAGGCGGTGTTCGGTCGCGCCAACTGCATGGGCTGCCACAAATGGCACGGCAATGGCGGCGGCGGCTACGGCGGCGATGCGCTGTCGCTGCGCAGGACCGAGCTGACGCGCGAGCAGATCATCGAGACCGTCGGCTGCGGACGGCCGGGCACCGGGATGCCGTTCTTCGTGCGCGGCGCCTACGATGAGGTGAAGTGCTTTGACATGAACCGCCAGGATGCGGGGCCACAGATGCCGCCCGAGGGCGGAACATTCCTGCGGCCGAAAGATATCGAAGCCGTCGCCGATTACGTGATCGCCCACATCAAGGGGGCGGGCGAGCCCACTTACGCCGAATGCGTCGCCTTCTTCTCGAGTTCGTCGCGGGTCTGCGACGTCTACAAGGCCGAGGCGCAAAAGCCGGATCACGCGACCGCCAACACGGGGAAGAGCCAGTGATGAACAGATTGAAGCTATCGGGCGTTGTTGCTGCGGGCTTGCTCTGGCAGGCGGTCGCATTGGCGCACTCTCCGGCACGGACGGAAGAATTCGGCGGCAACGACCTGCGTGACATCCGCCTCGGAATGTCCGCGGGCGAACTGCCGGAAGCCGGCTATGTCGATTTTGCTTGCGCCGATGATCCGAAGCGAACGCTGACCGGGTGGAAGAACTGGCGCGACTGTTCCGCCGACGCGAAGGCGATGCGGGCGATCCGGTTTGGCTACGATCCCTTTACCAGCCGCGACGGCACGATGGTGGCGGGGCATCCGGCGATCCTGACGCTGCTGATCGACGACAGCGGCCATGTCGCCGGCCTGCAGATCGAGACCGATCCGAAGGCGCGGCTCTATATCCGGAAGAAGGCGTTCCTGCTCGGGATCCAGGCCAAGTCACGCTACGGGCCGGAGGGGTGGAATTGCAGCGAAGGTCAGCCCGACGCGGGAGACCAGCCGGTCGGCGGCGTCTACCTGAAGGAACGCTGCACCAAGACGGTCAGCGGCCGTTCGCTCACCGTCGAACGCAACCTGTTCCGCCGGCCCGATCAGGACATCAAGAATTTCGTCGACGAAACCCGGATCAGCATCGTGCGAGCCAGGGAGTAGGGAGCGAACTCGGCCGCGCAAAGAACGGTCTCACCAGGCAGAAAAGCTGTTCCCGAACGGCGAGCCCCAAAAAGGCGAGCTGCGTGGGCGCGCGTAGCGAAAATCGGTCCCCGGACTGCGTCGCCGTTTCTTGATGCCGCCTTGGGGCTCGCCGCTCAACAGCACCACGAACTCCGTACCCTTGCCGGTTTCCGTGCTCAACGCCTCGTCCGTGACGATCAGGGAAGATCGCGGCGTCATGTTGCCGATGCGATCCAATGCGTCCTGCGGAATGCTGATGCGGTCGAGCGCAGCCTTTGCGTTGCCGGGGTCCGTCGGCACCGGCTCAGCGTCGCGACCACGCTTCGCACGCGCCTGGTCATCCGGCTCAAGCGTGGCGCCGGGTGGACGACCGCCGCCCATTGAGACGGCGCTCCATCGCAACCTGGTATCGTCGCTCGAGCGCTCGACGGCGGTGAAGACATGCGTGCCGATAGGACGATCGGGATCCGCGATCGTCACCTCACTTTCATGGATGGGCTTGAATGCCTGACGGACGTAAAGCCGCTGGGTCTTGCGGCTGATCAACACCGATATCGGCTGCAGTTCGCGTTCGGCCTGGCGGGCCGCCTCGGCTGCCGCGGCCCGCGCCGTCTCCGCCGCGGCGGCAGCTTCACGCGCAGACGTGACCGCATCGAGCCTCGATTGCAGATCCGCGCTGGCGGCGTCCGATTGCAGCTGCAGCTCGGCGACCCTGACGGCGGCCTTTGCCTTGTCATCCTCAGCCTGCTCCTTTGCCTCCGCCGAGCCGGGAGCGCCGAGTCTGGCCTCGGCAGCCGCCAATTGCACCTCGGCTCTGCGCTTTTGATGTTCCGCCGCGCGAACCGGCTCCCTGGCGCGCGAGGCCTCCCGGAACGCCGTTTCCGCGGCGAGCCTCGCCTGGGCCGCTTTCCTCGCCGCCTCCTGCGCCTCTGCGGTGCGGACGGCGGCCATGGCGCCGGCACCCGGCTTGGGTTGGAACAGCAGCGGATGGGCAAGCTCAATGGGCGCAACATCGGTTGGCGCCACGATCACACGCATGCCCATCTTGGTCGCGTCGAACAGGCGCTCGGCGAATTCGAATGGCAACCGGATACAGCCATGGGACGCCGGACGCCCCGGCAGGACACCGCCATGCAGTGCGATACCCGACCAGGTGATGCGTTGCATGTGCGGCATGTAGGCATCGTCATACAGGTTCGAGTAATGCTCCTCGACTTTCTGGATGACGCTGAAGATCCCGGCGGGCGTCTCGCGTCCCTTCGAGCCGCTCGACACTGGCGCCCGCAGGATCCACCCCTTGGCGTCGTAGACGGTGATGCGCTGGTCGCGGAGCGAAACGATGGCGATCAGCGGCTCGCTGGCACTGCGCGTCTCGATGGACTCGATCGGGCGTTCGCCGCCTCTCGCACGCGCATCGTCCCCTGCCGCGATCAGCACGGCCAGACCCGCAACGGCAAGCCACACGGGCCGCAGCCGCGTCCGCCTGTGCTTCGGGTTCAAACGAGACGTCATGCGCGTCCCGCGACAGGGCCCATCCACGCGGTCCGCCCGGGCGGGAGGACGACGACGATCGCGCCTGGCTGCACCCGATTCACGAGATCGATGACATCCTCGTTGGTCATGCGGATGCAGCCGGACGAGATGGCGTGGCCGATATATTCCGGCTGGTTGGTGCCGTGGATACGGTACAGGGTGTCCTTGTTGCCCTCGTAGAGGTAGATCGCCCGCGCGCCGAGGGGATTAGCCGGACCGCCGGGAACGCGCTTGGGGTAGGGGCCGAGCCTGGCCTGAATCTCCGCCGTCGGGATCCAGTCCGGCCATTCAGCCACACGGCCAACCGTTGCGACGCCGGACCAGGCCAGCGCTTCCTCTCCCACCGTCACGCCATAGCGGATCGCCTTGCCTCCCGGCAGAACGTAATACAGAAAGCGCGACTCGCTATCGACCAGGATGGTGCCCGGCTGCTCCTTGCGCATGTAATCGACAATATGCCGGCGATAGGTCTCGGGAATGCTGGCCTGCGCATAAGGCGTGTGGGCCAGCAGCTGCCGGTCCCTCGGGGTCAAACCGGCATTTGACGACGGCGCGAGCGTCGATTGCATGCAGCCGCCGAGCACAAACCCGAGCAGCCCCAAAAGCAACAACGCCAGCCCGGACCTCGGCATGGCCTGTCCCTCCAAAGCGTTACATTGGCCATCTGCTTCTCAAAAAGTGCAGAAATCAAGGCGTCGCTGGAAAGTAACCGCGCAATAACGAGATCAGGTGGCTGTCCATGCAATCGCGCTCAGAAAAAGGAAGATAACGACCTGCGTGCAGAAACAGCTCGCGTCCCGGGACGCCTCATTCGATCATCTCATCGCCACGAGTGAGGTGCTCGCTTCAGAGATTCGAAATCTGCAACAGCTTGCGGTCGCCGATCCAGGTTCTGGCAAGGTCGGCCTCGGCCTTGCGGGCTGCGGAGCCATTACCGCGTGACTTGTGCAGTTCCGCGAGCCCGTAATACGACCAGCCATTGGCGGGTGCCCGGCTGAGCGCGCGCTGGAATTGCCGCTCCGCCTCGGCGTAACGGCCGGCCTGCAGCAGGGCGGCGGCAAGCGACTGCCGGATCGGATAATACCAATAGGGCGGCTCGGTGTAGGCTAGGTTGTCCTGCAATGCCGCCGCCCGTTCGAACCGGATGATGGCGGTACGATAGTCGCCCTTGGCCTGCGCTACGCGGGCGAGGATCACCGTGCGCGCGATGCGGAGCACCTCCTGCGCCGGGACGCCCGAATCCTTCAGCAGCTTGAAGTCCGCGGTGCGCTCGATCGTCTCGATGGCGCTGGCTGCGGCAGTAGCGCCCGCGAAGTCACGGTTCGCCACCAGCGCGACGCCGCGCACGTAGAGCCACATCGCCTTGACATAGGGAATCGCATCGCCGGGATCCGGCAGCGCCAAAATGGTCTCCGGCGTGCTGAACTGCGCGTGCGCGAAGTAAGGCGCCGCCTTGACCGGCTGCACCATCGCAATGCCCTTGGCTGCCTCGCTGGGAATGAGCTGACCGAGCTTCTCCGCAGCCGCAATCACGGTCGGGCCGTCGCCGGCCATCTGCGCCGACGCCATCACGAAGTGCACGTTGTGCGGATAATAGCCGAGCCTGTAGACGCCCATCGGCGCGTTGGTCTCGGTCAGATATTTTTCGTCGACCTTGACCGCGGTCTTGTTGTCTTCCAGCGCGTCAAGATAGCGGCCGACCCGATAATAGATGTGGCTCGGCATGTGCACGAGATGGCCTGCACCGGGAACCGCGCCGCGCAACTTGTCGGCATACGGCTCGGCGCGCTTGGGCCTGTCCGACGCCTCGACGGCATGAATATAAAGGTGAATGGCGCCGGCATGATTGGGATTACGCGCCAGCACGCGCTCCAGCGTCGGCACGATCGGCACGCTTTGTGGCTTGGCGTCGCGGCCGCCCGGCTTCCAATAGTCCCAGGGGCTGAGATCCATCACCGCCTCGGCATAGAGCGTGGCAATCTCGTCGTCTTCGGGAAACTGTTTTGCTGCCTTCGCCATTTCGGCCGCGTAGGCCGCGTCGAGTGGCGCGCGAGCGGCCTTGGGATCGCTGCCGTAGCGCACCGCGATGGCGCCGATCAGCGCCTGCTCACGCGGGCTCGCTTTCCCGGCCAGCGCCTTCGCTTTCTGGGCGGCGGCATAGGCTGGCGCGACCGCGTCCTCCGGCATCGGGAGATTGATGTTGGGACCGAGCACCAGCGCCTCGCCCCAGAAACACATGGCGCAGTCAGGGTCGAGGTTTTGCGCCGTGCGAAACGCGCGTCGCGCCTCATCGTGATTGAAGGCATAGGCGAGACGCAGGCCCTGATCGAAATAAGCCTGCGCGCGCTCGTTCGCGGTGGTGATCTTCCAGGTGGTGGAGCCGATGTCGGTCCACAGCGGCGGCTCGGTGTCCGCGAATGCCGGCGCGGGGCTGGCTGCGCTCATCTCGGCGCGCGGCACTTCCGTCTGCACTAGGCGAAACATCATGTTCGGCCGGACGGTTGCCGTCGGCGGGCCGCAGAACGGAGTATCGGCGTCGGTGAGCGGCAGCGATGCATCCACGGCGGTTGCGCGGGCGTCCGCGAGAATAAGACCGCCCCCGGCCAGCAGCGTCGCGAGTGCTGTGCCGCCCAGTGCGGCAAGACTTACGGAAACCAGCAGGCTTTGCGATCGGGTGAATGTCGCCATGGTGGGCTCCAAAATCGGGCGGAGAGAAAAAATCTGCCAGAATTCAACGGGTCGCGGGAACAGGATCCATAGAGGCCCGAATTTTCAGACGTTTCCGTCCTTTCCGCAAGGCGACAGCAATGTCTGTAGCTGCGACACGTTAGCGTCGGCGCAGGCTCGCCGCGATGGGTCAGCGGTGCTGCTCTTGTCCGCTACAGGTCAAAAACAGAGTTCCTGAGCGCAACCGGGCTTCGCCGAGGACGGATGATATCGGCCCGGTGGAGAAGGTTCGAAAAGTGCCGCCAATCCACGAGTTTAGAGAAGGGATCGAGGTTGATCACAGAAAACACCCCGCAGAGCATTCGCGCTCTGCGGGCCGCGCCGGGCTCAAAATTAATTGCTTACTGAATGAGTCCGCCCAGCCTTCTCCATCTTGCATCGAGCGGGTCGTATTACGAGTCCAAAATTATCTTCCCTCGAATGAAACACAAGGGGTGTTGCGCCGAGGAGACGGCGGTATGTTGGCGCGGGTCGCCAAAGTTAAGGTTTTATGCCGGGGCCTTAGAGAAGGCACGAGATTAAGGCGTGACGCACAAATTCAGAATGGTCGGGCCCGACGTCCGCTTTGGTGCGCACTTCCGGACTCAAGTTGGACATCGCGTGAGGTCCGCAAGGTGCCAAATGCCAACAAGGACAAGGTTGGCATGCTTTCTATAGTGACATGCGGGTCGGCACGATCGCCGTGCAGCCTTGGAAGGCGGGCAAGATGGGGGTGCGCCGCCAGATTTCTCCCGCCGAGACGGCCCCTGCTTAAGTATTGCCCGAGGCGCTCCGGAGCGAGGTTTGAATGCAAAACTAGTTGTTCAATGCCAGGTCGCCCTATCGTTCAGGACAGAGGGACGACGAGGATCCAGTCAAGTCCGCTGGTTTGAGACGATCGCTTCCCTGACGGTTCTTGTCTGCGTGCACTTTCTTCAGGAGAAGCGGATTACTTTGTCAAAGAAGAAACCGCCGTGCTCGGCGCTATCGCCGGCCCCGATTCCGGCTGCCCGCGCTCCAGCGCCTGGCCGACGATTAGACGGCCGGTACCGCCGGTGCCACCAAGAACCAGTATCTTCGATTGCGCGCTCTTGGCGCCATTGTTCGTGAGATTCATAGATGCCTCCCTGAATAGCGGGACGTAAAGGCACCGTCCCGCAGTTTTGGTTCCGGTTGATTCAAAGCTTGCCCTCCGCGATTAGCTCGCGGGTCCGCCTAAGCGTGGACAGCAGGGCGGCTTTGTAGCCCGTCTCGCTGTCAAACTGCGCCTGCTGGGCCTGCTCTTCGGGGCCGAAGCGCTTCTTGCCGCGGAGCCCGATGCAGCAATAGAACCGCAGTTGCAGCGCGCCGGCATCGTCCTCGAAAAGCTTGTTGATGATGGCACCTTCGCGCGGGCCTGTGGCCTGGAAGAAGGTGACCTTTTCTCCAGCTCGAAGGCGATGATCTCGCGCAGATCGTCACCTGCGATCGTGGCTTCACGTACGATGTGCGTCGCGCCCTCCTCCGCGACCTCGCAACGGGTGCAGAGGTTGGGTGGAAGAAATAGCCGCGCGTCGCGGGCTTTGAGAACCAGGCCCTTCCACGCCTGCGCGCGGGTTAGCGGTGAAGCGCCTTCCGGATTCACCGGGACGGTGGCGGTCGAATAGATCATGGTCGTGTTCCTTGGTTTCGTGATTGGGTCTTGCCGCTGCCGTCAGGCAGAGGCTGTGATTTCGGAAACGAAGTCGCGATAGGACCGCAGGGGACGGCCCAAGAGCTTGGTCAGACGCTCGACGTCGCCGGCTCCGGGAACCATTCCTTCGGTGAGGAATCGCTCGCTCATCACCCGCATGTCGAAAGCCATCCAGCTCGGCATGAACTGCCGGAGGTTCTTCTCGAACCCCGCGGTGTCGTCGCCGGAATAGGTAATCGTACGCCCCAGCACCTCCGACCAGATGGCGGCGGCGCTCGTGCCCGTCAGCGTGTCGGGACCAACGAGATTGAACCGTTCGAGCGGAAGTGGCGTGGCGGACTTCTCCCGGCGGATGAGTTCGATGGCCGCGATCTCGCCGATGTCGCGGGCGTCAATCATCGCGAGCCCCTTGCTGCCGATCGGCATCGGGTAGATGCCGTATCCGGTCACGACGTCCTTGATCGTGAGTTCGTTGTTCATGAAGTAGGCGGGGCGCAGGATGGTGGCCTTGAAGCCCATCTGCTCGATCATGCGCTCGACGCCGAACTTGCCCGCGAAGTGCGGCACGTTCACGTAGAGGTCGCTGTGGATCACCGAGAGGTAGACAATCCGATCGACGCCGGCTTCGCGGGCGAGGTTGAGCGCAGTCAATGCCTGGGTGAATTCTTCCGCCACCACGGCATTGAGCAGAAACAGGGTCGAGGCCCCTGAGAACGCGCTCCGAAGAGAGTCGACGTCCAGCAGGTCGCCCTTCAAGACATTGACGCTCGCCGGGAAGTTGGCCTTGGACGGGTCGCGGACGAGAGCGCGGACGTCGGCACCACGCTTGACGAGTTGTTCGACGACTTGGCGGCCGACATTGCCGGTTGCGCCGGTAACGAGGATGGTCATGGGATCACTCCGGTTCGGTTAGAAGACACATTCGCAAATTAGTGATCCACACTTGCGCCGATAGACGCTATATTGGGACAGACCGTCTCATTGGTGGAACACATGGATTTGCTCGCACTCGCCGATTTCAACCTGGTTGCCCGTCACGGAGGATTTGGACGGGCCGCCCGCGCTACTGGACGTCCGAAAGCGACGCTCTCCCGCCGGGTGTCCGAACTAGAAAGCAGCCTCGATCTGCGCCTGTTCGAGCGAGGAGGGCGCGCACTGAAACTCACCCAGGAAGGTCGGGCCCTCTATGAGCGGACCGGAGCTTTGCTCGCCGAGCTCGGCGAGACGGCGGCGGCGATCGCATCAGGCGGAGAAAAGCCAAAAGGGAGGTTGCGGATCAGCGCGCCTCTGCTCTTCTCGCAGACCGCGATGGGTAAGTTGGCTGCAGCGTTCGCGCTGAAATATCCGGAGGTCCGGCTCGAGGTCACGACGGAAGACCGCGCGGTCGACATGATTGAGGAAGGCTATGACCTGGTTATAAGGGTCAATCCGGATCCGGATGAAAGCCTCGTCGGACGGATCTTCTTGCGCGACCGGCTTGTGGTCGTGGCGAGCCCTGCCCTGACCCGTCCAAAGGCAGGTTTCGCCGTTCCGGCCGTGGTGCGCGGCGCGAGCGATCTGAGCTCCGCCTGGGAAGTGGTCGCGCCACGCGGAAAGTCGCGGATCACGATCGATCCGGTTCTTCGCCTCACGGGCATCGTCATGGTCCGCGATGCCGTCCGCGCAGGCGTAGGCGCTGCGCGCCTCCCCGTGTCGCTGGTGAGTCACGACCTGACCGCCGGCAAGCTTGTCCGCTGGGGTGATGTCGACGGACCCGAAATCGCCATTTGGACGCTCTACCCGTCGCGCCGACTGTTAAGCGCTCGCGTATCCGCGTTTCTGGATTTTCTCAAGCAGGCCTTCCCCTCGGGGACGCCCGAGGAGCTTGCCGCCTTCATCGATTAGCATAAGCGCTAAACCTCCGCCCGAGAACAAATGCGACCGAGTCGATAAAAAGGCGAACGCGCGGCAAAGCGCACGTCGACAGGGTGGGCGGTCAGCAGTTGGAGAAGGGCTTGACCACGTTTGCCCAAGCAGACATTCATGTAACCCTTCCACTGGGTGTTCAAGAACAGAGCCAGGAGAAACTTGGTAAGCCTGTTCTTGGCCTGGAATGTGTAAATCCATCTCAGGGGTGTTCCGCCCTCCGCGGGCTCGAACTACCACTTTCCCCTGCGTGAGACATCAGATGCTTGTGCGCGAAGCTTGGACTACTCACGCGACTGGCGAAGTATCCCGGGCGTTATAGGCTGTCAGACCTCCGTAGACCGTGCTGCCGTCCATGAGATGCAGCACACGATCCCACGCTCCAACGTCGATGCCACACCGGGCACAAGCCCGTAACCCGTCACAACCTTCGGAAGGCACGTCCTCGGCAGCCACGAAGTCCAAAACCTCGCAGGTTCCGTCACAAAACTTTAAAATAAGACTGCTCATATCATGTTGGCTGGCTATGGCCTCTGCCGTGGGGCAGGACAATTAATATGGTCGGCGGGGCCGCCTGAATTTTAGAGCAAGGCAGGCGGCCCACTCGGCTACCGATGCTAAGTTCCTGACATCGCTGTCGCGAACGTATGGTATTGCACTCAGCAGCCCTCTTGTTGGAAAAACTCGCGTTCGCGCCGTTAGAAAGCGGCGAGTTTCCTTTGTGCCGTTTCGAGAATGTTTCCCGCCTCGCAAGCCCTCGAGAGGCGGGCAGCCGCGCTATCGCCACGCTCAACGCCGCCCGTTTTTGAGGACCCTGCAGCGAGGGCCGAGACAAAAGCCGACGCCAGCGGCGCAAATTAGGACTGACCCCACGCTTGCGCCGATCCAGCGCCAAGCCCCGCTCTCTAGTGATTTGTTCGCGGTTTTAATTGCTGCATGGATCAGCTTTTCGGTTTGGAATGAATGTTTACTGACGCAAGAGCATCCACAAGGTTCCCCTCACTGTAAGGTTTGGTAACGGCGGCGATCCTTCCTTGCCCTTCGAGTTGAGCTAGTTCCGGCGCGCTCGCGCCGGTAGCGATTACGATGGGCATCAAGGGATGAAGTGCTCTGATGTCTTTGATCAATGCATCGCCGCGCCGGTCGGGAAGCCCCATATCGACGACCACGGCATCAATGCCTCCCGGAATTTTTCCAAGCGCGTTCATGGCTTCTGACGCTGAGCCTGCGACATGGACATTGAACCCGTTGCTCTCAAGATACTCAACCGCAAGCATCTGTATAAGTGGTTCATCTTCGACAAGCAGAATGCGCCCAAGCTCTCTTTTGTGGTCCAGGACATCCCTCAGCTTCTCAGCAAGCGCAGCTTGGCTAAACGGTTTCGTAATAAGGTCGACCCCCGCGTCAAGCCGCCCATCGTGGACAATGGCGTTCCGGGCATATCCTGTCGTAAACAAAACCTTCAAATCAGGCCTGAGCCTGCGTGCTTCTTCGGCCAGTTGACGGCCGTTCATGCCACCGGGCAGCCCGACATCCGTAAAGAGAACCTGAATCTCAGGATGGCTTTCGAGGATGCGCAGACCACCCGCACCATGCTCAGCAGAGAGGACGTCGTACCCCAATTCCATCAACGTATCGGTGCTATATGCCCGCACATCGGGATCATCTTCGACGACCAGAACAACTTCGTTTTTGGCTCCGCGCGCGAGTAACTTCTCCGTGGTATCTTCGGCCTCTTGCGAGACCGCGTACGCGCGGGGCAAATAGAGTTTTATCGTCGTGCCTTCACCCAACTCGCTATAAAGTTTGATGTGGCCACGCGACTGTTTGATGAAACCGTATACTTGGGAAAGGCCCAGACCCGTTCCATGTCCTACGTCCTTGGTGGTGAAGAAGGGGTCAAAAGCCTTTGCCTTTACTTCCGCGGTCATGCCTGATCCGGTATCTGTGATGGCGAGCATCACATACTGCCCCGGTACGACTTCAATCTGGGACGCGGCGTATTTTTCGTCTAGATAAACATTTGCTGTTTCGATGGTCAACTTGCCCCCATTCGGCATCGCATCGCGCGCATTCACAGCCAGATTGAGGACGGCAAGTTCGAGCTGGTTCTGGTCGGCAAGAGCCTGCCACATCCCACCGCTCAGGACAGTCTCCACCACAACATGTTCGCCAAGCGTACGGCGAAGCAAATCGGACATCCCGGGAATCATGCGGCCAAGGTCAACCGGCTTTGGATCCAGCGGCTGTTGACGGGAAAAGGCAAGCAGGCGTTGAGTGAGAGATTCCGCCCGCCGCGCGCCCCGCATTGCGCTTTCCATGGAGCGTTGCAAGCGCGCGACGTCTGGCCGTGACTCGCCGAGTTTTCGCTGCATCGTTTCGAGATTGCCGATAATCACCATCAGAAGATTATTGAAATCATGGGCAACGCCGCCGGTCAGATGACCGATAGCTTCCATCTTCTGCGCCTGCCGCGCCCGCTCGTCTGCGGCACGCCGCTCCGTCAGGTCACGTGTGACTTTCGCAAATCCGATATGCCTGCCGTCCGGCCCAAAGATTGCGTTGATGACTACGCTCGCCCAGAAGCGTGACCCGTCCTTGCGCAGGCGCCACCCTTCGGCTTCGTATTTTCCGGTTTCGAGCGCGGTCCGAAGCGCAAAAGTAGGAACCTCGCGGCTCAGGTCTTCGGGCGTGTAAAAGGTAGAAAGGTGCCTACCTATAATTTCGCTCCGCGTATAACCTTTGATCCGCTCCGCTCCGGGATTCCAGTTGATGATGTTTCCGTTAACGTCGAGCATGTAGATCGCGTAATCCGTCACACCCTGCACAAGGTGCTCGAAACGACGCTCGGTATCTTCCAGCTTCGTCAAACTTAGGGCCAACTCCCGCGCGCGCCCCTCAGCTCGTCGTTCCAATTCTTCATTTAGCTCCTGAAGATCGGCTTCGACCCGCTTGCGCGCAGCGATCTCTTGCTGGTTCGCCCGGTGAAGCCGGGAATTATCAATCGCGACTGCCGCCTGTGCTGCCAACGACTCGATGATGCGCTCGCTCCCTAAGGTGAAAACACCAGGCTGCGAGTGTCCGAAGAATAATCCTCCCAAAACGTCTCCAGAACGAGAGACGACAGGCGATGCTACATAGCTTCGCACCGGAGGATGTTCAGCGGGCATGCCATGGTAAGGCGGGTTTTTGCCGTACCGTGGATCTGCCAGAATATCGTCAGACCGCACCGTCGGCCGGCCCCGGAACGTCGGCTCAAATATTCCAGTGTTGCGCGGCATCGGAAATTTTTCGAAGGCCGCACGTGGAGCACCGGATAGCGTATAAAGTGTGTACGATTCGCCGTCCTCCCTCAGGACGTTGTAGAAAAACGCACCGAACTCGGCATGGCTCAGCTCTACGCCTGCATCGGTTACTGCTTGAACCAGGCGTTCGAGATCGTGCTCCGCCGCAACAGTGACGCCAACCTTGTTTAAAACCTCAAGAGCGCGCGTTTCCAGCCGTGCCTCGGCGACCCTTGCTTCAAGGGTTTCGTTCATTGCCAATAGACGGGCTTCTAATGCCTTGCGTTCCGTGATCTCGAACAGCGCTCCGCGCAGTCGCGGCGCACTGTCCGATGTCGCCTGCCCACGCGCCGCTATCCACTTCAGGCCCTTGTCTTTATGGCGTATCCGAAATTCAACATAAAAACTGCCCGTTTCAGGCGCTGCCTGAGCAGCCACGTGAACTTTCGGCAAGTCGTCAGCGAAAACCGTTTGCTCCCAATCGTGCAAGGTGGCGTCGTCGAGGCCGAAGAGCAGTGCCGCTTGCGGGCTCCAGTTCCAGTTTCCCGATTGAAGATCGAGATCAAAAGTCGCAATTCCACTAGCGGCTTCCGCAAACCGGAGGCGGTCTTCTAAGGCGCGGGCACGATGTTCAAACTCGTTCTCACTGTCGTTTTTTACTACCACCGAACGTTCTATCATTTTACTCGCCGGACAGGATAATTTTGGCCTCGCTCATCGCCCGCAATTTGCCGAATGCGACATGTCTAGGTAAATGATTAAATCCGCAGGAACTGGTGATCAGCGTTTGTTCCGGAGCGAGCCAATCGTAAGCCTTGATGCGTGCTGCAACGAGTTCACCGGTTTCAATATTCGGGCTTTGCACATCCACGGCGCCGACGCCAAGTTGCTTGTCGCCAAGGCAGTGCTCGAAATGCGGTGTCATGTCGTGTTCGATCAGGTAGCCGTCGCAGGCGATCTTGCAAATGAGATCGGCCTTGTAACGTCCCGTATCAAAATAACGATGTCCAATCTGGCCGTCATAGTCAGGGCCAACCGCGTAGTTGCCCTGACATATGTGAACCATCACGTGCACGTCGTCGGGCAAACCCTCGATAGCCATGTTGATGGCTTCGACCGCGGCGCCGACTTCCCCTTCGCTAGAAGCCGTAAAGTATGGCTCATCGATCTGGATATGCTTGCACCCCGCAGCGGCTAGCTTTCTGAAATTCTGATGCAAGAGTTTACCGAAATCCGCCATCATCCTTTGAGTGTCACCATAGTACTCGTCGTAAGCCACTGCCGCGAGAAGGTGAGGACCTGTCATGGTGATCTTCACCGGCTTTCTGGCGAAGGCCGCTACATTGTTAAATTCTGCAACGAGGCCAAGGTCAACGGAGTCGATAATTGGACCACGGCAAATAGCCGCCGGATGAAAAACGTGCGGGTCATGTGGCGTGATGGGCTTTGGCTTGGTTTCCCCCTGGAAGGAAGGGATCATGTGCCAAAAATGGTTAAGCATCGCATTCGGAGGGGAATGCCGGTTGTGAGTACGGCGGTGCATTTCGCCGCCCGTCACGATGTCGATACCCGCGACTTCCTGCTCTAGGATCGCAGCCTGAGTTGCTCGCTGCTGCGCGTCGGCAAAATCGGCTGCGGTCAATTGGCCGGCGCTAACCATTCGGTCGAGCGGCTCATACCATCGCGGAACACTATGCGCTCCGATCACGGTCGTGGTGTACGATGGATAGCGCGACATTCCCGGTCCCCCCTGCGGCAGCCCATTGGCCCGAAGTGGGCAAGGCAAGGCCGGGCCGTCCGACGGTTTGCCCCCGCGGGTAACGCCTTACTTGCCGGAAGGTTCCGCTGTGCGGGAAGTACGGATTCGCCCGCGCCTCTAACAAATGGCGCGGCCCTTATTTTTTGCCACACCCTCCGGGAGTGTCCAGCGCTAGCTCGAACTTGTACTGGCGGGTCTACGGAAGCCTGACCCAATTCTGCTCGCCCTATTTCCCTCGGCTTGTCAGTTCCGGCACGCCGCCGTTCCACCTTCGCCCGCGTGAAGTTCTTGTCCCGATTGTTCACGGCCTTGAACTTGCTGCCATCGATGGCAACACTCGCCATCGCGAGGAGGCCCATCTCGCGGCAGAGTTCGACGAAGCGCGCACATACCCTGCGCAGCGCCAGGCCATTGTCTTATGCGGAAGTCGGCAATCGTCTTGTGATCAGGTGCGAGCCGACCCAGCAGCCACATGACTTCGACATTGCGGCCGGCCTCGCGTTCGAGCCGCCGGCTCGACTGCACCCGGTTCAGATAGCCGTAGATATAAAGCTTGAGGAGAACCGAGGGGTGGTACGATGGCCGACCAGTCGCCGCAGGTTCCACTCCCTCAAAGCTCATCTCAGCCAAATCGAGCGTATCGACAAACACGTCGATCACGCGAACAGGGTTGCTCTCGTCAATGAAATCATCAAGGCATTCGGGCAATAGCGTCCATTGCCCACGATCCGCCTGCTCAACGAAGCGCCGCATCAGCTTCCCCCGCAGAATCACGAGAGAATCATAGCAAAGCAGCGGCGTTTTCACACAGCCAGGTCAGTCGCGTCGCTCTGGCAGCGCGCCGCGAACTTCTGCTCTTCCCCGATCAGCGGACATCGCCGATCGTGTGCGTCAAGCCCGAAAAGTGCCAATACCAGTCTCGGCCAGCATGCCAGGATTTAGGGCAAGACGATCATGTTCTCGGTCCGGCCGACTCACTGGGCGGTGACCGTAATCTACCTCGCTCGATATGCGGGCGGCCGAAGGGTAGCGCGGCCCCAATACCGGTACGGCATAGGTCATGTTGCCGCGCGATCAAAACGCACGCGACGAAACGTAGCATTGTATTCTTGTGCGTGAAGGCACGTCCTTTCGACAGAGTATCGCTGGTGGCGCGCTCGATAGAGGCCAGCGCATGCTTGAGCTTTGGAACAACTGGTACGACACCCTGGCCTCGGTGGAGGCGCTTGCCAGCGTCATCGTCATTGTCCTGGTGGCTGCTGGCGCTATTACGCTGGCGGAAAGTCGGCGGCGATAAACGCGGCGGCACGTTGGTATCTGCTAAAGTTGCTGATGCGGATCGCACCCGTCTCGAAGCGTTGCTGAATGAGTCCGCGGTCGATCTGCATGTCCCCAGTGCGGCGTGGCATGTGCGGTCGATAAACGGGTGGCCCGCCCAATTCTGGGGCCGGCAAAGATCCAAGTGGTGGGGGCGCTTGGCCCAACGAAGATAAAAACAAACTAAGGGAATCGATTCCCCCTCCTCAAACTATGTTTGCTGGACAAGCGAATGCAACGCCTTAACCGCGGCCTCGCGGTCCTCCACAGGTAGAAACAGACTGACCGAATGCGGCGACAACACGTACATGTCGGGGACAATCCCGTGATGTCCGAGAACCTGCAACGCCATGAACGGCAATTCCGACGAAGCTCCGCCGAAGCAGGTGAGGCTCACCGAGCTCGAGGCCTCACGCTGCTGACGCAGATCCTTGGTTCGCTCCAGGGTGCGCAACAGTGCGTCGAGCCACTCTGAATCACATGCCACGGTCATGCTGGTTTTTCCCACGCTGAAGCTTGAGGCGAGCAGCTGCGGCCAGGACAGGCTGTTTTGCTTGAGATGCTGCGCGAACTTCTCGAAACCGTGATTGAGATCTTTGGAATCGATTTCCACATGCTCAATGCGAGCCATCGAGTTGACGGCCAGAACCTTCCCGTTTTCCATGCCTGCGACCTCTTTCATCACTTGCGTGCTGCGTTTAATGCCACCCCACTGCTTAAGAACCAGGCGCACGTCCTGACTTTGCGCCAGCTCTACGCTGCGAAAATGCAGGACGTTTGCTCCCCAGAAGCACATTTCGGACAGGGATGCGAAGTCCACTCGCCGCAGGGGCTTTGCGTCAGGCACGATGCGCGGATCGGCCGAGCAAATTCCGTCGACTTCTTTGATGATTTCACAACGTTCGGCCTTCAGCGCCGCGGCCATCGCAACGGCCGTGGTGTCGCTGCCACCCCGGCCGAGCGTGGTGATTTCCCTGGTCGCCGGGTGCACGCCTTGAAATCCTGCCAACACCACAACACGCCCATGATCAAGTTCCTCCCGGACGCGAACAGGCCGTACATCCAGAATGCGTGCGGAGGAATGGGAGCCGTCTGTCATCACGCCGGCCTGGCTGCCGGTGAAGCTGATCGCGGGCACACCGAGATCGGAAAGCGCCATGCTCATCAGGGACATGCTGATTCGTTCGCCGGTCGTTAGCAGCATGTCGAGTTCACGGCGATTGGGAGCAGGGCTTATCTCATAAGCCATCTTAATCAGCTGGTCGGTGGTCTTACCCATGGCGGAGACAATCGCCACAACACGATGACCGCGGCCACGCAGATCGGCGAGACTGCGCGCAACCGCGCGAATTTTCGCCGGTGTTTCAAGACAGGCACCGCCATATTTTTGCACGATAGTGAGATGGTTACGCATCTAACCTCGCTGGGAATCCTCGCTCGCCTCGCCCATCGAACAGACCCCGCCTATCCATGTGCCGACGACTTCAAAGTTCGGTTTGAAGGCGACAAGGTCCGCGCGGTATCCGGGCGCGATCCGTCCAAGCTCGGCGTCCAAGCCCAGAAACGCCGCGGGCGTCCGAGAGGCCATGATAAGAGAATCGACAAGGGAGATTTCGAGCAGCGCAACAGCGTTGCGCACCGCCTCGATCATGGTGAGGTGAGCGCCCGCGAGTATGCCATTCGGGCCAGTCAGGCGATTTTCGTGCAATGTGATCTGCCTTCCGTGAAGCATGAATTGCCGGTCGTTCGTGCCTGCCAATGGCATGGCGTCGGTGACAAGCATCAATCGATCGCGGCCCTTGCAGCGGAAGGCAACACGCAAGCCGGCGCGGTCAACGTGGATGCCGTCGCAGATGATCCCTGCAAACAGCCGGTCATCCCCGAGCGCGGCGCCCACCAGGCCCGGCTCCCGGGCATTCAACTGCGACATGGCGTTGAACAGATGGGTCACCCCCGAGACACCGCGATCGACCGCCTGTCCGATTTCGGCCGCGGTGGCGTCGCTGTGGCCAGCCGCGATACGCAATCCGGCGCCGATCAATTCATCGATCATGGATGCAGGCACGCATTCCGGGGCCAAGGTCACAACGGAGCGGCCGCCTTCCCCAAAACTCTTGAGCGCGGCGAGATCGCGCCGGTCGGGCACACGGATCTCGGCCTCCGGATGAATGCCCTTGCGCGACCTGTTGAGGGCCGGTCCTTCCAGATGAAAGCCGAGAACGCCGGGAACCTTCAGGCAAGCCTGGGCGACTGCGGCCAATCGCTCGATGACCTCGGTGCGATCGCTGATGAGGGTCGGCAAGCAGCCCGTGGTCCCCGCCAGGCGATGCGCTTCGACGATGCGCCGCACGCCGGCTTCCGTTGGCTGGTCGTTGAGAAGAACGCCTCCGCCTCCGTTGACCTGGATGTCGACGAATCCGGGTGCAAGGATCGCATCTGACGGCAATTGGATGGACGCGCGGGAGGCGGCGTCACTTAGGCTAACGCTTTCAATCAGGCCATTCGAAATTCCGACCGATCCCGCCCCGCGCAGCTCGGTGCCATCAAAGATGTGCTGCGCCGCAATCGTAAAAGAGGAAGAACCATCGTGGCCCATCAGCATTGATCCGAGAATGACAGTTGCGGCCTCGTGAGGCGAGCCCGCTACAAGACTTCGTATGTCCAGCCGGGTGTTTTGGGTGGACCCGGAGCGGAACCTTTGCGTTAAGTTTTCATGGCAGCAAAAGGTACCACGTATCTCGGCATTGATGGGGGCGGAACCCGGTGCCGCGCACGGATCGAGGACGAAAGCGGCAGGGTGCTCGGTGAGGCGAGCTCGGGGCCTGCCGCGACGCGGATTGGCGCCGAGAAGGTCTGGCGGGCCATTTTTGAGGCCACTGAAGCGGCAGCCGCACAGGCCGGACTGACGGGCGAGGATTTCGCGCGGATGCACGCCGGAATTGGCCT